>JBBQVN010000044.1:0-24389 GCA_038211475.1 Terriglobales bacterium | reverse complement strand
ATATTTCTTGATCGTGTTCTCGCTCAGGCCGAGTTCGCAGGCGATGTCTTTATTGGTCAGTCCTTCGGCCACCAGCGCCACCACTTGCTCTTCCCGCGGCGTGAGTAACTGCGCTCCCTTCGCGTTCACTACCCGCATGGTCGGAGTGTGTGCGACCACGTCCAGCAGAAAGTGCAACTGCTCGTTGTTGATCCAGATCTGGCCGCGATGGACGGCGTGGATGCATTTGCAGAGTGCGCGCAATGACGACTCGCTGAAATGGAACAGCCCGGTCGCGCCCGCACGGAAAGCGTTTACCACAAATTCGCGGTCGAAAGTGTCAATCAGCAGGATCAGCGAGACCTGGGGGTGAGCTAGGTGAATACGCCGCAGGATCGCGACCCCGTCCCATCGCCCCGCCAGCCGCTCCTGGCTCAGCAGCACGACGTCGACGGGGTGGTCAGCGATGGCTGTCAAAATCGCTTCCGACTCGATCCGGCAGGATTGCACGTTGAATTCCGGCCGCCGCTGCAGCGCGCCCATCAGCAGCCTGGATTGAATGGGGCTGGAATCCGCCACCAGCACTTCGATAGGAGGTTCACTCTCCGTAAGTGACGCGTCCAAGGTACTTATCAAGGACATTATGGTCCATTGTGCGCGGCGGCGGAACGTGGTGTCAGTTACGTGCGTCACACATGCGGCACGAGTTGCGTCACATTGGGCGGAGGCGATTGCTGCGAGAAAAACGGGGATTTGGTGTTGGCCGATTGTGACTGCGGGTCAGCGACGATCGCGCATCTCCATTTGAATCAAGCACTTCGTTGCTGGCGTTTCCGCCGCTTTGAAGCAAGGACTGAGAAATCCGGCGACTGAGGGGGTACTCGGGGAGTACCCACTTAGGTGGACAGTTATTGGCGCGAATAGTCGCGAAACCAATCGTCTCTAGCTACTTATGAGGACAACACTTTGCATGTCTTGCGCGCGCCGAGGCTTAGCCGTAACGTGTGAACTGGAGCAATCCCGCAAGTGCAAGCTTGCGAAAGCGGTCGCACGAGCAGGCGGTCAGAGCAACAGGAGATGAACGTAATATTACGCATCATCGTGGTGGTGGCTGCTGGTCTGCTCGTCCAGCAGTCGGTCGTGGTCGCAGCGGGTCAAGAAGTGGCGCCGGCAGCAGTGGTAAGCAATTTGGAAAGTCCGAATAGCTCGAACCTTCCGTTGCCAGCGGTGGGATCCAAGGGGAATTTGTCCCGGGATACCCAGATGCCTCTTGACGTTGCGATCACAAAACCCGGCAGAGCGGAAGGCACGGGAGATCCTGCACTCGGAGGGGAGCGCCATCCGCTCTATCGGCTACACAAGAGCGACGTTCTGGAACTGAGTTTTACGTTTTCACCGGAGTACGACCAGATTGTCACCATTCAACCGGACGGTCGCATTTCGCTGAAGCACTTAGGCAGCCTGTTCGTGGAGGGACTGAGCCTGCCGGACCTGACGGACGCGGTGCGCGGCGCCTGTGTGGGGACGCTGCATGACCCCGAGGTCAGCATTGCTCTGAAAGATTTTGAGAAACCGTATTTCATCGCGACCGGCGAAGTGGCGCGTCCCGGCAAATACGAATTGCGCAGCGAAATTACGGTGAACGAAGCGGTGGCCATGGCGGGAGGCCTCACCAAACAGTCGAAGCACTCGCAAGTGGTGTTGTTCCGGCGCGCGGCTGGCGACTTAGTCGAGGCCCGCGTACTGAACTTGAAGCAGATGTTGAACCACAGGGACTTGAGCGAAGACATGCACTTGCGGCCCGGCGACCTGGTGTACGTGCCGCAGAGTCAAATCTCGAAGATTCAACGCTTCATGCCCACGTCGAGTATGGGCATGTACATGAGCGGATTGAAGTTCTGAGCTGGTAGTGAGCAACGAGATGTTAGAAGAAAGCCCAATTCGCCGGCAGTCGAGCGCACCGCCCTCCCCCACCATGCGCGACGTGCTGGCAGTGGTTTTCCGTCAACGAAGGCTGTTCGCCTGGAGCTTTGCGGTGACGTTTGCGATTGTCCTCCTGTACGGGATCATGTCTCCCAACTACGAGGCCCATATGAGGGTGCTGGTGCGTAGAGGGAGACTGGATCCTGTGATGACCGCGGAGGTGAATACGCCGCCGCAGTTTGCGCGCAGCGAGGTAGGCGAAGAGGAACTGAACTCGGAAGTGGAACTGCTGCGGGATGAGCAAGTGCTGAAGAACGTGGCGCTTGCGGCAGGCGTCGCAAAACCGAATCTGCTCACGCGGCTGCACTTGACGGCGGACGATCCGGAAGCGAATGCGCAACGAGCGGCGCGCACGCTCGCCCAGCAAGTGCAGGTGGCCGCGGTGAAGCGCACCAACCTGATCCAGGTTGCGTACCGGGCGGATAGTCCGGCGGAGGCGGCACGGGTTTTGCAAGCGCTGATGGCGCAGTACCTGGAGAAACATGCTGCGGTCCATCGTCCATCTGGTGAGTCGCGATTCTTTGATCAGCAGACGGCGCAGTATCAAGACCGGTTAGCGGTGGCGGAGCGGTCGGTGGCCAACTTCACGCGCGAGCGGGGAGTGGTTTCGGCGGCACTGGAGCGGGACATCGCATTGCAGAAGTTGGGAGAGGGGGATGCGGGAGCGCGTCTGGTGCGGCAGGGAATTGCAAATCAACAGAAGCGTATCGAAGAATTGCGCCGGCAACTTGCGGGGCTGCCGGAGCGAAGCACCACGGAGGTTCGCACCTCGGACAACCCGATCTTGCTGGAAAAGTTGAAGACAAAAGTGCTCGAGCTGCAATTGAAGAGAACCGAACTGATGACCAAGTTCGAACCGAGCTACCGACTGGTGCGGCAAGTGGATGAGCAGATTGCGGAAGCGCGGCAGGCCATCGTGGCGGAGAACCTGACGCCAGTGCGGGAACAGATCACGGCGAAGGACGCGAATTATGAATGGGCCAAGGCGGAATTGGCCAAAGCTGTTGTCGATTTGGAGGGACTGCAAGCGCAGGAACTAGCCGCGAATGGTCAGCTATCTGCGCTTCGGTACTCTGCCCGCCAGTTTCAGCAGGAATCGCTGGTGCAGGGGGACCGAACGCGCCAGGCCAAGGCGGAAGAGGATGACTATTTGCTGTACCGGCGCAAGCGGGAGGAAGCGCGGATCGGAGATGCGCTGGACGCGCGGGGCATCGTGAACGTGGCAATAGTGCAGGAACCGGTGGCGCCAGCAATTCCGGTCCATTCGATCCTGGCATTTTTGCTGGCGGGATTTGGCGCGGCCAGCGTGATGAGCGTGGGGACGGTGTTTGTGGCGGACTACCTGGACCCAGCTCTGCGGACGCCGGAAGAAGTGATCTCCATTCTGGGAGCGCCCCTGCTGGCGTCGTTGCCGGAAGAAGCAGCGTAGCGGAAAAGAGTTTTGGGTGCGAGAGCGGAGAGGCTTGAGATGAATGCGGGTGTGGATGTCTTGCGAGCGGCGATTCTGGTGGATGACGCTGAGCCGTGCGTCGAGGTGCAAAGGGAAGCTGCGGTGCCCCCGACCGCGCGGTGGAGCGCGAGCGAGTTTGAGCGAGAGCAACTGAGAGGGTTGGTGAGAAGAGTATTTTTCCCGGGCTGGCCTCGTCCGGCGAAACAAGTGGTCTTCGCTGGAATCGAAGACGGCGAAGACATGGCCATGACGTGTTTGCAGGTGGCGCAAACTTTGGCGGCGGAAGTTTCCGCGACGGTGGCACTGGTGCCAGTAACCGCCGAGGCTGGGGGAGAGCAAAGTCCCTTGGAGTGGAAAAACGAAATCAGCGGACCGCAGAGCAGCCTGCGAATGATCTCTCAGCGCCTTTCTGAGCACTTGTATGAAGTGCCTGCGCGGCTGCTGGCTGGAGAGGACCGAGGAGTTTGTTCTGCGGCGCGGTTGCGAGAGCGGATCCACCAGCTGCGCCACGACTTTGAATACTGTGTGCTGTATGCTCCGCCTCTGGGACGGTCGAACCAAGCGGCATTGCTGGGGCAGTTGACGGATGGAGTGGTGCTGGTGCTACAGGCGCACCAGACCCGAAGAGCGGCGGCCAGCAAAGCGCAGGAAGTTTTGCGAGACGCCAATGCCAAACTGATCGGAGTGGTGCTGAAGGGAAGGCGATTCCCCATCCCGGAAGGCTTGTACCGCCGGTTGTAGTTTTTCAACAGAATTAGATTCGCAGCAAATCCATTCAATTCTAGTTCGAGTCGGAGCGCGGAAGAGGGCAGCAGTGTCTTTACCAGCAGTGTCGCCATTGTCGAACCAAAGCGTAGTGGCGGAAAGCTATGCGCGAGTGATTCCAGGCTCGGCCGTGAGGGCGGAGAAAAGGAAAGGCCCGGCGCGAGTGGTGGACAGCCCGGCCCAAGGCGAAGTACCTGGTCCGCAGGAATGGATTGGGGCAGTCGAGACGGGAAGTGGCCAGGCAGCCTATCCGCAGCGGGTACAGGCTATTCTGCAGGCGATGCTGCCGCGGCCACGCGCGGAGAGCCGGTGGGATTTGTGGCGCGCGGTGCTGGGGGATGGAGTTGTACTGCTGGCGGGTTCGCTAGGAACGGCTCGCATGTTGGGCCTGCATCTAGGATTTTCGGTGGGATTCGCCACGCTGTACACGATAGTGGCGACGCTGCTGATTTTCAGCGAAGGAGGCTACGACAGCGACTGCCGCAGCGCGACGCCGGTGACCAAGTCAGTGATGTGGGCGGCGCTGCTGACGGTGGGTTGCAGTTGGCTGATGACGGATGGGTCGCCGACACGGGTGCATACGCTGCGGGCGGCGGTTGCAGGGTCGGCGGGATTGCTGGCGCTACGATGGTGCACGCTGCACCGCGCGTCGAGCAGGTTGCGGTCCGGGACGTTGCCGGTTCGCAATGTGTTGATCGTGGGTGCAGGACGGGAAGGCAGGAGGATCGCGGAGCACCTGAAGTCGCTGCGGCAATCGGGCTACGCGGTGAAGGGCTTTCTGGATGACAAGCTGCTGGCTTATCCGGGAGTATTGGGGCGGATCGACGATTTGGAACAAGTGGCGCGTGCCCACTTTGTGGATGAGGTGATCGTCGCTCTGCCGGGCGAACCCGACCGGGCTCGAAGCGTAGTCGAGCGGGCGCGACGGAACCGGCTGGACGTGACAGTGGTCCCCAATCTTTATGGATCGGCCGCAGGGAAAGTGCAGATCAAGAACCTGAGGAGTTTTCCCATGCTGACGCTTCACCAGGAGGCGCTGCCGACTGGAGGGTTGTTGGGGAAGCGGGCCTTCGATGTGGTGGGAGCGATATGTGGGTTACTAGTGGGTTGGCCTGTGATGGTGGCGATTGCGCTGCTGATCAAATTGGATTCCCCGGGGCCAGCCTGCTATGTAGCGGAGCGAGTGGGTGAGAAAGGGCGGCGTTTCCGTTTCTACAAGTTCCGCACCATGCGGCAGCACTCGAACGGGGAGAAGGAGCGGCTGCGAAAAATTAACCAGCGGCAAGGGCCCTGTTTCAAGATCGCCGGTGACCCGCGCGTGACCCGGTTGGGAGCGGTGCTGCGCCGGTACAGCCTGGACGAACTGCCTCAACTGTGGAATGTGCTGCTGGGGGACATGAGCCTGGTGGGACCGCGGCCTCACCCGGTAGATGATTTCGAACGGTATGAGCTGAACCATCTCCGGCGCCTCGACATGAAGCCGGGTTTGACGGGATTGTGGCAGATCACCGCGAGAAGGAATCCATCGTTCCACATCAACATGGCGCTGGATTTGGAATACATCGAACGCTGGAGTTTTTGGGCAGATTTGCAGATTCTGATGCGAACGGTGCGGGTAGTGCTGGCGGGAGGGGGAAGGTGAACCCGAGGCTCTCTGGCGACGCAGGAGTGATGCCGGGGAGAAAAATCCTGAACACAGAGCTTGCACAGGGAGGAGGGAACGCGGGTTTCTCGAGACCGGTGCAGCCAGCGAGATATGGCGAAACTCATGACGGGCTAGTGAGCGAGCACCTGTGGGGAGCGACGGCAGCGGTAGTACGGCCCCTTCAGTTCCTCTTTGTGGCGCCCTCGTGGTTATTTTTGGCGACGTTGGCGGTAGTGTTGTTCCGCCCTCCGGACTACCCGTTTTATTCGGCGGATCACGTTGTCTTTGTGGCGCTAGTGCTGGCGGCGGCGTTGCACGTGATGGTGACGCGGCGACCAATACCGCTGGTGAAGGCGGTCAGTGCGCCGATGCTGTGCCTGCTGGTGCTGGCCGGGGCGCGGTTGCTTAGCCAACCGTTTGATGCGGAGACGTGGAGCCTGGTGGCGGCAAAGTTCGTGGTGCCTTACACGCTGTTTCACCTGGCGATACTGGTGTTTGGCGAGGCGCGGGCCGCGCGACGTCTGGAGATCTTCGCGGTAGTGGTTCTGGCGTACTTGTGTTTCACGGCACTCGCGTTTGTGGCGGGTGCGAGGTTGCTGATTTTTCCGCGTTTCATTTTGGATGAGAGTCTGGGCATCCACTTGGATCGCGCTCGCGGGCCGTTCCTTCAAGCGGTGGCGAACGGGGTGACGTTGAACCTGCTGGGCCTGGTTGCGCTGGACTCGTTCGGGCGTGGCCGACTGCGGGGATGGTGGGGAGCATTGCTGTTGGCGGCGCTCCCGGTGGCGATTCTGGCGACGATGACCCGGGCGGTGTGGCTTTCGTTCGCCGGTTCGGTGGTGGCGGTGTGGTGGCTCAACGATAACAGGCGAGTACGACGGGTGTGCCTGGCGTGGGTGATTGCGGGTGCGATGATGGCGGCCGTAGCCCTGAGTTCAGAGACCTTGCGGTCCACGTTGCAGGATCGGGCGGTCGAAGAGGGGCCAGTGGAAGTGCGGCTGTCAGTTTACCGCGCCGCGTGGGAATTAATTCAGGAGCGGCCGCTAGCGGGGTGGGGAATCAACCGGATGCCGCCGGAACTGGCGCGGCGCATGGAGGGTTATCACCTGAAAGCGTTTTGGCCGCACAACACCTACCTGGAAATTTTGGTCGAGCAAGGAGTGTTGGGATTGGGGTTGTATGTGTGGTTGATGGTGGGGGTGTACCGCCTGGGGCGACCGCGAGCAGCGGGCGGCGATGAGTTCCCGGGCGCAGGCTTCCGCCGACTGTGGCCGGTGATCTTGGGGGTGTATTTGTTGAACGCGATGTTTGTGGTGATGAACTACCAATTCGTGAACGGGTTGCTGTTTACACTGGCGGGTGTGTTGGCGGCGCAGAACCGGCGCGATGAGGAGGCACGGTAGTGCCGCGCCCAATAGGGACCGCAATACCACGCGGCACAAACATAATCATGGGGAAAGGGCTGGTCGCGTTGATTGGACTGGTTTGGCTGCTCTCGTTGTGGGGTGGGCCACCCGCACTCGCGCAGCCAGTCGTTCCGCGAACTATCGCCGGTGAGGTGATTCCAGCCGAGTTCTTCGGACTGCATTTTCGCCGGGACAAAATTGCGTGGCCTACGGTGCCGTTTGGCAGCTTGCGCTTGTGGGACACGGATACGCGCTGGCAGCAGATGAATCCGGGACCCGGCAGGTTTGAATGGACGGTACTTGACGACTACCTGCGGGCGGCCAAGAGTCACGGATTGTGGGATGTGTTCCTAACGCTGAGCAGCACGCCGAGATGGGCGTCATCGGATCCCTCGAACCGGCTCTGCGATTATGGCGGGCTGATCGCGCCGGGAACCCGGGGAGACTGCGATCCGCCGAACGACTTGAACCGCGACGGGACGGGAAGCGACCAACACTGGCGAGATTTTGTGTACGCAATGGCGGCCCATCTGGCGAGTCTTGATCCGGCGGTCTATGCGCCTGTGAGGCACTTCGGGATGTGGAACGAATTCACGCGGAAGGCATCGTGGACGGGAACGAGCCAGCAGTTGGTGCGAATGGCACAGGACGCAAACTGCATTTTGACGGGGCGGGGCATGATTACCGCGGTGGCGCAGAGTTGTACGGCAAAGAACCAAGGCGAGCCGGCGGTGGGATTGCTCGCGGCAGCGCGATTGGGGACGCCGGAGGCGGTGGCCGGGCCGAGCAGCAGTCGCGCACTCGGAGCTTATTTAGGGACGGCGGGGGCGGCGGAGGCGGCGGACCTGGTTGTGGTTCATGCCTATGCCTATCCAGAGATGGGCCCTGCGGCGGCGGAGGACTTGGGGCCGAGGTGGCAGTCGCTGGTGCAAGCAATTCCGAAGGAGGCGAAGAATCGTCCGGTGTGGAGCAGTGAAGGTAGTTGGGGAGACACCGCGCGGCGACTTCCCGATACCGATATGCAGATGGCCTACGTCGCCCGCTACTTTTTGCTGGGGTGGTCGCTGGGATACCGGCGGATGTATTGGTACGCCGCCGACAGTTCGTGGGGAAGGCTGATTCGACCGAATGGGATTGAAGGTTGCCGAGACAAGCGGAGCGGTATGGGGTGCCCCACCCCGCCGGCGAAGGCATGGACGACGGTGTATGGCTGGATGGTGGGAAGCACGATGACGAGCTTGTGCGCGGGGCAGGGACAGTGGGTTTGGAGCTGCGAATTGACCGGGCCGGACGGGGAGAAGGCGATGGCGGTGTGGGATGCATGGCAGCCTTGCGCCGGAGGAGAGTGCGCGAGCAGCAGTTACGCCGCGCCCGCCGGCTACTCGAAGTACGAGACGCTGGATGGCAACGAATATCGAGTCAGGGACGGTCACGTGCCGATCGGTGCAAAACCAATTTTGCTGAGGCGTTGAGATGAGCGTCAAGGTAGTCGCCTACATCGCGAACGAATTTCCAAGCCCGTTCGAGCACTATGTGGGGGACGAAATCGCGGAGTTGCGACGGAGGGGAGTGCGAGTCATCCCATGCAGCGGGAGTGCGACGAACGAGGCTGTGTGGAAGGGGGAGTCGAAACAATTGGGAGATGAAACGCTGTGCCTGAGGCCGATTTCTGCGAAGTTGGCGGTGCAGTCGATATGGATACTGATCTGCAACGTGGGACTGCTTTCGGATTTGTGGTTGCGACTGGCGAGAGGAAAGGAAGGACTGCGGCAGCGACTGCATGGGGTGGCCCACACCCTGTTGGGGGCCGCGCTGGCAGTGCGGTTGAGGGGGACGGGAGTCGAGCACATCCACGCGCATCATGGCTATTTTGCATCGTGGGTTGCGATGGTAGCGGCGCGGCTGCTGGGGGCGGGATTCAGCATGACGCTGCACGGTTCGGATGTTCTGCTGCACGGGGCCTATCTGGATACCAAGCTTGCGAACTGTGCGTTTTGTTGCACGGTGTCGGAATACAACCGCCAGTTCATTCTGGGTCGGTATTCGGAGGTGGAACCGGGAAAGGTCGTGGTGCAGCGATTGGGAGTGGATGTGGAGCGGTTCACGCTGCTGCCGGCAACGGAGCGAAGCGAGGGGGAGCGGCTGCGTTTGCTATCGGTCGGGCGGCTGCATGCGGTGAAGAACCATCGCTTTCTGATTAGCGCGTGTGCCCGGCTGGAACAGCGAGGGGTTGATTTTGAATGCGTGATTGCGGGCGATGGGCCGGAGAGAGGGGCGTTGTCGCGGCAGGTGAGGTCGCAAGGATTGAACCGACGAGTGATTTTTCTGGGACAGGTGGAGCGAGAGGCGTTGCGGGACTACTACGCGAGGTCGGACTTGGTGGTGCTCACCAGCCGTAGTGAAGGGGTGCCGCTGGTGTTGATGGAAGCGATGGCGCAGGGACGGCTAGTGCTTGCGCCAGCGATCACGGGCATCCCGGAACTGGTGGAGCACGGAAAGAGTGGCTTTCTCTATCGCGAGGGATCGATGGAAGACTTTATGGCGCGGGTGGAAGAGGTGCAGAGGGCGGCGCCGGAAATGCTGGAGAGAATGCGCAGGGCAGGTCGGGAGCAGGTGCGGTCGCGATTCAACTTGCGGACGAATGTGGAAGAGTTTGGGGAGTGGTTCGTGGAGCGGGCGGGGCGGAGCGAGGAGAACGAACAGTATGAGGATTCTGTACTGCAACAAATATAACTTTGGCTTCAGCGGCACCGAGGCGTATTTGTTTTCGCTGATGCGGCTGATGCGGGAGCGCGGAAACGACGTCGCACTGTTTTCGATGGAGCACGGACGCGAGCCGGAGATGGATTGCGAAACAACGCTGGTACCGCATCGCGATTTCAAAGATCCTCAGCAAGGCATTCTGCGGCGAGTAGGTTTGGCGGGGCAGGCGATTTATTCGCGACAAGCGCGGCGAGCGCTGGGGGAACAGGTGAGCAGGTTTCTTCCCGAAGTGGCGCACGTTCGCAACATCTATCACCACTTGTCACCATCGATTCTGTGGGAACTGAAACAGCGCGGTGTGCCGGTGCTATATCACCTGAATGATTTCAAGCTGCTGTGTCCGAGTTACAACTTGGTGTCGGGCGGAGAGGCCTGCGAACGCTGCGTGGGCGGGCAATACTGGCGGGTGGTGAGCGAGGAGTGTTACCAGGGGTCGCGGGCAGCGGCAGCGGTGCTGGCGGCGGAGGCGTATGTCCACCATTGGCTGAGGACTTATGAAGAGTGTGTGGATATGTTTCTAGCTCCCAGCCATTTCGTGCGTGACAAGTTGGTGGCGGCGGGATGGGACGGCGCGAAGATCCGAGTACTGCCGCATTTTCAAGCATTGCCGGAACCGGCGGAGGGGTTGATGCAGGAAGGGAACTACATCGCGTACCTCGGGCGATTGTCGCAAGAGAAGGGAGTGAGAGATCTGTTGCAGGCGATGAGGAAGTTGCCGAGGATTGCGCTGCGCATCGCGGGAGAGGGGCCGGAGAGAGTGGAGTTGGAAGCGATGGCGCAGCAGTGGGGATTGCGGAATGTGAAATTCCTTGGCCACATCACAGGTGGGGCGCTCGAGCAGTTGGTGGCGGGCGCGAGGTTCACGGTGTTTCCATCGCACGCCTACGAGACGATGGGAAAGAGCATTTTGGAATCGTATGCGTGGGGCAAGCCGGTGATCGCGAGCGACCTGGGATCGCGGCGTGAACTGGTGGAGGAGGGGAAGACGGGTGTGTTGTATCCGGTGGGAGATGTTGAGGAATTGGCGGATGGGATTTCGCTCTTGTACGAACGTCCAGAGGTGGCGCGGCAGATGGGGAGTGCGGGACGAACGACGGTGAAACAGCGCCACGATCCGGAGGATCATTATCGGGCGATGCTGGCGATCTACGAGGAGATGGCTGGGGGGAGGGCGCAGCGGTCGAGAGAGAGGGTAGTTGTGCGGAAACCCGCAGCGGCGAAACTTCGAGTGGCATTCATCGGTGGGCGCGGAGTGGTTGGCAAATACAGCGGGATTGAATCGTATTACGAGGAAGTGGGAAAGCGGCTGGCGGCGAAGGGTCACGAAGTCACGGTGTACTGCCGAAACTACTTCACGCCGGCCCAGGCGAATCACAACGGGATGCGGCTGGTGAGGCTGCCGACAGTGCGCTCGAAGCACTTGGAGACAGTGGTGCACACTCTGCTGAGCACGGTGCACGCCATGTTCTCGGGCTGCCAGATCGTGCATTATCACGCCTTGGGGCCGGCGCTGTTTTCGTTTCTCCCGCGTCTGATGGGAAAGAAAACGGTAGTGACGGTGCAAGGATTGGATTGGCAACGGAAGAAGTGGGGCTGGCTGGCATCGGCCGTGTTGCGACTGGGGGAGCGGGCGTCGGTGGGGCTGCCGAGCGCCACGATGGTGGTGTCGCGGACATTGCAAGGATACTTCCGGGAGCGGTACGGGGCAAAGACGCTGTACATCCCGAACGGGACTCAGCTTCGAGAACGCAAGCCGGGACGGACGCTGGCGGCAAAAGGATTGAGCGCGGGCAACTACATTTTGTTTCTGGGCCGCTTCTCGCCAGAGAAGAATTGCCATTTGTTGATCGAGGCATTCGAGAGGATTGATACCTCGGTGCAACTGGTGCTGGCGGGCGGCTCCAGCTATACCGATGACTACACGCGCGAGTTGCGGAAACACGAGTCAGACCGCGTGCATTTGCTGGACTGGGTGGCGGGCGAGGAATTGGAAGAGTTGCTGACCAATGCGATGGTGTTCGTACTGCCATCAGACTTGGAAGGGCTGTCGCTGGCGCTGCTGGATGCCATGGGGGCGGAAGTGTGCGTACTGACCAGTGACATTCCGGAGAACCGCGAACTGGTGGGGGGCGCGGGCTTTACCTTCAGGCGGGGTGAAGTTGCAGACTTGGAGCGCATGCTGCGGTTGCTGATTGCCGATGAACGAGTGCGGCGAGAGGCGGGGATGCAGGGCAAGCGCAAGATCGAGGCGAGTTATCTTTGGCCGGAAATAGTGGAAAATATCGAGCGAAGATATTTCCAAATAATGGGATGGGAAGGGCTGACGCGGGAGGATGCCGCGGGGCCGGTCGAGGACGAGGTGCTCATGCAGGGGCAGGGGCAGGTGCAGGAACAGGAGCAGGAAACGTCCGTCGCTTAGGAGTCTTGCGACGGAGCGCCAGGTCTTTGCGGAGTGGACGCAAGAGATTCGACTGGCTGCCGCAAACGGGGCAGAGACGCTGCGCCCTTTCTTGTTTACAATCATGGGAACTTGCGGCACGCGTTTAGAGCGTGGCTGGAAGCGCTTCTATTCCATGGACAATCCCATCCTAGTTACCGGCGGGGCCGGATTCATTGGCTCAAACTTCATCCTGCAATGGATGCGGCAAGAAACCGGTGGGGTAATCAACTTCGACAAGCTAACCTATGCGGGTAACTTGCGAAATTTGGCGAGTATCGCGACGGATGCGCGCTACCAGTTTGTGCACGGCGACATAGTGGATGGGGGTTTCGTGCGGGAGGTATTGAAGCGGCACCAGCCGAGCGCGATTGTTCATTTCGCGGCAGAGAGTCATGTGGACCGGTCCATTCACTGCGCCGACGATTTTATTCGGACCAATATCGAAGGCACATTTGTGATGCTGGAAGAGGCGCGGGCTTACTGGTCGAATCTGGCCCCGGCGGGGAGGGAACAGTTCCGGTTCCTGCATGTTTCTACGGATGAAGTGTACGGCTCGCTGGGGCCGGGTGAACCTGGGTTTCGCGAGACCAGGGCGTACGCGCCCAATAGCCCGTATGCAGCATCGAAAGCGGCGGCCGACCACCTGGTGCGCGCCTACCATCACACCCACGGTCTGCCGACGTTGACAACGAATTGCTCCAATAATTACGGGCCCTACCAGTTTCCGGAAAAACTGATTCCGCTGACGATCGTAAATGCGCGGCGGGGGAAGCCGTTGCCGGTGTATGGGGACGGGTTGAATGTGCGCGACTGGCTGTATGTGGAGGACCATTGCGAGGCGATCCGAGCCGTATTGTCGCGTGGGCGAGTGGGCGAAACGTACAACATCGGCGGCGACAACGAGAAAACAAATCTTGAGATCGTGGAGACGGTGTGCAGCGCGATGGACGAACTAGATGCGGACGCCAAAGTGTTCCCGCATAAGAAGCTGGTAATTTTTGTGAAGGATCGCCCGGGCCATGACCGGCGCTATGCCATGGATGCCAGCAAGATTAAGCGCGAATTGGGATGGGCACCGCGCGAGACCTTCGAGAGCGGGATGCGCAAGACAATTTCGTGGTTTCTGGCGAACGACGAGTGGGTGAGCGAGGTGACGAGTGGGCAGTATCGAGAGTGGATGTCGGCGCACTATGCGCTTGAGCCTTGAGGCATGAACCCAGAGGGACGTAAGCCGACACCTTACCGCGGAATCATTTTGGCCGGCGGATCGGGAACCCGGCTGTATCCGGTGACCCATGCCGTGTGCAAGAGCCTGCTTCCGGTATACGACAAACCGATGGTGTATTACCCGCTATGCACTCTGATGCTGGCGGGGATCCGTGACATCCTGGTCATTTCGACACCGCAGGATTTGGGGACCTTCGAGCGGCTGCTGGGAAGCGGTGAACGTTACGGCATCAGTCTGCAATATGCGGCACAGCCGAAGCCTGAGGGAATTGCGCAAGCGTTTCTGATCGGGCGCGAGTTTCTTGCTTCCGACTGCTGCGCGCTGGTGCTGGGCGACAACATTTTCCATGGCGATGCGCTGGTGAATCGGTTCCGGGAGGCGACCGAGAAGGCAAGCGGGGCCCGAGTGTTTGCGTATCCGGTGCATGATCCAGAGCGCTATGGGGTGGTGGAGTTCGACGGCGAGGGCAAGGCGCTCAGTCTGGAAGAAAAGCCAAAGCAGCCGAAGTCGCGATATGCCGTGACCGGCTTGTACTTTTATGACAACAAGGTAGTGGACATCGCACATTCGCTGCGGCCATCGGCGCGGGGAGAATTGGAGATTACGGACGTCAACAAAGAGTATCTGCGGCGGGGAGAGCTGGAGGTGTGCGTGATGGGCCGGGGGATGGCTTGGCTGGATACAGGGACGCACGAAGCGCTGATGGAAGCGGCGCTATTTATCCAGACATTAGAGAAGCGGCAAGGGTTGATGGTCGCTTGTCCGGAGGAGATTGCATACCGGGCCGGCTACATCAGCGCGGAGCAAGTCGAGGGGATGGCGCAGTCGATGAGCAACAACAACTACGGCGCATATCTTTCTCAGCTCTTGAAAGAAAGGTGGTTTGGATGAGCGCAACGGCGCAGAGGGGAGAGGGGATCAAAAAGACAGGCACCTCACTGGTCGGAGTGTTTGTTCTGGAACCTCGCGTGTTTCACGATGAGCGCGGTTTTTTTCTGGAGAGTTACAGCGAGCGGGAATGGGCGGAAGCCGGAATTAAGGAGCGGTTTGTGCAGGACAATCATTCCTACTCGACGAGGAATGTTCTGCGCGGGCTGCACTACCAGGTGATCCATCCCCAGGGAAAGCTGGTGCGGGTTGCGGTGGGAGAGGTGCTGGATGTAGTGGTGGATTTGCGGCGCAGCTCCGCGACCTTCGGCCGATGGGAAGCGATAAGCCTGTCGGAAGAAAACAAGCGAATTCTGTGGATTCCCGAAGGCTTCGCGCACGGGTTTCGGGTGGTTTCGGAAAGCGCGCATGTTTTGTACAAGGCGACAGACGTCTATGACCCGGCGGGCGAGCGCACTCTCGCATGGGATGATGCGGAACTCAAGATCGATTGGCAGCTCGACGAGGCGCCGGTGGTGTCGTCGAAAGATCGCGATGGAGCCTTGTTTCGCGACGCTGAGACATTCGATTAGGGCGACTTCCTGATGCGCATCACTCTATTTGGAGCTTCGGGCCTGCTGGGTCAGGCATGGGTGCGACAGTGCAAGCAGGACGAACTAACGGCGCCGTCCTCGAAAGATACGGACATTCGCGATGCCGAGCAGGTGCTGGCGCAATTGCGAGTTTCTCGGCCGGAATGGGTGGTGCTGGCGGCCGCATACACGGACGTAGACGGATGCGAAACGAATCCCGAGCTTTGTTTTGAAGTGAACACTGCGGGGGCAGTGAACGTGGCGTGGGCTGCGAAAGAAATTGGGGCTCGCCTGTTGTTCTTCAGCACGGACTACGTCTTTGAGGGGAAGAGCACGAAGCCATATAGGATCAACAGTGTGCGGCGCCCTATCAACGTATATGGCTGGGCCAAGGCCGAAGCCGAATTGCAATTACTAGATTTGATGCCAGATTGCTGCATCGTGCGGACCTCGTGGTTGTTTGGCACGGGGCGGAAGTGCTTTCCCGGAACGATTTTGGATCTGGCGCGAACACGCGAGGAAATCCGCGTAGTGACAGACCAGAAGGGGTGCCCCACCCTGGCAGACGATCTGGCGGAGGCGGCCCGGCAGCTTTGCGAAAAGAATGCACGTGGCATTGTGCACGTGACAAATGCCGGCGCGTGCAGCTGGTTTGATTTTGCGCAGGAAACGGTTCGTCGCGCTGGACTGGAAACTCGCGTGCTGCCCACTACCAGCGCCGAGTTCGTGCGTCCTGCGCAAAGGCCTGCTTACAGTGTGTTGTCGCCGGCCAGTTTGCATCGCCACGGGATCGCCATGCCGACCTGGCAAGACGCACTGGCTCGTTACCTCGCCCAGGAAGCAAAAGAAGCGCACACCTAGGGCAACGGGAATTGACGCCGCACCAAGTCCATGGCCTCTTCTCCCGATGACAGGAGGCCTTCCAGTTGGGCATCCTCAATCGCCGCTAAGATGTGCTTGAACTGCGGTCCTGGCTTGTATCCGACCCGGATCAAATCGTCGCCGGTAACTAAAGGCACCGGGCGCATGACCTCGGGAGGAATCGAGTGCAGCTTTTCCTGGGCGTAGTGGTAGCAGATCAAGTCGCCGTGGCTGGAGAGGCAGTCCATGCGGTGCAGTGCCATGTGTTCCTCGAACGCGGGAAGACGCAAGAATTTTTTCAGAGTGGAATCCTTCATGCGCAATACGTCGCCAAAGCGCATGTGATTTTGCACCAGGGCCAGGATCTGCTGGGTGTCGTCGTTAGAAAAACGGAGACGGCGGCAAATGTTCTCCGCCATCTTGACACCGATTTCGACATGACCGTCGAACCGTACGCGCTCGGGAGTGATTCGAAAAGTAGAAGGCTTGCCTACATCGTGCAGCAGCGCGCCCCACGCCAAAGTGGTAGAACAGCCCGGAGAGAGCTGGTCGAGGAGCAGTAGGGTGTGCACGAAGACGTCGCCTTCGGGATGATATTGCGGCGGTTGCTCGACTCCTTTCATGGCGCTGATTTCGGGTAAGACTTCCTTCAGCAGACCGCTGGAATCCAGCAGCATGAATGCTTGGCGGGCACGTCCCTCAGTAAGCATCTTGGCAAGTTCATCGCGGATGCGCTCATGGGAAACGTCGCCAATGCGAACCGCGTGTTTCTGCATGGCGGCAAAAGTGGCGCCATCGATGACAAATTGAAACCGTGCCGCGAAACGCACCGCCCGCAACAAGCGAAGCTTGTCTTCCGCAAAACGCTGTTCGGGGTCGCCGATGGCGCGAATGATGCCTGCCTGAAGATCGTTGCGCCCACTTACAAAATCCAAGACTTCGCCGCTGGCCGGATCGAGGAACAGGCCATTGATGGTGAAGTCGCGGCGTTGTGCGTCTTCCTGCGGACTGGTGCTGAAGCGGACCTGGTCGGGATGACGTCCGTCACTGTAACTGAGATCGCAGCGAAAGGTGGCCACTTCCACGCGACCAGTACTGGCAGAGGGAGGCGCGTCCGCGGGTTGCTGATCATGGCCAGGCTCGACTAGCACTACGCCGAACTGAGCTCCCACGGGGATGGCGGTGGGAAAGATGCGCATGACCTGTTCTGGAGTTGCGTCGGTGGCCACGTCATAGTCCGCGGGCTCGCGGTTGAGGATGATGTCGCGCACGCAGCCGCCGGCGAAATAGGCCTGATGGCCGCGCAGACGCAGGGTGCGGGCAATCCACTCCGCATCTTTCCTGGCGTGGCTAAGGAGCGTCATCTGGGCACAAATCTCTTTCTGCGCGAAGCTTGGCTTCGCAGGGTTCAGGCTAGCACGGCAAAGGGTCTGAAAATAATGTGTAAAGCATGCTTGACATTAGCGAAGCGGCTTTGGTACAAACGACATGTAAAGCATGCTTGACAGGTCGAGGAGGCGTTATGGGGTTCTCGGGAAAGCGTTATACGGCAGAAATGATTGCGGCCGTTGCGGCTTATGCGGTGGTGTTGGTGGTCAGCATCCGGGTGTTGCAGCACGGCGTTGGGGGTCCATGGCGATATCCGGTAGCCTTGCTGCCGATGCTGCCATTGCTTCTGGTGCCGTTCGTGGTGGTGCGATCGGTGCAAAAGATGGACGAACTGCAGAAGCGAATTCAGTTGGAGGCTTTGGCATTTGCATTTACCGCTTCGGCTCTCCTGACTTTTGGGTACGGATTTCTGCAAGGAGTGGGGCTTCCGCAAGTCAATTGGTGTTTCGTTTGGCCGGTGATGGCGGTCTGCTGGATCGTCGGCCAACAGCTGGCGTCGCGGAGGTATCGGTGAAAAGCCGCGTCAGGGAATTGCGGCTGGAACATAACTGGTCGCAGGCCGAGTTGGGCGAGAAGCTCGGGGTCTCGCGGCAAACCGTGAATGCTATTGAAACGGAGAAATACGACCCCAGTTTGCCGCTGGCGTTCAAGCTGGGCCGCTTGTTCAAGAAGCGGGTCGAAGACATTTTTGAAGCTTAGAGATTCGCAACTATTTGGGAGAGAGGAAAATCAAATGACGTCCACAGGAGGCAACATGCAGGGCTCGAAGTTAAAGTGGTTCACGGTCGTGACCATAATTGGAGTGCTCGGAATATTCTGTGCATACGGAGCGCAGGCGCAGCAGGGTACAGCGGCATCGAGTGAATTTCTGATTCGCAACGCACGGGTGTTCGACGGCAAGAAGACGGAGGCGGCCGAAGTTTGGGTGAGGGAGGGCAAGATTTACGGCGTCGGAAAAAACCTGAAGGCGCCGGTGGGAATCCGGGTGGTGGATGGAACTGGCGACACGCTGCTTCCGGGCCTGATCGACTCGCACACTCATACGTGGGGCGATGCGTTGGAGCAAGCACTGATGTTAGGCGTGACGACAGAGCTGGATATGTTCAGCGACGTGAAATTTGGTCAGCAGATGCGAAGTGAACAGGCGGCGGGAAAGGCGACGGGCCGTGCGGATTTGTTCTCTGCGGGCACACTGGTGACAGCGCCAGGGGGGCATGGGACGGAATATGGGATTCCAATCCCTACGATCAGTCGTCCAGAAGAGGCCCAGGCATTTGTGGATGCGCGCATTGCCGAGGGAAGTGACTACATCAAGCTGGTGTATGAGGATGCCAGCGCCTACGGTTCCCATCGCCCGACGTTGAGCAAGGAAACCATGAAGGCAGTGATTGACGCGGCCCACAAGCGCGGCAAATTGGCGGTGGTCCATATTGGCAGTCAACAGCAGGCAAGGGATGCGATTGATGCGGGGGCCGACGGTCTGGTGCACCTGTTTGAGGATGTTGAGCCCGCGCCCGATTTTGCCAAGGTGGCGGCTGCCCACCATGTTTTTATTATCCCGACTTTGACAGTTTTGGAAAGTGTTGGCGGGGATGGGGGTGGCGCGGCGCTGGCTGCGGACGCGCGTCTGTTGCCATACTTGACTTCGGAAAACATGGCGAACTTGAAGACGAACTTTCCGAAGTTTCCTACGGCGTTGAGCGAGAAGTTTGCGGAGACCGCGGTGCGAGAACTCAAGGCGTTGAAAGTTCCGATGCTGGCAGGAACAGACGCACCGAATCCTGGAACTGCGCATGGCGCCAGCCTTCACCGCGAACTGGAATTATTGGTGCGCTCGGGACTGACCCCGGAAGAGGCGTTGGCGGCGGCCACATCGGTCCCCGCCGCGACCTTCCACCTGAGCGATCGAGGTTCCCTTGCTGTAGGCAAACGCGCCGATTTGCTTCTGGTCAAGGGCGATCCTACAAAAGACATCACGGCCACGCGCGACATCGTGGCAGTGTGGAAGCAGGGGGTGGAGGCGGACCGCCAGAGCGATCGCGCGAAGGTTGAAAAAGAAAAGCAAGCTTCCGAGCAGGCTCGCAACAGTGCCCCGCCGAGCGGCTCGGAAATGGGGATGATCAGCGACTTCGAAGACGGCAAAGCCAGCGCGAAGTTCGGCGCGGGCTGGAGTGTGAGCACGGATGACATTGCGGGCGGGAAATCTACAGGGTCGATTAACGTAGTAGCGGGCGGAGCCAACGGCAGCAAACAGGCGCTCGCTGTCGCGGGAGATATCGCTCCCGGCTTGCCTTTTGCCTGGGCGGGCGCCATGTTCAGCCCAGGTCCTCAACCCTTTGCGCCGGTGAACCTGTCGACGAAGAAGGCATTGACTTTCTGGGTGAAGGGCGACGGCAAGACCTATCGCGCCATGTTCTTCACACAGAGCGGGGGCCGCATACCCGCGGTGCAGACGTTTGTCGCAGGGGCGGATTGGCAGAAGGTCAGCTTGCCTTTTTCGGGATTCAACGGCACCGACGGCCACGATATCACCGCCATTCTTTTGGTCGGCGGGCCGACTGCCGGCAAGTTTGATTTCGAGGTCGATGATGTAAAACTGGAGTAGGAGAGGGAATGGCGCTGATCCTTGGCATTGAGAGTTCGTGCGACGAAACAGGCGCGGCGGTAGTGGCGAGCGGCGAGAAGATCATCTCAAACGTGGTGGCCTCGCAGATCGCCACTCACCAGCGTTATGGTGGAGTGGTGCCTGAACTGGCTTCGCGCGAGCATTTGCGGGCGCTGGTTCCCGTGGTGCGGCAAGCGCTGGCGGAAGCTGGGCAGACCTACCAATCGTTAGACGCCATCGCGGTAACGCGGGGGCCAGGCCTGATGGGAGCTCTGCTGGCGGGCATCAGCTATGCCAAAGCGTTGGCGTTCGCCGCGGAAAAACCACTGATTGCCGTCAACCATCTGGAGGGTCACATCCACGCCGTGCTGCTCGAGTCGAAGCGGAAGGGCAACGTGCAAATGGAGTTTCCGGTGCTCGCTCTGGTCGTTTCCGGCGGGCACACGCATCTCTATTTGGCGGCCCAGCATGACGCCGGCTGGACTTACGAAAATGTCGGGCGAACCCGAGATGATGCTGCAGGCGAAGCCTTTGACAAGGTGGCGAAGTTGTTGGGTCTCGGTTATCCGGGAGGGCCGATTGTGGATGGCCTGTCGAAGCACGGGAATCCGGAGGCAGTACCGTTTGCGCTGGCGCAAATGAAGCACCGCGATCGCAACCAGCAGGAAATTCCGGCAGGGGACCGTGTTCGTTTTGATTTTTCCTACAGTGGCTTGAAGACTGCCGTTCTGCGATATGTGCAATTGCACAATCTGCAATCGTCCATCGAGGCGCGGCGGAACGCTTTGTCGTCCATCACGAAACCCACGGTCGAAGACTACCTGGGGCTGTGCGACGCGCAAACGTTAGACCTTGTTGCGAGCTTCCAACGCGCCGTCGTGGACGACCTTACGAGCAAGACCTTGGCCGCAGCGCGAGAGTACGACGCGGAGACTATTTTCGTGACCGGAGGAGTCGCCGCGAACAACGAGCTTCGTCAGCGCTTCGAGCGCGAAGCGGCAATGGAAGGTTTGCCCGCCCATTTTCCCTCGCGACCGCTTTCTACCGATAACGCGGCGATGATTGCTGCAGCCGCGTATCCGAAATTTCTTGCGGGAGACTTTGCGGCGATGGATCTTTCGGCAGAGTCGGGCTTGGTACTGCGTTGAACGCCGAAGTTGCGGGCAAAAATTCTGGGCGTCTCCAGCCCCGTCCGAAGGTCAACGGAATGTGACAGTGAGCGAGGTGCGTTCCGGCGGAGCACTGACATGTAACCCATACCGGATACAATGTTCTCGTGAAAGCTGCCATCTTTGTCGTCGAAGACGATCTCGACATCTCCCGTCTGGTCCGCCACCATCTGGAGGGCGCGGGGTTTGCGGTGCGCCTCTACTCTACTGGGAACATGGTCCTCAGCGATGCAGAGCGCCAGCGTCCGGTGCTGTTCTTGCTGGACATCATGGTTCCGGGCAAGGATGGACTGGAGCTGTGCCGCCAGATCCGGCAGTCGGTAGCGCTGGCGTCGATTCCGGTGATCTTTCTGACCGCCAAGAGCAGCGAGTCAGACCGCGTGCTGGGGCTGGAATTAGGCGCCGACGATTACATTCCTAAGCCCTTTAGTCCGCGCGAGTTGGTTGCGAGAGTGAAAGCGGTTTTGCGACGCTTCGAGCGGCCATTGTCGCCCGGGCCATTTGCGGTGGACGAAATTCAGATCGATCCCAGCGCCATGACGCTCTCCATCCGCGGGGAGCACGTGCCTACAACGGCGACTGAATTCCGGCTGCTGGACTACTTTGTTCGACATACCGGACGCGTCTTTACCCGCGACCAGTTGCTGGATGCGGTATGGCGCGATACTTCTTACGTGACGCCGCGGTCGGTGGACGTGTATGTGCGTCGAATCCGGGAAAAGATTGAACCCGACCCGGAAAATCCAAGATACTTGAAGACGGTGCGAGGGGCGGGCTATCGTTTCGAGGTCCCGCGTTGAGTCGCAGGATTTTTTTCAAAATGATGTTGGTGTTTGTAGCGGTGATTGCGGTCGCGGCAGTCACCTTGGACTTCTCCGTGCGCCGCGCTTGGCAGCAGGCTTTGCAGGAGCAGATTACACGTGACCTGGGCCAGAAGGCGGCCCTGTTTGCCAATCGCGTGGAGACAGATCGTTCGCACTCTGTGGCCGATATTGCTGCGCAGGAAGCTCATGCTGCCGGAGCGCGCGCTACCGTCATTGACCCCACAGGAAGAGTGCTGGCGGATTCTGAAGCCTCTGTGATCGCAGAGAGCCAACAGGATCTTCCGGAATTCAAAAGCGCATTGGGTGGCAAGATCGGTTCGGACGAACGCGAAAATCCTCAGCTGCACATTCCGACTGTGTATGTTGCGGCTCCGATTTCTGGCGGAGCGGTGCGTTTCGCCTATCCGATCTCAGAGACAGAAACCTCCACTTCGCGGCTGCGGATGGCTTTCGCGTGGGGCACCGCATTGGCCCTGGGTCTCGCATTGCTTGTTGCCGTGGTGGCATCGCGGTATACAGCCAGCCGCCTGAAGCGCATCGTGGAATTTGCCGAGCAGGTGGCTGCCGGCGACTTGAGCGCCCGGATTGCGGAACCCTCGGTGGACGAGGTGGGGCAGGTGGCGTCAGCACTGGACAAGACCGCGCGTCGGCTCGAAGAAAGCTTTTCCCGAGTCCAGACCAGCCAGCGAGAGTTGGAAACGATGCTGAACAGCATTCAGGATGCGGTGATTGCGGTGGGGCCTGACGGCTTGGTGCAGTGGGCCAATCGCAGCTTGGATCGCCTGCTCCTGCAACCGCCTCGGCTCAATGCCCCGGTTGTGGAAACGGTTCGTGATCCGGATTTCCTCGCCACTATTCGGCGCGCCAGCCAGTCTCAGGTGGTCGCCACCGGCCGCGCCAACTCAATCTTGCCCGGGCACACTTTTGAAGTCACGGCGGCCCCCATGCCGCAAGGCGGCGCGGTCGCGGTATTGCGCGACCTGACCGAGAACGAGCGCATGGAGAAGACACGAAGGGATTTCATTGCGAATGTATCCCATGAGTTGCGGACACCTCTGACCTCGATACAGGGCTATACCGAAACCTTGCTCGATGGAATGACCGAGAGTAATCACGTCCGTGATTTTTTGGAAGTCATCCGCAAGAACGCTACTCGCATGGCGCGGCTAACCGAGGACTTGTTAACCCTGGCGAGGGTGGAGTCGGGAGAGCAGCGCTTTGATCTGGAACCGGTATCGCCCGCGGAACTGTTATCCGATGCGCGCGAGAGCTTTCAGGAGATGGCGCGAGTCTACGGGGTGAAGATCATAGTGGAAACTGCACCTCCGCAGCAGGTTCGCGCAGATCGCGAGGCGGTACACCAGATCTTTGCCAACCTCATGGAAAATGCTTTGAAGTATGCCGCCGACGGCAAACGAGTGGTCCTTGGCGCGCGTGCCGACAAGGGCAATGTCGAATTTTACGTGCGCGATTACGGGCCGGGGATTGCGTCCGAAGACTTGCCGCGCTTGTTCGAGCGCTTTTACCGTGTGGACAAGGCCCGCTCTCGCGAATCAGGAGGGACGGGATTGGGACTGGCGATTGCCAAACACATCGTCATGGCGCATGACGGTACGATCCGCGCGGAGAGCGAACTCAATCACGGCTGCACGTTCCTATTCACGTTGCCGAACGCGGGCGACTGAGCCACAAGAAACTCTGCCCAGAATTCACGCACTTTTAATCTTCCTGTCGCGTCCCACGCTTTATGCTCGACGCTGGTGGACCAGACTGTGGGAAAGTGGGATTAAATGAGCTTAGTTCCAAGTCGCATTCCGGCAAACGTCAGCACAGCGGGCACAACATCCGCGGGATTGGAATCCGTTCCTTCTCACTTGGTGGGGCGGACGGTGCACGCTTGCGGCATTGCACAGGAAGCCGCCGCCGCAGCAGCCGAGGGCATTGCGACCGGGTCCCACTCGTGTCTAGGGAGCATACGCCTGCGGGAAAAAGAGCTGGACGCTCTCGATCTGGAGATTGACTCAGGCGTCACAACTGCAATCACAGAAGTCACTGAACCGGAAGCCCGGCAACTGCTGGCTTGCATGAAGTTCATGATTGCGCTGGAGCGTATTGGCGATCTGCTACTCAGTTTTGCCAACAGCGCGCAGTCTGCTAGTGCGCGGATTGATTCCCAGGACTCACGCGATTTAACACAGATGGCGACGATCCTGGAAAAAATGCTGCATGACGTCGGCGAGTCGTTTTCCAGTCGCGACGTAAAGAAAGCGATGGCGGTGTTGCGCGCGGATGGCGAAATTGACCGCTTGCGCAACTTGATCTTCCTGCGTCACATCGAAAATCCTGAGAACATTGCCCGCCAAGCCAGTTTGCAAGTGATCTTCATGACCCAGTCGCTGGAGCGCGCGGGGGACCACGTAAA
>JBBQVN010000043.1:0-24871 GCA_038211475.1 Terriglobales bacterium | reverse complement strand
CGGGCCGCTGTGGTTTCAGCTTTACGTGCAGAAAGACCGCGGGTTTACCGAGCAACTGGTGAAGCGTGCCGAAGCCGCCGGATACAAGGCCCTGGTCGTGACCGTCGATACGCCGGTCTCGGGCGCGCGCAACCGCCAGGATCGCGCCAAGTTTCATTTACCCCCCGGCGTGGACATGCCCAACCTGCGCGAAATGAAGGCTCCCATCAATTCTTCTAAGACTACCGAACGCGATGTCTTTGCAGGCATTCTGCCCGAACGCCTGACCTGGAAAGATATTGCGTGGCTGCAATCGCTGACCCATTTGCCGGTGATCCTGAAGGGCATTCTCAATCCAGACGACGCGGACATCGCCTGCCGCAGCGGCGTCGCCGGCATCCTAGTTTCCAACCACGGCGCGCGGAACCTCGATACCGTGCCCGCGACCATTGACGCCCTGCCGCGCATCACCGACAAAGTTGCAGGACGCATCACGGTCATTGTGGATGGCGGCATTCGCCGCGGCACCGACGTGCTCAAAGCTTTGGCTTTCGGCGCCACCGTCGTCATGGTTGGCCGGCCCATTTTTTACGGCTTATCCTCTGGCGGTTCGGCTGGCGTGGCCAAGGCGCTCAACATCCTGCGATCGGAATTCCAAATGGCCATGGCGCTCACCGGCCGGGTCCGCATCTCGGAGATTGATCGCTCGGTGATCTGGAGCTAGCGGCAGTCGGGGAACACCTCCGTTTAGCACAATCAGACGTGACGACGGACACAGACGTACCGCCGCGTACTTTCGTAATCTAGACATTCCTCGGACTCTCCCAGTCCACCCTCCAACAATCGAGGTAATCGTGTATGCAGAGGATCTGCCAGTTCGTTTTGGCGGCGCTGCTGTTATCGGGATGGGCGTCCGCACAGCATTCCAAGTTGGTTCACCGTGGTATCGAGGGCGATGGAACGACCGCCAGCGTTGCTGCACAGCTACGTTCCCTGACCAAGCCAGCGGGGATGATTGTTTCCGGGACAGTGGTGGACGCGCGGCGTTCGCCGGTTACCCAACCGCACAGTTTCCCCACCGTCCAGGTCAGGTTTAGGGTGGAACAAGCGATTCGCGGAGTAGGTCGACAGCGCACGCTCATCTTCCGAGAATGGGCGGGACTGTGGAGCGACGGTGACCGCTACCGTCCAGGGGAGCATTGCGTATTGTTTCTCTATCCCGCCAGCCGACTGGGTCTGACCAGTCTGGTGCACGGGAAGGCCGGGACGTTCGTCGTCGATGACGCCGGTCAAGTGCTCCTCGGCGCCTTGCGCCCCAGTCAGCTTCCGGGAGCAAAGCGCATCGCTCTTCCCGCAGCGGACACCACATCTCGCATCGGTGCTTCTCGTGTCAGTGCTTCTCGCACCAGTGATCGCGTGAGCCTCGAGGCCTTTACCAGCGCCATTCGCCAGGCGATTCAGGAGGAGCGATGAACCGCACCCGATCTGGCTCAATATCCATCACCGTGGCCGCGATGGTACTTCTAATGCTGCTAGGGATGGCCACCCCGGCCTATGCGGGCGGCCCCGCCTACGTGGCCGGAAATAGTTACTTCAATCCTGAAATGAAGGGCAAGCTAATCGGCTGGCCAGACGGAAACCTCCAGTACTACACCGACCAGGGCGACCTGAGCCCCATCTTACGGGGAGCTCTGGCTGACGCACTTGTAGCGGACGCGTTCCACAATTGGACGGCAGTGCCGACGGCCGCTTTGTCTGCCACGCGCGCCGGACAACTCGCCGAAGATGTGAGCGGCAGCAATGTCACACGCAGCGGCAACTTGTACACCCTGCCCGCTGACGTTTCTCCCGATGCGACCGGGACTCCCTTAGGCATAGTTTATGACGCGGACGGCGCCGTCACCGATGCTCTGCTGGGAAATGGCGCCAGTGGTGACTGCTATCTGAATGCCACGCTCGGCGGCCCCGACAACTTCAGCTCCGACGCTCACATTGCGCACGCCCTGGTGGTGCTGAACGGCACCTGCGCCCAAAGTCCGGACCAACTGCCCGACCTGAAATATCGCTTGGTCAGGACTCTGGGCCGCGTGCTGGGATTGGGTTGGTCGCAGCTCAACTTGAACGTCCTGACTTGGGATCCCCTGCCGGTGAGCGATGACTTTGAGGGCTTTCCCTTGATGCATTATTCCGATCACTCGAATTGTGTGCCCGTCACCGTATGCTATGGCGCAGATGCAGATCAACCCAAAATGGACGACCGTTCCGCCCTGGCCATGCTCTATCCCGGTGACGCCAGTACAACCGCGCATCTTCACGGCTCGGTGCAGTTCAGCGACCGCACTCCTATGCAAGGGGTCAGCGTAGTCGCACGATGGATCGACCCCGCGAGCGGCTTGCCTTCCCGAAAATGGGCGGCGGCGTCGGTTTCCGGCCTGCTTTTTCGAGGCAACTCCGGCAATCCCATCAATGGCTTCGCCGATCCCAAGGGACAAGACTACGCACTGTTTGGTTCCGACGATCCCGCCTGGGAGGGTTACTTCGACTTGCCGGCGCTGGAATTTCCCGGCTTCGCCGCTTCCGCGCAATTTCAACTGAGCGTCGAACCCATCGACGTCAACTGGTCTTACACGGTAGGGCCGTATGCGCCGTGGCAGGTATACCCGTCCGGGACTTTCTCACCTCTGCTGGTGACTGTGAGTCGCGGTGGCGACCTGTACCAGGATATCGTGATGCACAATAGCGCCGTCGCTCCGGCCAGCCCTCCTCCGGGGCAAGGAACCACCTACGATACGCCCGCGGCGCTGCCGGCAAACGCGGAGTGGACCAGCGTTCTGGGCAACTACGCGGAGACCCATTATTTCAAGTTCAACGCGCAAGCTGGACGCACTCTCGCGGTGGAGGTGACAGCGCTTGACGAAACCGCGACGCCCAGCTTTTCCAAGGGCCGTCCGGTGATGGGGATGTGGCTGCTCAGCGTTCCCCCCGGCATCTTACCCTCGGCGCGAACCTCCGCACCCTTCCTCACATCCAGTCCAGGCATGTCACGGCTGAATGCCACCGTATTTCAAAGTGGCGCCTTCCGTCTGGGTGTAGCCGATCAACGGGGAGACGGGCGTAATGACTACAGCTATCACGCTCGCGTGTTATATGCAGACAGCGTCAGTCCAGATCGTGCCAGCCTTGAGGGAGGCCAAACCGTCGCAGTGCAAGGCCTGGGATTTCATAGCGGCATGACCGCGACTGTCGGCGGGGATTCGGCCATGGTCGTTTCGGTGTCGGCAACCCAAGTAGTGCTTACGGCTCCCGGCTCGGGCTTAGACGGCGTGCAGGACATTACGGTCACAGACCCAGCCACGGGATCTTCATCTCAAATGACGGGCGCGCTCACTTACGGTGCTGCTGCGACTGACGGTATTGCCATGCTACAAGGCTCGCAGCCCGCGGTTCCGGTGGGGTCCGTGGCGCCGCTCCCAGTGAAAATCCGGGTCACCGCCGCCGACGGACTCACCCCCGTCTATGGCGCGAGCGTGATGTGGACTGCCGACATAGGCGCCACTCTTTCCATATGCGGCGGCCAAGCGTCCTGCACCGTACTCACCGACGCTAGCGGCCAGTCTTCCACCACCGTGACCGTAAATGCCCCGGGCACACTTAATATCACCGCCACTCTCGCCCCCGCGTCCTATAGCACCGCCAAGTCCGTGCAATGCTCGCTACAGGGGATCGACTCGACGCTGGCGATTAGTCTGTCGTCGCCAAATGTCTATGTGGCGCGGGGAGCAACGGTTAACGTTGCGCTGTCGGCGCAGGTAGTCAGCGGAGGAAGCCCGCTGGCTGGCCGCGGCGTGAATTTTTTGTTGACCTACGGCTCCGCTAGTCTGAGCCCGGCGACGGCGACTACTAACAGCCAGGGTTACGTTTCTTCCAGCGTGCATGTGGACGCTATCAGTGGCGACGTTGTGGTCAGCGCCTGCGTGGCTCCCGACAACAAGCCCTGCCAAGCCTTCGCCCTGTTCGCAGTAGCGGACACGGCGCAGCAAATGCAACTGGTCAGTGGGGGAAACCAAACCGTCACCCTGGGGGATCCGTTCACGCCCATCGTCTTCCGGGTCGTCGATTCCTCGCCCGCGTTGAATCCAGTGATGGGCGCGATGGCCACCTTTTACTCCACCTTGGTTATGCCAGACAACGACGCGGGAAACGAATTGGATGACGAGTCGGCAGTAGGTCGCTATGCCATGCCGGTGCTTTTCGGAGGATCGCAAACGCAAGTAGTCTCCGATGGATCTGGCACGGTGAGCTTCACCCCCTCGCAGGGCGCGATCGATAGACCCTTGGAAAATCAGATTAGGGCCACGGTGGGCGCAACCGCGGTGATGCAGTTCGAGGTCGAATCGCGCTGGGCCAGTGCGCAGAATGTAAGGCCGAGCGGGTTGGCAGGCTCGGCTCCCTCGCCAGTCCTTATCCCACTTCGACCAGTCCGTATGCGTTCTGCCACCGCGCCCGCATATAGCGGAGTGCCAGGTCGATTTCTGCTTGGCTACATTGCGCGTTAGGACCGGCGATCACCGCCGCCGCTTCGCGCTTGGCTGCTTCCAGTAACTGCCGGTCGCGAATCAAGTTGGCAACCACGAAGCTTGGGATACCCGCCTGCTTGGTGCCAAAGAACTCGCCTGGTCCGCGCAACCCGAGATCCAGTTCGGCAATCTGGAAGCCGTCGGTGGTGCGCACCATCGCGTCAAGGCGGCGTTCGCCGTCTTCTGAAACTTTGCCGCCCGTCATCAGCACACAGAACGACTTGGCGGCGCCTCGCCCAATCCGACCCCGAAGCTGGTGCAGTTGGGCCAGTCCGAAGCGCTCCGCATGCTCAATCACCATAACGGTCGCATTCGGAACGTCCACCCCCACTTCGATCACTGTGGTCGAAACCAGAATCTGAATCTCTCCGGCCTGAAAGCCGCGCATCGCAGCTTCTTTTTCTTCCCCGGCCAGCCGTCCATGCAGCAATCCAACTCTGAACTCCGGAAACACCGCCTGCCTCAACTCGCGGTGCATCTTGATCGCCGCCTTCAATTCCAGTTCTTCGTTTTCTTCGATGACGGGATAAACCACATATGCCTGATGGCCGCCCGCCACCTGCTTGCGCACGAACTGCCACACTTCATTCGAACGTTCGTCCGTGATGCGCCGGGTCACAATCGGCGTCCGTCCTGGCGGCAGTTCATCCAGCACAGAAAGATCGAGATCGCCGTACAGGGTGAGCGCCAGGGTTCGTGGAATGGGCGTGGCGGTCATCACCAGGACGTCCGGCTCGGGCTGCTTTTCGGGCTGCTGCCCGTCTGCAGATTTCCTCATCAGCTTCAGCCGCTGCATCACGCCGAAGCGATGCTGCTCGTCCACAATCACCAGCCCAGGCTTGGCAAATTCCACTTTTTCTTCAATCAGCGCGTGCGTGCCAATCACCAATTGCGCATTGCCCTGCGCAATGTGGCGGCGGACCTCGCGCTTGCGATCGTTCTCGAGCGAGCCGGTCAGCAGCACGATGCGATATCCCGCCTTCTCCAGAATCTTGCGCGCCGAAAAGTAATGTTGCTGCGCCAGAATTTCCGTGGGCGCCATCAGGGCTACCTGGTATCCGTTCTCAATCGCGACGATGGCGGCTTCGAAAGCGACGATGGTTTTGCCCGAGCCCACGTCCCCCTGCAGAAGGCGTCGCATGGGCGCCGCCAACTTCATGTCGTTCGCAATTTCCTTGAAAGCACGCAACTGCGCCGCGGTGGGATGAAAAGGCAGAATCTTGATCAGTGCCGCCTTGACCGCGGGCGTGAGCTCAAACGCAATTCCGGTTTGCGCCTTCAACTGGCGCCGTTTCAGTTCCAGGCCGAGCTCCACGAAAAACAACTCCTCAAAAATCAGCCGGATGTGAGCCGGAGTGCGGGAGGCCTGCAGGTCGGCAAAGCTTTCGCCGGCGTCAGGCCAATGCACTTGCCACAGCGCCTCTCGCGGTGAGATCAAGCTTAAGTGTTCGCGCACCGCTTTCGGAATCGGATCCGGGCCATCCGGCGCTAAATTTTCCAGCGCGCTGCGAATGGTTCGGCGGAACCACCGCGGCGTCAGGTTCGCTTGGCCAATGGCTTCATAGATGGGCACAATGCGGCCGATTTCCAGCGACGTGGCCGCCTTAGCCGCGGCGTCGCCTTCCGACTCCGGCCCGTCGTCCAAAAGCTCAAACTGCGGCTGTACGATCTGCATCACGCCGTCGCGGTCTTGCTCCACTTTTCCGTACAGCGCCACCAACTGCCCCGGCTTGAATTTCCCCTGCAAATAGTGGGCATGGAACCAGATGCAGCGCAGTCGGGCGCGGCCTTGCCCAGCCGTCATTTGAAAAATAGGCATGCGGCTGGTCCTGAACGATCCGTAATTACGGACCTCGGCGATTACGGTAGCCATCTCGCCCGGGCGCAGCTCGGCGATCCCGCGAGGATTCAGCCGGTCTTCATAGCGGAAGGGCAGGTAGTGCAGCAGGTCGTCCACGCTAACAATCCCCTTGGTGGCAAGGATTTCCGCCACCTTTGGGCCGATCCCCTTGACGTACTTGACGGGCGTGGAGAACTCGAGCATCACTGCGATGTTAGCAGGCGGTGTCCATCCCTTTGTTGGCAGTCAGGTAGGCGCCTGTCAACAGCAACATGCCTGAGAGAAACGCCCAGAACATCAGGCTCGCCGTCAACGCGAAGGGGCCATACACTTCCTGAAAGTTCAGCCACGGCAGCGCCAGGATGTAGCCGTACTTGAATACTTCGGAAAGCAGTCCCATTATGATCGCGGCGGGAAGCACTTTGAGCGGAGGCACTTTGCCGTTAGGCAGCAGCCAGTAGATCAGAAAGAAAATCGCGATCGTGGCTGCGATGGCGAAGGCCTTCATGGAGAGAAATCCCACCAGATGCACAACCCACGGCGCGTGCCCTTGCATTACCCCCTCCATCAGGGCGCGATTTCCGGCGGTCATGGCGATCGAGAGTAGCGCCAGCGTGCCACACCCGAACGCCAGTCCCAGCGACACCATCTGATTTCCCAGATACGACCGGTTGTTATGGAATCCCCATACTTTGTTGAGCGCTACTTCGAGGGGAACAAAAATTCCTGTCGAAGTAATGAGCAGGATGACGAGCGAAAAAACTTGAGCGCGGTTGCGAGCGCTTACCAGCATGTTCAAGTTGCGAATCACAAAATCCTGCCCGGTAGGAACGTAGTCACGCAGCAGTTCGACGATCACGTCATACATCACGCTGGAATGAAAGACCTTGCGCGCCAGCGTCATCAGCAACACCATGAAAGGAAAGAACGAGAGAATGGAGTTGGCCGCCACCGAAAAAGCGAAGGTGTGGACCTCAGTGCGCATCATGTAGTGGAACGCGGAGGCGATCAGGCCCGGGTGATCGTGTTTAACAGTGTATGCCGATTGCGAACGAACACCTTGGACGACTGGACTGGTTACGGACACTGGCTTCTCCATGGGAGCAAACGGCAAAGAGAGGCCGCCGCTTGAGTACTTTCTGAAGATGGCCGGACCTTAAGTGCTCCAGAAGCGCTCCATCATGGTCGGTTTTTTGGAACAAATGCATTTTTTTGCACATACTCAACGAAAGTTTCTCCCTTGCCAATTCGAGGCAAGATGAATATTATCGTTTCCCATTGCCACCGAAGAGGGGCAAAGAGCGTCGTCTAGCTCGAGGTTGACGTTCCTGTGCTGGCCATTGAATTCACTTAAATCGTATCGGTCTTGAATTGCGCACGCCCGGTGACACCGAGGCGTGCGGAGCTCCGGGCAGGTTTGTTTCGAGGCGAATTCGTAAACACGCAGGCCGAGACCTTCTTTCTTCCTTTCCAAGCGGAAGCTCTGACTATTCCGGGGCTTCGAGGAAACGGAGAAAGATAATTCTTCGCGATAAGGAAAAAGGAGTAGCCGCTGTGAGAGAGAAGGGTACAGTGAAGTGGTTTAACGGAGCCAAGGGTTATGGATTTATCCAACGCTCCACTGGCGAAGATGTCTTCGTCCATTTTTCGGCGATTCAGGAAAATGGATACCGATCGTTGAACGAAGGCGAAACCGTGGAATTCGACCTGCTGCAGGGCCCGAAAGGCTACAACGCAGGCAACGTGAGCCGCGCCTAGCGCTCGCCATTCCTCCCCAACCATTCGCTCACCCTCTCATAACATCGGGAGGGTTTTCTATTGCGCCAATTTGCGCATGGGTCCCGACCTGAGCAACTCGCTTGTTGCGCGCCCTCGCTGGGCGATGAAATTTATCGCAGCCTTGCGATCTGAACTGCGGTAACAGTGCTCACCCTTCGCGCTAGCGACTTAGGAAAAGTCTTCGCGAGTGGCTGCACTCTTTTTTGATTTCTTTGGCTTCTTGGCTTCGCGTTTTGGAGCGTTTTTGTTTCCCATGCTCCCAGCTTGCCACAGTCGGCGACTCTTCGCCAGACCCCAGCCATTTCATGTTTTGATTCTCCCGCCTCCACTCCATTTCTTCCAATGGCGCAGCATTCGACTTAATGCAACGCAATCAGCGGGACGGAAGCCAGTGCGGCGAGAATTCCAATGGTGCGCCAGCGGGTGAAGCGTTCGTGCAGAAACCATCCTGCCAGCAGCACAGTGACTGCGGGATACAGTGAACTCAGCACCACCGCCTCATCCAGGCGCCCGGTTTGGCTGGCGCGCACAAACACCCAGGTCCCGCCGGAATCCATCACCCCCGCCGCCAACGCTAATCCGAGCACCGCTCGAGAGACCGGGCGCAGGTGCCTCCCGCAAAGCACCAGTGTGCTGGTAATCAGCAGCGCCGAGGAACGGGTGAGCGAGGCGACCCATACGGCGGACGCGTCGCCGGTTTGCCGCACGCACAGATAGAATCCGGCAAAGCCCAAGCCAGCCAGGACCGCTGTGCCCAAGCCTTCAGGGCGTCCACTGAATTGCTCGGAGCGGGCGATTAACCACACTCCCATGGCGGCGAGTGCGAAACCGAGAACTGGCCCGACGCCAGGGAATCCTTCCGTCGCAATGCTGAACACGGTGGGGACGGCGGCGCTGAGCACGGCCGCGATGGGCGCATTCAGTCCCATGTTTCCAGTTGAGAGTGCGCGATAGAAAAATGCGAGTGCGGTGCCGCCCAGCGCGCCTCCGGCCAACGCCCACAGGACCTGAGGCCGGGTCGGAAAGATTGCATGCGTGGCCAGCGCAAGCGAACCCATCACCGCAAAGCCGCTCAGATTCACCAGCACCGTGAACAGGAAGGCATTGGTCCGGCGCGACGCAAATCCTCCCAGAAAGTCACTTGTACCCCAAAACACGACTGCTATCAAACTGAACGCGGTGGGGACCAGTGAGGCGGGTAGCGCCATGAGTAGTTCAGCTTAGCATTGTCCGCGATGTCTCTTGCAGCTTGAGCGGCAGGCGTGGGTCAACGCCGCCGGTTCGCTACACGCCGAGCTTGGCAGCGACTCGCTGCATGCGGTCTTCATTGAACGAGATCTGATGTTTAAGACTCCACGTGCGGTAGCTGGTATAGTCGCCTTCCTTCAGCTTGCGGAGCAGAGCGATCGCCGCCGCCACATCCTTGGGCTGAAGTTGAAGCAGCTTGCCTTTGGGGTCGGCAAGAACCTCATCGGCGCGTCCCATCACCGCCGTCAAGGCGGCGGTTTGCAATGCCGCCAGCGTGAGATTGCGATGGTAACAGCCAAGCGCAGTTTTTCTGCCCTTGATTTCGATTTCTGAGAAACGCTGTGGGAGCCAGATCGCGCGTCCGCGATCGATTGCAACCAACTGATTGCCCATAGGATCGGCGTAATCCTCGCAACCTCCCTGGAATTTCTTGGTTCTCCATCCTGATTGCAACAGGCAGAGCGCATTCATGGCGCGGCCCAACAACTGGTCGTCATCATTTCCCGGATCTGTTTGCCCGGTCGCGGGGTTGGCTGCAGGAGTCGGCGGAGCGGTGATGGGAGTGGTCTCGGCGGGACTCTCTCCCAAGGTCGCGTCAATCACGGTCGCGATGGTGATGGGATACGGCAATGGCTTCCCGGTTGCATTGCCATCGCTGAGCGCCAGAGTATGGAGTCGGCCCACGACTTTGTCGGCCAGGCTTTGCAAATTTCCATGAGTGGCCGGAGCTTTGTCTTTCCACACCAACTGAAAATCAGCGTTGCGAGCGGACACCGCCGTTTCCACGATCTGCAATAGTGGCAAAGGATTTTCAGGACGCACGTGAATCGTGGCCACCACTCCGACGCTGTGCGCAAAGCAAAATCCTTCGAGCGTAGCCACCGTCCCGTCTCGAGCAATGGCCTGCGCGCATGTCGGAAGGCGTAACGGAACAAAGCAGGCGCGAGCATCCTGCGCAGTGACCGCCTCAAAACTTCCCGGGGCCACCGGCAGCAGATAGTACTGCCAAAAGTGCTGGTTGTCGCCGGGAATCCATGGCAAAAGCCACGCTCCGCTCTGCTTGCGCGCTTTTTCAAACTCGACCGCATACTGTCCGGGGTCTGCCAGACGGGTGAGGAAAGTGTCCTTGAAAAACACTTTGTTCCATATCAGCGACAAGCGCAGTTCGTTTACCAGGATCGCCATTTACAAACCCCTACGGAAGGTGCTATTGATTAGGTGATCGACTACAGCAACTCCACGGGAGCTGCGATTTTTCAAGGGGCCTGCACAAACTCAAAACCTTGTGCAGGCTCTATTGGTTTTACGTCACCGGTTTTCACCGGTGTCGGCGAGACGACCACTCCAGACTCTCCCCACTCCGCGCTCCATCCTTGCAATTGCGCGTCCCGAAGAAACTTTATCAGGCTCTCGCAGTTCCCGGTCACGCCATCTTTTTGCAGTTCAGCCAGGAGTTGCGCTTGATTCCATGCCGCCTGAGGGTTAGTAGCGTCGCGCTTCAGGTAGATGGGAGGCGCAACCCATACCGGGGCGTCTGCACTGGCGGGGGGAAGCACCACAAAACATCGGCTCGGCTTCGATCCCGCCAAGCTCGCCATGACTTGTTCCGGGGGAACCTGCACGCTGTTCAATGCCATGCGGGTTAGCATGTCCAGCGGCGAGTCGTTTTTTGTCGGAGTGATTCTCCCTATGTATTCCGCCTGCGCCGCCTGGTCCCGCTGCTGCGCCTGTTGCTGTTCGTAGCGCCGGAACTTAGCCCGGAGGGAGATGGTACCAGCCACGCCAACCCATACCAGCAGCGCGAAGACCATCGAACCGAACCAAACCAGCATGACATCGCGCAGTCCATATCCGCGCAGGTAATTCCGTCCGCTCAGAAAGGGATATACAAATGTCGCCAGCAACGACAGCGTGATGGCGACCAGCGCCGTCTCCGCCACCGTAAGCGGCTCAGCCATTTTGGTTCGTGGAGCCACCCGCGTCCACAAGCCGACGAATGTGGCCAACGCCAGAAAACCGGGCAGGAACAGGAACGAAGGCACGCCCATTAGTTTGAGCAAGTCCGATTCCCCGAACACGGACACCGGCAAAGTCTGCGCCACTGAGAGCGTGCCGGTGCGCGGTTTTCCCGCATCAACCCAAGCCAGTTCGACCGCCAAGACCACTCGCTGATTTCCCGTCACTACGCGATCGGTCACGGTCACCGGTACCTGGAAGGTCCGAGAAGCCTCGGGCGCCAGTGTTGCATCGCTCCCGATTTTGGGCACGCCGAACTTTATGAAGTCGGGGCTGTAAGTCTCAATCGCCTTTACGGTGACCGGAACGGCGGTGGTGTTGGTCACGACGACGTAGAGCAGCGCGGAGCGATTTTCGTCGAGCTGATCGACGGCGGCTTCCAGCTTGAGCGTAACCAGTTTGTCCACCGCAAGCGATGCGCGCTCCTGAACGTCGAGCGAAGCGACCGCCACTCCGGAAATCCCTGTCTCGGCTTTTCCGCTGCTGCTGGTCTCGCTGCGCGTGGTGTAGCTGACCCAGAAGTGCAGCGGCCCAACCGTGCGTCCCGCAACCGACTGGCTGATGCTGACGGGCCACGCCAGCATGCCGCCCGGCTGAACCGAGCGCGACCTGATGGCCTGCGGCTTCACCGTAAGAGCGAGGTCGGTAAACCAGTGGATCTGCATGTTCTGCGCGGGCGTGCTGCCGTTGTTACGAATGACGGCCATCACCTGCGTAGACTCACCGGATCCCAATTGCACAGCGGTTGGGGTCAGATCAAGTTGGACGCCCGATCCCTGCGCGGCGAGAGCGTGGCCGTTGCCCGCAAGAACCGTAGCCAAGATAAGGAGGGCGAGGGCAATGGTGATGGCGTGGGCAATGGCGCGGTTTGCACATCTGCATCGCAACTCCCCGATGATAGGTAAACGCCAGACGAACCGCGACAAAGTGGGGAACTTGAAGCGGCGAAGGCGGCGATAATTGTCGTCGATGCGCATGAAGCACCGGCTCCGTGCGAGCCACAAAATCCGTCGCTCAAGACTGTACTCCCAAGCCGCGACAACTGCCAGCAGCGAAGCCCCGTGTATTGGGCTACTTTGAAAAAGGAATTAAACCATAGGAGTTTTTCGGCATGAGTGCCAATTCAAAGCAGACCGCACCGAGCCCCGTGCACCGCGGTCCGACGCTTAGCAGCGCTTTCCCGTTGTTATTAGGGTCTTGCCTAAAGCGATGACACAGCTCAATTACTTCTATCGCGTTTCTTGTTCGTTCATAAGAATGAGCCACGTGTAGAGTGTCCCCTTCTGCGCTGAGCGCGGCGGCAAGTGCCCCTTTCAGTGGCGACATGGTAGGGCAACAGGGCAAAGTCAATCTGGCGGTCAACGCGGCAAAGGTCAACGCCGCAAGGTCAGCTCAGCAAGGTCAGCGCGCCGCAGACAAACTGCGAACCCCTAGGCCTGCCCTACTTGCCGTCGATCGCGCGCAAGCACTTGCCATACAGCTCAAGCAGGTGGGCGGCGTAGTCTTCGGGCTTGGCGGCAGCTCCTCCGCCCTGGAAGCCGACTCCGCCGCTGGCAGTCTTGCCATAACCGGTAGTCATGGCGATAAAGCGCATCATGTCGAGCGCGATGTCTTCGTTGCGGCGGGCACCCATGGGGGTGCCGGGAAGAACGTCTTGCATAGGAAATCTCCTGGAGTGATTGTAGCCGAGGCGAAGCGGAGAAGCAGTCGCCGCGAGCAAGTGCGCGCTCTGCTCCTACGCACGCACCCCCTTAGCCCGCGTGAATTCCGCTCCCCCTCCGCCCTCACTTCGCTATAATTCCGTCATTCATGTCTCTGACCTCTGGCACGAAGCTGGGCCCTTACGAAATCCAGGCTCCGATTGGCGCGGGTGGCATGGGAGAGGTGTATCGCGCCCTCGATACCCGGTTAGAACGAACCGTAGCTATTAAAGTTCTGCCTACCCACCTCGCTGATGACCCGGATGCCAAGCAGCGCTTTGAGCGGGAAGCCCGCGCTATCTCGTCGCTGAATCACTCCAACATCTGCACCTTGTACGACGTCGGCACGCAGGACGGCACTGCCTATCTGGTGATGGAGTACCTGGAAGGCGAGACCCTGGCCGCACGCTTGAAGAAAGGGCCGCTTTCCCTCGATCAGATGTTGCGCTATGGCATGGAGATCTGTGACGGCCTCGACCGGGCGCATCGCAACGGTGTCGCCCATCGCGACCTGAAGCCCGCCAACATTATGCTGACCAAGTCCGGGGTCAAGCTGATGGATTTCGGCTTGGCGAAAATTCTCGAGCCTCCCGGGACTCCCGGCGCTGCCGACATGACCGCCGGGCTCACCGCGCCTCGCCGCGATGCCCTAACCGCCGCCGGCATGGTGCTCGGAACTTTCCAATACATGTCACCGGAGCAGGCCGAGGGCGAGGAGGCCGACCAGCGGAGCGACATTTTTGCCTTGGGCGCAACCTTATACGAAATGGCCACCGGCCGCCGCGCCTTCGAAGGCAAGACGACCGCGAGTGTGATCGCCGCTGTGCTTACCACCGTGCCGCCGCCGGTCTCCAGCATTCAACCTATGCTCACTCCCGCTCTGGACCGCGTGGTGCAGACTTGCCTCGCTAAGGATCCGGACCAGCGCTTTCAAAATGCCCACGACGTCAAGCTCCAGTTGAAGTGGATTGCGCAGGGTGGAGAAGTGGCCGAGCAAGCCGATCCTGAGGTCGCGAGACGGCGAACCATAACTCGCTGGATTTTGGGCACCGCGGTGTTGGGATGGCTGCTGGCTCTTGCTGGACTGTTGGCGCTTTTGCTGCATGAGCATGCTCGGCAGGTGGTTCGAGCGGAGATTCTCCCGCCTGAACATTTCGAGCTGACCGCGACCGGCGAATCCAATCATGTGGTTGTATCGCCCGATGGCGGCCGCGTGGCCTTCGTGGCTAGCGGCGACGGCAAAACTCAAATCCTTCTGCGCCGCCTGGACACTGGCACCGTACAAGCACTGCCCGGAACCGAGGGCGCTTCCTACCCCTTTTGGTCCCCCGACAGCAGATGGTTGGGCTTTTTCGCTGCGGGCAAGCTGAAGAGAATTGATGTCACCGTCGGCACCATCGACACTCTCGCCGACGCCCCCGCCGGACGGGGTGGTACCTGGGGCACCGAACACACCATTCTGTTCGCGCCCAACGTCCACGATGCTATTTATAAAGTGCCGGAAGGGGGCGGAACTCCAACCGCGGCAACCGCCCTCAGCGAAGCCGGGGGGCTTGCTGGAAACCGCTTTCCTTACTTTTTACCCGACGGGCGGCACTTCCTGTTCGTCTCTCATGATGCCAACTATGTGGCGACCGGAAGAGTGCTGGGCGGTTCGGTCGATTCCAAAGACACTCAAGTAATCATGGAAAAGGCAACCAGCGTGGCCTATGCCAACGGGCATTTATTTTATGTGCGCAACGGCGACCTGGTAGCGCAGCCCTTCAACGTCAGGGAGATGGCCTTGACCGGCGGCGGCATCATCCTTGCCCCGCGGGTGGAGTTCAACAACGCGCGTGACCTCGGCAATTTTTCGGTCTCTCAGAACGGCATCTTGGTTTACCGTTTGGCTTACTCCATCCCCAGCCAGTTCCTCTGGCTCGACAGTACCGGCAAGCAAGTGGCGACGCTGGCTCAGCCGGGGGACTATGGCACTTCCCGCTTGTCTCCCAACGGCGAGAAGTTGTCGGTATACAAACGCGATGAAGCTAATCCCTACAAAGGCGACCTCTGGTTGATGAGCGTGGACCGCGCGACCCTGACCCGCATCACCTTTGATCCGTTAGAAGGTTATTCCTCAGCTTGGTCGCCTGACAGTCGCCAACTTGTGTTCTCGCCGCTGGCCGGCAAAATCCAGCAGATGGACGCCAACGGAAGCGGCAGCCCGAAGCTCTTGCTTGAATCGAACACGCCCACCTACATCCTCGACTGGTCGCCCGACGGCAAGCAAGTCGTAGTCAATACGCAGAGCGCAAAGAGCAGTTGGGACCTGGTGGCTCTCTCGCTGGAGAGCGGAGGAAAAGTCAATCCGATTGGGCAGTCGCGCTTCAACGAACGCGAAGGACGGTTGTCTCCTGACGGCAAGCTCCTCGCCTACGTGTCGGATGAGAGCGGGCGCTCCGAACTCTACGTGACGGAGTATCCCGGCCCGGGAGGAAAATGGCAAGTCTCGCCCAGCGGCGCCAGTGAAGCCTTCAGCGACCGCGTCGCCTGGGGACGCAACGGAAAAGAACTGTACTACGTGGACGCTGCCGGTAAATTGATGGTGGTCGATGTTACGGAGGAGACGGTGAAGCCGAAAACGGGAAGCGCCTCACCCGCCTTGGAATTCCGCAGCAGCGTTCCCCGTCAACTGTACGAGGCTCCGGGAGGCGTTCAGTCCGTGGACGTGGCTCCCGACGGCAAGTTGCTGGTCAAGGTGTCGGCGGGACACCAGCACACGCCTCCCATCACGCTGGTAGTGGCATGGGACGAAGCGGTCAAGAAATAGCCGCCACACTCTTGCGGCTGAATCCGCTCTCCGCCTCATGTATTCTCGTGGCTTGTCCACTTCTCCCAGTTCCGGCCGCTCCCCCTCGTTCGGGTTGTTTGCCGGACTGCTCATCACCCTCGCTGCAGTGGTGGCTTATTCGCTCTACATCACGCAACAAATCCACGGCTTGCGGGAACTGCAAAACAACTTGGCCGAGCGCGACCGCAAAGACTCCCTGCAATTGCTGCGTATCCAAAATGATTTGAACTCGCTGGCGCTCGGCATGCGTGACATGCTCGATAACGATGAACCTTATCCGCTGACCGCGTGGTCGGCGCAATTCGAGCGTATCCGTCAAGATCTGGATGACGCGTTGAAGCGCGAGGATCAGGTGGCAAAAGTGACCCGCACCCCCGAGCAGCGTGCGTTCCTGGCCGCCTCGGCAGTGCAGTTCTGGGATGCGGTCGACCGCACCTTTGCCTTGGCCCGAGAAGGCAAAGAGGCGGAGGCCAGGTCCCAGATCCGGGTCACATTGCAAGCGCGCCAAGCCGGGTTGACCAGCGCAGTGGCCCGTCTGCTGGTGGAGAACAACGAGAGCGAGCAGCAAGCTACCGAACGCATCGAGCAAATCTACAACCGCGTGCAACGTCAAGTGTATGTATTTCTTGTCGCCACTCTAACCGCCATCCTCTTGACCAGCCTTACCGTGATCCGCGCCAACCGGCGACTATTTCGCCAAGTGGCAGAACTCTCTGGCCAGCGCAGCGAACTCGCCCAGAAGTTAATCGCCACTCAGGAATCCACTTTGCGCTACGTCTCGCGCGAGTTGCACGATGAATTCGGCCAAATCTTGACCGCGGTGGGGCTCATGCTAGCGCGGGCTGGCCACCGCGAGCCGCAGAATTCTCCGTTGCGCGACGAGTTGCGCGAGATCGCGGAAGTGGCGCAATCCAGTTTGGATAAAGTTCGGACTCTCTCGCAGGCCCTGCATCCGGTGATGCTGGAGGAGGCCGGCCTCCAGAGCACCATTGACTGGTATTTGCCCACCATCGAGCGGCAAACCGGCGTCCGCATATCCTACGAAAAAGCTGGCGCACCCTTCGCGGTGGATGCCAGTGCGAGCATCCACATTTATCGCGTGCTGCAGGAAGCCTTGAATAATCTGACCCGCCATTCCGGAGTAAGCGATGCCTCGGTTCGCTTGCGGTTTCAGCCGTCAACCTTGATTCTGGAAGTCGAGGACCGCGGCTCGGGCTTCGAGTTGCGCCAGGCCACCCAGGGCATCGGGCTGGTGGCCATGCGCGAACGTGCGGAGTTGTTGGAGGGGACGCTGGAATTTCTGCATCCCAATGGCGCGGGCACGTTAGTGCGTTTGACCGTGCCGCGAGAAAAGGCGGAGGCCAATGCCGGGTAAGATTTCCGTTCTTCTGGTGGACGATCACGCTCTGGTGCGCCACGGGTTCCGTCGCATCCTTGAGGACGAGCCTGACATCGTGGTGGCCGGCGAAGCCAGCGATGGCGCCGAAGCGGTGAAGATGGCGCGCGACCTCGGCCCCCAGGTCGTCGTCATGGATTGCGCTCTGCCCAAAATGAGCGGGCTGCTGGCTACCCGCGAGATTCTCAAACATTTACCTGAGACTCTTGTCCTAATGTTGAGCATGCACACTGAGGAGACGTGGGTGAGGCAGGCTCTCGATGCCGGCGCGCGCGGTTACATCCTGAAGAACGCGGTTGATTTAGAACTCGGCGCGGCCATCCGCAAAGTCGTCGCGGGAGAAATTGTCCTCGACCCGCAAGTCGTTCACGCCGAGAGTCTGAAGGGCGAGCGCAACCATGCACTCACCACGCGTGAGTTGGAGATTCTGCAACTGATTGTGGATGGTAAGTCCAACAAGGAAATTGCAACCCAACTGAATCTCAGCGCGAATACCGTGGCCGTCCATCGCGCCAACATGATGGATGCACTCGGCCTGCACAAGACCGCGGAGCTCGTGGTCTATGCCATTCGCAACGGGCTGGTCAACGTCCCATGAACCGGCGCGCATTTTTATCGGGGCTGGCGGGCGCGGTGGCGGCATCGGCCCTGCCACCATGGAGTGCGTGGGCAGCCGCCTCTCCCGGGTTCCGGCTGGTGGATATCACTCGCAATGCCGGAATTGATTTCCACCACAACAGCGGCTCCTTCGGCGGCAAGTTTCTCCCGGAAACCCTCGGCTCCGGCTGCGCCTTCCTTGACTATGACTCCGACGGCTGGCAAGACATTTTGCTCATCAATGGTCAAGACTGGCAAGGCCACTCACGCGCGCGCTCGACTCTCCGCCTTTACCGCAACGATCGGAATGGCACGTTTACCGACGTTACCCGCCAGGCCGGTCTCGATGTCGAAATGTATGGCATGGGTGTTGCCGTCGGCGATTATGACAATGACGGCCACCCCGATATTCTCGTCACCTGCGTCGGACAGAACCGGCTCTTCCACAACACCGGCAAAGGCGCATTCGTGGACGTCACCCACAAGAGTGGGTTGGGCGGACGGTCCGCGCTCAGCACTTCGGCGCTGTGGTTTGATTTCGATCGCGATGGACGTCTCGACCTTTTCCTTTGCAACTACGTGAAATGGTCTCCCGAGCACGACGTCTTTTGCAGCCTCGATGGCAAGCACAAGTCGTATTGCACGCCAGAAGCCTATCGCGGCGAGACTTGCTGGCTATTTCACAATCGCGGCGATGGCACCTTCGAAGACGTGACCGCCACCAGCGGCATCTTCGACAGCAGTTCCAAATCGCTCGGCGTCGCCATGTTTGACTACGACCACGATGGATGGCCCGACCTCTTGGTTGCCAACGACACCCAGCCCAACAAGCTGTACCGCAACTTGCACAATGGCAAGTTCAAAGACATCGCTGTCGAAACCGGAATCGCCTTCAGCGCCGATGGCAAAGCGCGTGCCGGCATGGGCGTTGATACCGCGCAGCTCGATAGCTCGGGCGCGGAGAGTGTTGCCATCACCAACTTCGATAACGAAATGATTGGGCTCTACCGCTTGGGCAAAAACGGAATCTACGAAGACCTCTCCACTCGCGCCGGCGTGGGAATGGCTTCCCGGAACAGCCTGGGATTCGGCTGCGCCTTTTGTGACTTCGATCTCGACGGCTTTCAGGATCTGGTGGTCGCCAATGGACACATTGACGACACCGTGCGCAACATTCACGGGAACGTAGGATACGCCCAGGCGCCGCAGCTTTTTCTCAACAACGGAAGCGGCAGCTTTCGCGATGTAGCCTCCGAGGTTGGCGACGATTTCAAGCTCCCGAAAATCGGTCGCGGCCTGGCTTTCGGAGACTTCGACCGCGACGGCGACGTCGATCTTCTGATGACCACCAACAACGGCCCCGCATTTCTGTTTCGCAATGATCTGCTAGCCAATGGCCAGCTAGCCAGCGGTCAGCTCGCCGGCAATCGCAGTATTCGCTTCCGGCTGGTGGGAACCAAGTCCAACCGCGACGCGATTGGCGCCAAAGTCCGCGTGTTTGCCGGCGGCGTGGAGCAATCCCGCATCGTGCGCGGCGGCTCAAGCTATCTGTCGCAGTCCGAATTGCCACTCACCTTCGGCCTCGGCAAGCGCGACAAAATCGAGCGGGCGGTGATCGAGTGGCCCAGCGGCAGAAGCGAGGAATTCAAGGACTTGTTAGCCGGAAAAACTTACGAATGCGTCGAGGGATCCGGCATCAAACCACTGTCCGGCTTCTAGTATTTTTACATTATTGCGTCCCTTTCTTCTCAACGTTACATTCGTGACATCAGTTGCTCAGAGCGCCGCATACGCTTTGAGCTCCTCTCCTTAGAATGGCGGAGGGCTACCGCCGTTCGGTACTGTCTGTCCCCAGCCGGCTCGAAAGCTGGCTGGGGATATTTTTTACGGAATCCAAATTCTGTGTAAGGAGCAATTTCATGATCGGTAAAACAACTGCGGTGACTGGCTTTGTCCTCTGCCTGTTCATGGTCTTCGCGTGGGCAAGCCCAACTCCGTCCCCTACCGTCACCATCCACGGCTACGTACTCGATTCGGCTTGCGCCTTCACCAAAGGTTTGGAGAAGCCAATCAGCGAGGGTTGCGCCGTGGCTTGCGCTAAGGCCGGCTCGCCCTTGGTTATCCTGACTGCCGATGGCGTCATCTACCTGCCCGTTTCAGACGCCACTCCCGCTGTCTCACAAAACGATCGGCTGCTGCCTTTTGCCGGCAAAAAAGTTGTGGCCTCCGGCAAGGTGTACGAACGCAAAGGCGCGCACGCGCTAGTGATTGAGAAAATCGACGCGGCCGCAGAAGGCAAGTAGCCGCACCGCCCCGCGGCGACAGCACAAGCCGATTGCTACCCCAGCCCCCGATTGCTAGAAACTTTTCCTGGAGGGCTGGGTTTCTTCGCATAGGAATCTTCCAGATTCCAAATTCTATGCAACCTCTTGAGAGGAATTACCTGACCATGAAGAAAAGCATTTTGTTGACCGTGGCATCCGGCCTGATGGCGACTGCTTTGACCATGCCCGCATCGGCCCAAAATTATCCGACGGAGCCGCCGATTCGCCCCGGCCAGGGCCAGGGACGCCACGGTGAGCGGCATCCCGAAATTCAGGGAGCCATCACGGCCCTGGAACAAGCCAGACGCCACCTCCAGCACGCGGACCACGATTTTGATGGGCATCGCAGCAAGGCTTTAGAGCATATTGACGAAGCCCTCCGAGAGTGCCAGGCTGCTCTGCGCGTCGATCGCCGCTAGGAATCGCCATGCAGTCGGAGGCGCATCCGGGCGGGATGCGCCTCTTTTTTGCATCGTCACTCTTACCGCTGATTTCCCCGCCAGGCAATCCGGTCGCCTGCGTTCCCCGCCGGGTCCGTCTTCATATCATCCGCCTTGGCGCGGATCACGATTGCCGTGCCGCCGTTGCTGAATAACGAATTCCCACCGTCCCCCAGCGTCACTGCCGGGTTCTCGAATCTGCGCTTGCTCCCAGTTCCATTCTCGGCGCACAATGTGCAGACGGGTCGCTGCCATCGAGCCGCGCTCGGAATTTAGGCCGCCTATGCCGACGTCGCGATCTCGCACCACATTTAAATCCGGCTCGCTAATCATGCTGGCGGTCGCACTCGTCGTAATCACCGCCTCGCCAGCCTGCACCACCCCGCCCCGCCAGCCATCGCAGTCCGGCCCGACGGCCCGCGCCGAGCAGTCTCTCTCAGGGCCCACGCACGACCTCTCGCGGGACGAAGCTTCCGGCGGCCATGTCCTCAAGAAACATGTCGGGCGCACTGACGACCAACTGCGCGAACGCCTGCAGCGCGAAAACCACATTTCCGCTGCCTCCACTTACACCGACCGCAGCGCTGCCGAACATGCGGTGGGCGCGGCCATCGAGCAATCGCGTCCCAAGATCGAACGCTGGCTGGCTGGCGACTCTGGCCACCCCAACTTGGTGCTCGACTACGAAGCCGATGGTCCCATTGGCCGCACCCTCCGCCGTGGTGACGGCCAGTCTCAACCCTGCTCCCACGCCCTGGTGGTACTGAAGTGGATCCCGCCGGGCGACTACTACGTGTTGACTTCCTATCCGGAGTGCCGCTGATGAAAGGCAAACCTCCCAAGCTCGACGTCACCGCCGCAAATTTCCCCGCCCTTCGTTCCTTCCAACGCGGTTACTGGCATGAAGATATGGCCGATGAATACGGCTCCGCTCCTGAAGCGGCGCAACAGTTTTACCTGGACGCCGACCCTGACGAGCGCCAAGCCGTTGCTACCGAGTGGGCCCGATTCCTCTCGCAAACCAAGGGGCTCTCACTGGAAGAAATCAATCGCCTGTTGACCGGCCCGCTAGGAGGCGCAATCCGCCTGACCGCCCCGGAACTAGACGAGATTTTAGCCGTCTTCGCAAAGGGCAAGTAAGAACTTGGTCCACCGTCTTCGCATCGGCAAGTAAGAACTGACTCCACCGTTTTCGCATGGTGCAAGCGTTAGCTGACTCCACCGTCTTCTCAAAGAAGAAGTGAGGATTACCCCCACCGTCTCCGCGAAAGGCAAGTAAGAACCGAGCCCGTCTTCGCAAAAGGTAAGTAAGAACCGAGTTTGTAAGACGGACCATCCTGTCGGCCGCTGTTGTCGTCGGTGGAAGAGCGGCGCTTAAGCGCCGCGTAAATCGTACCATCAGACTATGGGCTTCAGCCCGGTGCGAACTCTCCAGGCTCGTCGAATACGCGCTTGTCTCAGATGGGACGGCTCCCAGCCGCGTAGTCAGACTCCCCGCCCGTCCGTTGCCTTTGCCTTTGGGAACTGGCTCATCCACCCGGACCTTTCCTCAAGCGGCTATCGAAGCAGATAGCCGTCTATCTCGCCGGATAGAATCCGCGTGCTCTGAGGCGGCCACCGGTTTTAGCGGTTCCGCGCTAACTCCGTGGTGTCATAGTGACTTGGCCAGATTCTCGTCGCTGCGGTGACTGTCGAGGAATGTGGCCGCCGACTTGCACCCTCTCCTGCAAACGCCTTCCGGCGCCAAGAGCTGGAGTGGTCCGGCTCACAACATAAAGGAGAACGACCATGTCAAAACTGTCAACTCGCTTTGGGGCCTTTGCGAATTTTGGGAAAGCGCCGCTGCGCATGCTGTCCACTTTCGCCGTGCTAGTATCCCTGACGTTGTTAACCGCGTGCCCGCCTCCCCCGGGCGAACTGCCTACAGACGCGCAGGACGCGTGCCCGCTTCCGTCCGCCACCTTCAACACCTGGTTCCACTCGGGCAGCGTTATGCTGAATGGCGTTGTGGATCCCGCCGATAGTACGCAAAGCCTCGCTCCTAACTGCGGTTTTTACTCCTGGTCGGAGCGAATGTTCCTGTGGCTGAACTCCCCGGCGCCAGCAACTTATGGGGGCGGCGGCGGACGCATTTTCAATTCGCCGGCATTTTTTGATGTCTCTCCGCCGGATGCGAGCGGCCACCGGAAATTCCTGGCACACACGCCGGGAGCGATCATGGCGATTCCGCTACGGGCGGCGCAACTGGGACCGCATCATTTGCCGGTGATTGTGGACCGCTTTGGTGAACTGCGGGAAATCAAGCCGCCGGTGGAAGGGTCCGTCCCGCGGGTGCGTGACGTGAGCGGAAAGGAAGTCGAGATCGCGCACGTACGGCAAGAAAAAAGAACGCTGGTGTTGCTGGACCACCAGGGCCAGGTCATTCACCCCTTGATGACCAATCCCCGGGAGCGGGCGAAGGAAGGACGGCGGGTGTTGAACGCGAACAACAACTTCGCCCACCGGTTCCTCATTGATGGCTTCCCGATTTTTATTGATCCATCGCTGGCGGTGATTGACGTGGAGCAGGGGCAGGCGGGCGACAGCGGAGTGTTGGAGGCACAGACCGCATCCAATGGCTCGCTTGTGTATTACGCGACCATGGTGAACGATGTGTATGCTTACTTCGCGACTGGGGTCAAAGACGGAGCGATTAGCGCATCGCAGTTTCCCCTCAGCAGTGCCGACTTGGTCCCCGTGACGGCGTTCGCTTCGGGACACGGCGTCACCTTCCCGGATCCAAACGCGCTGGCCATCGAGGTCAAGTCCTCGTGGGTGCGGGCGGCCGGACTGCCCAACCTGAGCAGCTACATCACGATGCAAGCGACGGTGCCGACCTACAATACCGCGGACCCGCACAACTGGACCCCTACCGGGCAGGAGACGGTGCAACTAGCGATGGTGGGCATGCACGTGGTGGGAAGCACCCTCGGGCATCCCGAGATGGTGTGGGCTACGTTCGAACATGTGGGGAACACGCCGGTGGCGGGCTACTCGTATAATTCGACGGGCGGACAGCAAACAGTGCCCCAAACCACTGCGGCGAACTGGGTGTTCGCGGGGAACGGCTCCAGTGGACCGTTCAACATGGCACACATGTTCTTCAACGGACCACCGGCCAACACCATCCAGGCTGCGGGATCGTTCACGATCAGTCCCAGCGACACGCTGCGGATGGAACCGTTTGGGCTCGACGGCCCGAGCAACCCTAGCTCAAACACCGAAGTGATCTCCATGAACAATCACGTGCGTGGAATGCTGGCCAACGGCGACATTCGCCACAATTACATCATGACCGGGGCCACGTGGATCGCCGGGGGCGGCCCACCGAGCACCGGCTTCCAAGTGGGCACGAGCAGCCTTACTAACACCACCATGGAGACCTACCAGCAAGGAACTAACTGCTTCGCCTGCCATCAAGATCCGAGCATGTTAGGAAACGCTAACGGAACCGGCTTGAGCCATATTTTCGGCGGGCTTGATCCACTGTTCTAGTAGCTTGGTCGAGCCAGAAAGCGCCACCGCGCTCTTAGTGGAATCGCACGTACCCCGGCCTCTTGCGTTCTCGCAAAGGCCGGGGATTTTCTGGTCAAGTATCTGGCCCGCACCAGCCTGGCGGGTGTCCACATATGTTATCTGGTTGGCCTGTGGCCACACCTGTTAGGGACGATTCCTCACTGGGGTGGCTCATTCCTCGCGTCCTTGGCGAAAACTGGGGTCAATCCACTACGAGCACTTAACTATCAATACCCTACACTCAAATCCGCTCATGCTCATACGCCAATCTTCCCGGCCTCAGCAAATTCTTGTCAAGCCCCCTTCGCCCTCGTTTTCCCTGTATCTCTAACAAAACAATCGAAACATATAGTTCCGACCTTAGGACAAAACCCCGCACTAACATGATATAATAGCATTAAGGATCGAGAAGGATCCGCCGTTCGTCCTAGGCAGAACCGGGCGGCGACTGAGGACACCAGACCTTCGGGAGACTGAACCTACTTCTTCGCGGCAATCCTTTGCTGTTTTCGAACAGCAGTCACCCGCAGCGCAGGAGTGATTCATTCCAAGATTGCTCGGCACCAGGGAGCAGGAAGTTAAGGGCGCGA
>JBBQVN010000042.1:0-25286 GCA_038211475.1 Terriglobales bacterium | reverse complement strand
ATCGTTTGGGGGTTGCTCTTCATGATCTCGAGAACCCGGCAAAGGTCCTCGGTGTGGGCGACTCGTGGATTTTGCAACCGGAAGATCCTTGGGAAATAACTGGCTATGTCCACAACGTGGTCTTCACCTGTGGTGCCGTTCGGGAGTCCGATGGAACCGTCAAAATATATTGGGGGGGCGCAGACACGGTCATGTGCGTGGGGGAAGCGAATGTCTCGGATCTGGTCGCGCTATGCCTCCATCACGGCAGACCGGCAAAGTAAGCATGGCATTTCAAGAGTCCTATAACCCGAGGTCCGGGTGGTCTGCAGCTACCTCAATAACTTGACAGACGGAGGCTAGCATGCGACCTGGCGCTCGTAATACTTCAGCAGGCCGCCCAATCTCTCTTTGCAGCGCACCGCTCCCCGCGCTCGTTTCGTCGGGCCTCTGGGCGGCGGGAAGAGCAGCTGATTCCCTTTGCCCTGATGATTGCGTTCCGAGTGGTAGTGCTCCAGGTACTGAGTCAGCGCCCGACGCACAGACTTTTCCCCGAAAAAGATCAGCCTCGAGAGGCATTCCTGTTTCACGGATCTCACCCAGCGCTCCGCATACGCATTCAGGTTGGGACTCCGCGCCGGCAGCCGCAGGGGCGTCACATCTCAGGCTTTGATCACTCTGCGAAACTCCTCGCAGAACTTTCCGTCGCGATCATGCAGCAGATAGCGGCTGCCTGAGAGAAAGCCATGGTCTTCCATGGTCACATTGCGGGCTTGTTGCTCCATCCACTCCTGGTTCGGGTGTTGCGTCATCCCAGCTAGACACACGCTCCGACTCTCCAACTCGACGAAGAACAGCACGTAGTAGGACACCAGACCTCGTAGGGTCAGAACCTCGACCGTGAAAAAGTCAGTTCCTACCAAAACGTCCATGTGTGCACGGATGAAGTCTCGCCACCGCGTGGTGTGCTTTCGTTTGGGTGCGGGAGGAATTCCATGCCGCAGCAGGATATTGCCTACCGTCTGATCGGAAAGGCGGTGGCCCAGGTTGGCCATGGCTCCCACGATGCGAACGTAGCCCCAGGTCGGGTTCTCCTTTGCCATTTGCACCACCAAGGCTTCTGCTGCTTTTCCGACTGGCGGCCGGCCTACCGGTCGCCGGAATGGTGACCCGTCAAACTTCTGGGAGACCAGCTTGCGGAACCAGCCGAGAATTGTATCCGGCTGGGCTGCGACGGCCACCGCCGCTAGAGCCTTGCGTCCCAGACGGCGGCCGATCTCGGCCAGAGTGGTCTTTTCTCCATCCGACAGCAGCAGCCGACCCTTGATTTGGCCTCTCAGGATGCGGTTCTCGGCTGCCAGATATTCATTGCGCAAGAGAAGCTCCTGGTCGACCGTTCCAGTGATGTAGGCCAGCACGCGACGCCCAATCCATTGCCTTTCCCTGCCCCCTGCTTTACGAAAATGCGCCACCATGCAAGGCTGGATTGTACGCGCCATCGGCTTTCAGGGACTCCTGGAAGTTACACCTTTTCCGTCGGTTCGAGTTTTTTGACTCTACGGGTGGTGCCGGAACAATTCCAGCGGGCCGTGGGAACGCCCGGATCTAATCGAATGCACGACTGCTCAAAACACCGCGCCGTCTAGACGGAGGGAAGTGCGAAATTCCGAAACGAACATCTTCAAGCCCGTTTTAGAGCTCTGGAAATACCGATTAAAATACACGCACCTACAAATGCTACGACGATTGAACCAACCATTCCGCCGCCAGCTCTGATGCCAAGCTGGCCGAAAACCCAGCCCCCGACAAATGCCCCAACAATACCAAGTATGACATCGACGGCGACACCATATCCTCCGCCTTTCATCACCAATCCTGCGAGCATGCCAGCGATTCCGCCCACAATTAGCCACCAAACAAGTCCATCCATGTTGCCTCCTTTTTTATTTCCCGTGCCAGTTTACCTTTGTACCACACTTCCAGTTTGGGGTCGAGAGTCTACGCTTCATAAGTACGCCCCTACGACCAACACCTGCCTCGGCTAGGGTGCACGCAAGGCGCCAACGTCGCCAGCATGTTATGACGGAATACTACTGCCGCCCGAATCCGAATGCCGCAAATTGCTTGGGAAATGATGTACTTCCTATCGGCGCGACGATGCGCTGCGCATTTAGGTGAAGCCTGCGAGCATCGCGAACCACATGTTCTGCTGGACGACCACCCGGACTGTAATGCTTATCTCGTCGACGAGAACGATAACGGCCTCTTTTGTCTCTTCCCGCATATGGAGCACGGACAACTCAGAGGATTTCCAGGCGTTTCAAAATGCCTCCGAAAAAGTTGAGATGTCGCTTTCGGCCGGGCTTCCGGGACGAATTCTCGCCAACCACACACCCACGAAGATAGATTTTGCAGCCATGAGTGCCTTCCCTCGCTCGAGCCAGGCGTTGGAAGCGGGACTACGAAATGGCTTCGGCTTTCCAGTGTTTGTGGATCAAGAAATTGTGGCCGTCATCGAATTCTTGGATAAGGAGGAAATGCGTCTTGATCCACAATTCGAAAACCTCATTACGCAAGTGGGTATTCAACTTGGCCGCGCTTTCGAACGGGAGCAAGCCTCGAACAAACTTCGCCAGTCCGAGGCTCGATATCGGGCGCTAGCTGAAACAGCGAGCGATGCAATCATCACCATCGACGAGCTAGGCACCGTTCTTTATGTCAACCCTGCAACGCTACGAATCTTTGGCTATTCCTCTTCTCAGTTACTTGGCCATAACATAGTCTTACTAATGCCTGATTATCTGAAAGAGCTACATCGAAAAGCTTTGGCGGCATATGTCCATACCGGCCTGCGGCATATGAATTGGCATCAGGTCGCTCTTTCCGGAGTGCACAAGGAAGGTATGGAACTTCCGATTGAGCTTTCCTTAGCGGAATTTCTACAAAATGACAAAAGGCTGTTTACCGGAATCATTCGCGACGACGTTACCGAGCGCAAACAGGCACAGGAGGCCCTCGAGCAGTTGTCAGCCAAAGTGCTTCGACTCCAGGACGAGGAGCGGCGCAAGATTGCGAGAGAGCTTCACGACAGCACGGGACAATATCTCGCAGCCATAACCATGATTGTGGAAACTCATTTAAAGAATTCAAATACGGATGAGGCGCGGCACCTGGCCCTGTAGACGCGATATCGCAAGAAATCCGCGCAACCTATTGTTTTCAATAAGATATACATGTTCGTAATAATTTTCCTCAAACGAACGTTTATGCGGGCGGTTTTCGCGCTAAGAAAATAGAATTTGCCTCAGCGAACGAATCCTCGACTTTCATTTCATCTCAAACAACTTCAATCTCAGTTCGCGACATCTAATCCGAATTCTCGGCGCTTACGTACGCAGGGAGTATGGGTTTTTAGTCGCTGCGGGCGGTGGAGTGGGTGGCCGGGCAAAATTTGACGGCACATCGAAGCACACTGCGGCAGTATCTTGAACGCCTGAATTTGAAAAGTGACCGGGAAATTTCGAAGTAGAGTCTTGAAGCATTTAATCAAAAAGGAGAATTCATGTCCATAATCAAGTCCGAGGAACGGGAGCCACTTAGCTCAATCGAGCTGGAGCAAAAGTCGAATCTCATCGAATACAAACGGGCGTTAGGCCGGAGGAGCTTTCTGCGAAACGCGGGACTCGCCGGTGTGAGCGTCGCAGCGGTAAGCATATTGAACGGGTGCGGAACGTCGTCGGCTCAGTCCTCCACCGTGGCCGAGTCCGATGTACTCAATTTCGCCCTGAACCTGGAGTACCTGGAAGCAAACTTTTACCAGTTTGCGGTGAACGGTGCCGGTTTGAGCTCGGCAGATACAGGAGGGACGGGCACGGTCACTGGCGGATCGAAAGTGACCTTCACGGATTCTCGACTGGCGGATGTTGCCGCCCAGATTGCAGAAGATGAGCTGTTGCATGTGCGTTATCTGCGGACCGCGCTGGGTGCAGCGGCAGTCTCGCAGCCCAACATCAATCTGGGCGCACTGGGAATCGGTTTTGCCAACGAGGACGATTTCCTGAACGTGGCACGGGCGTTAGAAGACACGGGCGTCAGCGCCTATGCGGGCGCGGCCACCCTGTTGACAGGAGCCAATTTGCAGAGTGCGGCGCAAATTCTAGGGACCGAAGCCTACCATGCGGGCAACGTCCGTCTGCAGATCGTGCAGAAGGGAATTACCGCAGCGATGATCGACGCGATGGACATTATCCCATCGGAGACCGCCTTCTTTCCCGTGGACAGCAACGCGCTGGCGCTGAAGCGCACCACATCCCAAGTGCTGGCGATCGTCTATGCGAACTCGACGCCTGGCACCATGAGCGGTGGATTTTTCCCGAACGGGTTGAATGGCAAAATCAAAACCGTCTGAGCTGATTGAATCGGAAGGTACATGGGAGGGCTAGAGATGAACCTGGCTCGTTCCACGTGGTGACGACGAGCGGGGAGGGACGCCGAAATTATGTAGGGGCGGTGTTTCCCCGCTCGCTTTTAATACATAGGAAAAACAAAAACGTTGGGGGGAGCCCCACATCCAGGCTGAAGGTCGTGCCGTGGTTGTTGACTCCGCCGCTCCCGGTACTGTGCCGGACGTTCGTGTCAAGCAGTTACCAACTTTCTCCCGGACCCGTAAAACGGAGTAAGTTATCCGGCGACGCCTCGGCTGAGATTAAGCGGCAAAAGAGCGAATTGGGCCTAACTAATCCACTCTGCATCCATGGCAAACATGCCGTGAACAGGGTAGTACGGATGACCTCTATGTTCTGCCCGGATTAAACAGCTTCCGGCAGGGGTACCAAGGCTTTCAACAGAGTTCCTGTGGAGTCGGACTCCATTACTAATCTGCCTCCGAACTCCTTAAGTCTTTCGCGCATACCAGCGATCCCAACTCCGACATCTGATCCGCTACCGTGAATTTTCACAAGTCGCTCGGCCGAAATTCCCTTGCCGTAGTCCCTCACTGAAAAAGCTATTACGTTTTGCTCGACTTGCAGAAGCACATCGACCGTAGCTGAGTCCGCATGTTTGCTGATGTTCGTCAGACTCTCCTGCAACACCCTGAATAGAACAATTTCAATCGAGGCTGGAAGACGGATGGCCTTCGGCAGTTGGAGCCTTACTTGGATCGGACTACGCTTGTTAAAGCCTTCGACGTACCATGCAGCTGCGGCAGAGAAACCTGCCTCGTCCAGAAGTGGAGGGTGCAAAAGATAAGATGTAGTCCGGATCTCCTGCAACGCCTGATTGGTAAGCTCGTTAAGCTCGGCAAGACGGTTGGCTGTTTGAGAGTGTCCCTTTATCTCATTCTCCAGCCGAAATAAGCTGATTTTCACCGCTGTCAGGGTTTGCCCAACAGTATCGTGCAAGTCGCGGGCTACACGACGCCGTTCCTCGTCTTGAACTCGAAGTACGCTTGCCGAGAGCCTTCTTAGCGCAAACAAAGAATCTTCAAGTTCTCTAGTTCGTTCCTGGACCTGCCGCTCCAATTCGCCATGAGCTTTGCGCAATGCCGCCTCGGCGCGCTCAAGTCGAACGTTTCTTTGTACCATTTCCCTTTGCGTATTGATCAGCTCATTGTTTACACGAGATAGCTCGGTGTACAAACGGTCGTTGCTATCGCCTTGACCCAAAACCTCTGCGTCCATAAACATCCATCCTTAACTTTTCGGATAATGCATTACTCAGCGTAAATCGGCATCGCCAAAGTGTTCAACCTAACGGGCATCGGCCATGTTATCGTCTAGCCCGTCTATCAGGGTTATCGCGTCTGCGGCGTCTTTGGTCCAGTGATCAGCTCCGACATCCCGCCAGAGATTGGGAGCGATTTTGAACGCATACCCGCCGACGAGAATTCTTGTTTGCGGAGTTGCCAAACGCACTGCCGCGACCACCTCCCTCACGGCGGAGATGTGGAAAGTCATCGATGCAGAGATGGCTAGAATATTGGAATGGTTGTCGCGAAGCACCTCTACAATGCCGGCTGTCGGCACATTCGCACCGAGGTAAATTGTGTTCCAGCCTTCCATTTCAAGTAGGTCGCAGAGCATGCGCGCCCCAATTTCATGCAGTTCGCCACTTACACAAGCAGCTACAATCGTGCCTCTAACTGTTCGATCCGCACGAAAAATGTAGGGATAAAGCTGCGACATAATGAGCTGCGTCGAAGCCGTGCAATAGTGTTCCTGAGCGATGCTGACAAGGTTCGATTGCCAGAGCCGGCCAATCTCGTACTGGCAACGCTCAAAAACGTGGCTATAGATTTCCTTGATGCTGGTCTTGTTTTCCACAGCGCGCAAAATAAGAGCCGAGGCCGAGTGTCGATCATAGCGAAGAAGCGCACTGAGGTATTGGTTGGCGAGTTCGGCGAGTTGCTGGTAAGGATCAAGAAATGATCGATTCTCGTTTGCGAGCGTGAGAGCCTGAATGGCTGATTTCAAATAATCCGTGGCCGGCCTTCGCATCGCCGGCGGAAGTTCTTTTTGCAAAACATCCAACATGATTTGGAGATTGGCCACTAAATCGTCAACTGGAATATTGCGGGCGACAAGCATTTGTTTGGCCCACGTGGCGTAGTGGACGAACAGAGCCGGCTCTTCGGCGCGCACCGCTTCGGAGAGATATCTGAGGTGGTACCGGGCATCTTCCAAACACCTCGCTATCCCTGTTGCTCCATAAAGTCGTTCGAAATCTGGTCGCAATTTCCAGTGGCACTCGACAATTTCGCGAGCGAGGTCCTCTTGCCGTTCAGAAATGAAATCGCGCGTTGTTTCGAACGGCTTTGGCATCGCACTTGGTCCAGTGAATTGAAAGCTCAGTAGCTCAAAGGCTGAAGCTTACAAGGGACCAGATGCATAACGACTCCTTTGGCCTGTGCCCCTCTTCTCGACTGCAGATCGATCTCCGCCGCACATCATCAGGTCTTAAGAGCTGACGAGATTGAAGATCCGCAACGCAGCGCTGCCCGGCACGAGCTTCAACCCCTTTGGTATTCCCGCATGCGACTCGTGATACGCATGGCTTTTGTGCCAGGTTCGATAGCTGGCGATATCCACCCAGAATGTCATGAGCCAGATTTCATTCGGCATGTCCTCTGGGCTCAGGACGTCCATCCGGATAAACCCTGCGGCATTGTCAACCAGATGCGGACGCAGCAGGAAAGCTTGCTTGACTTCGCCATCCATATCATTGGCCACGACAAACCGGCTGAGAACGCCCACCGCCTCCTTTTCCCAATGGAGCCACTCTTCCCAAAAAGCTTCCTTGGCGAGTTTACACCGGCACTCGTCAACAAGGAGAGTTTTCGCTCCGAAGCAGCGAGAGGGGTACCGATCATGCGATCCCTAAACGGTCGAAATATTCACCTGGACCGACTTTGCCTCGTCACAACTCCGTCCGGTTTGAAATCAATGACTTACAGACCCGGCGGGAATCAACCTCAGTCACAGTAGCACTTCGTTCGACGAGAAGCGGTCGGCGCTCGACGTCGTTGATATCAAAGGCGGACGGAGTAGTGACGAGGCACAATGTCCCGCCGTGTCGCCTGTCACACGCCAGGTGCGCCTACCCCACCGGAGGGGGACATTTTTTTCTTCGAGAGTGGCGGACGGCCCGCCGTAAAGGGAAAGCACGCGCACCGGGAAACAAAGCCAAGAGTCTGAACAGCTCGACCATGGTGACCAAGTACAGCAGGGCCCGCATTCCAGCCGGTTCTGGAAGTCTTCGATTTCAAAGCCGGACGGAGAATAATGATGTCCGTGACTTAGGATCCCGCTCAGGGTAGGATTGGGGGCATGGAACAGGAAATCCTAGCCACGCTAGAAGCTTTGCGGATAGCAGTCTTGTTGATAAAGTCGCAAAACCGGAAAATTGAAGAACTGAGCGCTTCGGTCTTCGTAAACAGAAGCGCCCTCGCCGGAATTCTAGATCAAGAGGCTTACAAGCAGGTCGAGGCCGAAGAAGAGCGATATGGTCTTGCGGCTGCCTGGGAATGAGCCAAGCGGGGGCTTGTGCTGCGGGTTTTGCAACGGTGTTTCTGACCGGGTTTTGGGTCGCGTTCTCTGGCGAATGGAAGACGAATGCCGCAAAGTCGCGAAGTGGTGCGGCTTGCTGGGGCGTTATAGCAAACCGATTCCCTTTAAAAAGGCTTTAAATTTCGCAGCAATGTTTTCCAGCAATTCGACGATGTTGTACACAAATTTACGCCCGCCGCCGCCGCCCACAATAATCTTGGGGTCGAGGCTCTTGGTTGTGCCGCCCGACATGTGGTTAGCTTGGTAAGCGTAGCAGGGTTGGTCGTTATGAAGGATCTCAAGCGCGGGCGTAGTTTGCTTGTCGCCCCTTACCATATCCTGTTTGAAAGGAGATTTTTTTGGGTCCTTGGCTTGAAAATCTAGAGTGAAGTGCGCCTTACCGTCCGGGTGGGTTTCCTGGAACTCCACAAATATATGTTTTTCTACGCAGATGACCGGGGCATCAACTTGGCCACCGGCCCGCATCACGGTAGCCTTTCCGCCCTTTTCTGAAATCTCGATGATGCAGTTGTCATTAGCCGAGCCGCAAATATTTGATTTGAAGTTGCCAGCGCAGTGATTTGCCCATGTATCAGTTCCGTCGCAACCGCCGTCCGCGTGGGCCGAGCCGACCGAAAGCACTACGACCGCCGCCGCGACGAAAAGCTTGAACACGCAAACAGTTTTCATAGTCCTCCTCAGACCTGGTGTCGAGTTCAATTCTTCGACTTGGCCCGTCTTTGCTCCAACCATTGCCGGTACCCGGGATCGCTTCGGAGTTCTCGCAACTCCGGCTCGTGTTCAACATCATCTATCGAAATCCCAGCCTGCACGGCCTTATCAATTTCGTCGAGGGCAATTTTTCTGCGCCCCATAATCTCATGAGCCAGCGCGCTTGTAAATAAACTGTCGCTATTGGCAGGTGCTAAGTTAAGCGCCTTGGCAATGAACGCTTCGGCCTCCTTCTTGTCCCCCAGGTGAGCATGGTATAGAGCGGCCCCGCTTAGAGCCTCTGCGTTGTTAGGGTTTACCTTAAGCCGATCGACGGCAGCATCCAGGGCCTTGCGGTAAGCCGCGGCGGCGTTCGATTCTAAGCCCGGTACTTGCCGGTAGCTGTCGCCCAAATTGCGCCACAACACATCATTGTGCGGGCTGAGTTCCGCAGCCCGCCTCATCGGCTCGACCGCGTCCTGGTATCTCTCCAAAAACATATAAGCGGTGCCAAGGTTGCTGCAAGACTCGGAGTTTTCCTTCAAGGCGAGCCCCTTGGTCAAGACTGTAATCGCTTCGTTGAACCGGCCCTGCGCCACATAAGTGCCACCCAAATCCCGGTACCCTACAAAATTGTCGGGCGCCAGATCAATCGTAGATTGGAGTAAGGGTACGGCTTTTGCGAACTGACCGGTGTGGTAATACAAGCTGCCGAGCGCGTCATATCCCAGCGGGTCTCCCGGCCGACGGCCAATCAACGCCTTGTATACCGCTTCCGCTTCGCTGACCTTGCCCTCGGCTTCGTACAAACTGCCGATGTGAATAGCAGCCTGCACATTCGCTGGATCTTCGTCCAGTACCCGCCGAAATTCCTTCCTTGCTTTGTCTCTCTCCCCAGTATCTTGATACAGCTTTCCCATCGCGATGTGCACTGGGGCCAATCGGTCGTTGAGTTCGAGCGCGCGGGTGGCATTCTCTTTCCCCTTCGCGATCCATTGCGGGTCTTTAGTCAGGTCATACTTGCTGACAAAAGCAGATCCCAGACCGGCATACGCAAGAGCATAGTTCGGATCCTTGCTCAGTGCTTTGGTAAATAGGTCAATCGCGCGATTCAGGTTGTCCGCATCGAAATGCTGGGCATAGCCAACGCCCTGCTCGTACAGTTCATAAGCCCCCGGCTGCTTGGTGCCACCAGCAGCAATCTCCTGTCGCGCTTCGGGAGTAACTTGCAGGTCCACCATGTCGGCGACGGCTTCCCACACCCGATCCTGTAAGCCTTCCCGATCGGAAGCAGTAGCGTGAATGGTTCGCGACGCCAATTGGTGATGGTTTCCCGCATCCACCAGGTTCGCGGTCACGATTGAGCCTTCGCTGGTGTTCTGGATTGTGCCAGTGACGGCCAAGGTAATGTTGAGCTTGCGATAGGCATCGTCGGGACTCTTGACCTCTCGGGCGTCGGCGGAAGGAACCACCCAAAACGCCTTTTGATACCGTTCCAATTGAGAAAGCTTGCTGGTCAGAGTTTCGGAAACTCCGTCGCTAAAGGCCTGATCGGCGCCAGCGCCTATGCTGCGAAATTGAAGGACGGCAATGTGTTTTTGCGCCGGCAGGCGATGAAACGGATCCGCAATTAGACCACTCCGCACTACACCGAAACCAGCAAGCAGGATTACTAATGCAACGCTAACCGCCAACGCGTGGCGGCGCACCGCCCCGGCTATCGAGCCGGACTGGCGCATGCTCATACTCATCAAAGCGGGCCAGACTTGCTCCACTTGCGCAAATCTGTTCGCTGGTTCGCGAGCCACACACTTCGCTATCACTCCCTGCCAGCACGGTCCGATTCGCGCCAGTGCATCGGGAGTTAGGTTCTGAAAAGGATCGTCCCTCGAAACCGGAAGCTTAGCCGTAAGCATTTCAAACATTACCAGTCCTAATGCGTATATGTCCGAATGGGGCCCGTATTCGCCATGAAACTGCTCCGGAGCCATGTAGGCTGGCGTTCCAACCACTTCCGGTTTCGTTGCAGTAGAGTTGTCGTCTGGATCAAGGCTTCGCGACAGCCCAAAATCGGTGACCTTCACCAGTTTGCGGCCGCCTTCTTCGGTCAGCATCACGTTGCCAGGCTTGAAGTCACGATGAACAATTCCCAAGCTATGGGCCGCCGCGAGGGCAGACACCATCTGCTGGATCAATGGCTGCGCTTCATCCCGGTTCATCGGTCCGCATTGTCGTATCTGTTCTGCGAGCGTGTTGCCATGAAGCAGTTCCATGGACAGGAAATAGATGTCGCCCTGGGTCGCGATGCGGTGGTGGCCCAAGTCGTAAACGCGGCAGACATTTGGGTGCGTCACTCTTCTGGCCAACTGAATTTCGCGTTTCGAGCTGCTCAGCCCCTGGCTAGACATCGCGGTAGGAAGGGCCAGCGTTTTGAGGGCGATTCTGCTTCTGAGTTCGAGGTCTTCCACCTCATAAACTTCCCCCATCCCGCCCTTGGCAATGAACCGGATCACCCGGTAGCGATCGCTAATGACGTTGCCCACGGCGAACAACGAATGAGTTTCGCGCGGCCTGGTTGCGATAGGGCTGCAACCCTCTGGGATCAACGACGTAGTCGCCTCGGCGGCAGCAAGCCCCACTCTTGTTTCCACCAGCAAGGCCGAGTCGCCGGCGCACGCCTCCTCCAGAAAAGCCACGCGCTTTTCAGCGGCAATCGCGAGAGCGCGTCGTACGATGGCAGCTACGCGGTCACTGTCCGGATCCATCGTTACGCCTCGGCCGTCGGCCACTTATGTGCGCGGAATGTCCATCCCGTTTTGCAATCTCTAACGCATCCAGTTCGCAGCGCAATTCGCGTCGTTGCATGGAACGCCTCTTCGACAAAGTCTACAGGCTTGCGGAAGAACTCGGTGCCCAAAAAAGTCATTTACCGTGGAAGACGTATCGACCGTCTGGGGTGGCATAGGACCGAATCTCCTTCTTGACCTCCGAAATGGCGTCAGTATACGTGTAGCGCGCCAAAATAGAAAACGCCCGTTTCGGAAGACTCTCCATCAGAAGGAACTCCGCTGCGGATCGACCAACCCCATTTACGTAAAACCTCACGGAGCATTGCCGGGTCATGCACGGATTGCCAGCCCCATTCCTACGGGAATCGCGCCCGCGAAAGGGAATCCCGTAGAGTTCGGAGGGGGTTGCGGAAGGCAAAATCCGCGACATCACCGTTTCTTTTTGCACAGAATCAACCCGAAAATAAGGGATCACCAAAATTGGCTGTAATCCATTGCGATGATGGGACTTAAAGGCCTTTTTCTGGTACATAGTTTGGCACGATCCGGCACGATTTTGGGGGAGGATTGAAGTATCCGAGATTACGGCTCAACCATTGCGTCGATCAAAGCCAAGATGTGCCGACTCACAACCTCGTTCACACAGAGATTCAGAATAGCAACAGAAGGCGCTTCTACAGAGCCGCGAGGGGGGAGGGAGGGGACTTAAACGCCGTCCCTTCCCCCTCGACCCCTTTCCCCGCTTCCTTTCGCCTATTGGCCTCCTGTCCTCCGCCGAGGTTTTCAGTGTCCCAAGTGGTGTCCCGAAACTGCCGAATGAGCTCACATGAGGTGACGTTTGGTGCGTCAGGACGAGTGTAAGTGATTGGGATTGCGTGGCGTCGGGTCGGTAGAGACAATTGCTAAACCGTTGTAGGGTCAAAAGCTGTACCGGGGGTTCGAATCCCCCCCCTCTCCGCCATCGATACTTTCCAAGACGTCCAAGAACATCCTAAGAACTCAACAAACCCCCAGTAAACGCTGGGGGGTTCGTATTATTGTGTGACAGAGCGGCGGCCCTTCCAGGTCAGATAAACATCGTCTTCGGAGCACGCGACCAAAAAGTGTACTTCTACAACAGTGCGGGAGACATCGGGCAGCCGATGAAGCTGAAGGAATTTCTTACCCTGAGATGGAGCACGGGCTATGAGAAAACTTGAGATTTTTGGAGTACTGTTAACACTAGGCTTGGGAGCAAGTATGTCCGTTGCCCAACAAGCAAAAACGGTGATGCCCACGGTCGCCAAAGCCAACGTGCCCATCTATCCTCGCGTTATCCGTGCGGCACGCATCCAGGGAGACGTTGTGCTCCGGGTCTCCACCGACGGGCAACGGGTCTTCGCCGTGGAGGTCGAAAGCGGCCCGCCCATGTTAGTGGAGGCAGCGGAGGATAATGTGAAAACGTGGCAGTTCGAGCCGCACACGCCAACGAGCTTTGAGGTCACGTTCCACTACAAGCTTTTGCTGCCGACGAACTGCGATTCAGAATGCAACTGCCACAGCGAGGAAAAAGAATCAGTGCTGCTACAGTTGCCCACGAGCGTGGACGTTAGTGCGAAGGTTCCAGCGATTTGCGATCCCCGAGGAAAAGTAGAGAGCAAACGGTGATGTTGAGGCGGCCTTTCGGCTGCCAGTTCGCAATCCTTGTATTGCTTTTTGCGACCGCTGAGGCCCAGGCATCGAGTAAACCATCTGAGGCGGAGCTGGCCGCGATCACCGCACGCGGAGTTCTCCTTGCGTGGAGCTTAGGCCAACGGAGCGTTTCTTCTGTTCGCGGTCTGTCCCGTCAGGCACGCGAACGGGCTTCGTACCTGAAACCGGGCTCGGGATTTGAGCAAATAACGTGGACGGAAGGGCGGCGAGCGCGAGTTGACAAAAAGACCGACGGTGCATGGATGACATTTTTGACACCTCTCAGGTTGGAAGCGTGACGCAATTGTACTAGACAATGCCGGGACGAGGGATTCTGAGTGTACGGGCCTATTCATCGGCGGGGGCAAAGGTTTCGGGAACCGACTGTAGATGCTCCAAGATAATGTCACCCCATAATTGCAACGAGATTCTGTCACCCTCCCAGGATGGTGACGGTGAGTCAGAAAGAGTTTCAGAGAGTGACAGTGATTGAGAAGGCAGCAGGCGGGAGGCTGAGCGTACGCGAAGCCTCCCGTCTGCTGAAGCGTAGTGAACGGCAGGTGTAGCGGTTGAAGCGGCGGTATCAGCCCGACTCCATCGCCTGGGTGCAACACGGCAGTCGCGGCCGTGTGATGCCCTGGGCCATTTCTGTTCCCAGAAAGGAGTTGATTTTAAGCCTGGCCCGCGGCAAATATCAGGGCTGCAACGATTCGCATCTCACCGAAAAGCTGCGGGACGAGGAAAACCTCACCGTCAGCCGCGAAACCGTGCGCCGTATCCTGCGGGGCCGCCAACCTAGCTTCTGCACGGAAACGCCGGCCACGAAAATATCGTTCTGCCGCCCCCCCCCGCGTTTTGGCATGATGGCGCTCACCGATGCCAGCACTCACGACTGGCTCGAAGGCCGTGGCCCGGTGCTCACTCTGATTGGCTTTCAGGACGACGCCTCCAGCCAAATCCTCTACGCTCACTTCCAACTCGAAGCCGAAAATCGCCCCAGGGTCCATCCGGCTGGCCTGGCGAGAGTCGTAGAAACGGCGCAACCCCTAATAGTATTCACATTTGAGATCCGTGACCAGAGCTGGCAAGCAGCTTTGTCGAGCTCAGGCACGTCCCTGGGCCAGCTGTCCGCCATCTTGAGCGTTTCCGTTACGCCCGGCCGTTCGGCCCGCACTGCGAATCGCTGAGGCGCCATGCCCAGTACGCGCATCTCGTACGTCGCCAACGGCGGCTCTGTGCCAGCACGAGCCTCACCCGTAATCCCTAGCAGAAACAGCCCGCACGAAACGAAAAGGCGTATCTCGGCCATCGCTCGCTCAAGGCGTCCTTAAAAAAAAGCCGGGTGCGCCACGTCTCGCGTCTTGGAGACGTGGGTTCGCAACACCGTCATTGTACTTCTTCTTGGCATCGCGGCCCAGTCCGCTCCGCCGACGCCGACCATGTAGGAAACGCAGAGCTTGGTGTCCGCATCCATCGCCGTCCACGTCCACACGTCGTCCCAGCCCGCAGCCTTCTGGTCAGACGTGACGTTCGTCGGCTCGCGCGCCGGACGCGCACATCCCGGACGTGCTGGCCGTGGTCCCTCGCCACGACTGTCTTTCTGCGCGGATCCGCGAAGGCGTCGGGGAGAGGCAGACCCGACCCAGAGGGACGTGGCGCGACTGGACCACAAGCGACACAGGGGGGTCATCTCTCCACTACCGCACGCGCTGTTATCACTTGCGAATCTCAGGGAGTTGCACCACGGGCTGTGTTAAGGGCGAGGTTTTCCAGTATCAAGTCTTGACGGGACCGAAGGGAGGCGAGAACAGCTATTTTGGGTGAATCGCCAAGACTTACGCTTGCGACCCGGGGATACTGAGCATCCAGTTGACGCCGAACTTGTCGGTGCACATGCCAAAGAGGGGCGACCAGAAGGTGGCGGCGAGTGGCCTCACGACGCTGCCGTCCTCGCTCAAGGCAGCGAATAAGCGCTTCACCTCGGCTTCGTTTGGGTCGTCCAGAGAGATCTCGAACCCGCTGAACGGCTTACCATGTCCTGCAGGAGCATCCGCTCCCATCAGCGTGATGTTACCCACTTGCAGGGCGGTATGCATGATCAGATCCTTCGACCCCTCTGGGCACGGCGCCTCCTGCGGCGCATCACCCCATTTCATTGTCATCAGTCGCTTAGTACCGAATACGGTCTCGTAGAATGCGAAGGCCGCGTCGCATTTGCCGGTAAACCCCAGGTGCAAATTGGTCTTCATACACATCGCTCCTTATCAACTAAAGTCGAGCAGGTTCTACGGTAGCTCACATCTGATATTTCCGCAACGATCGGCGCGCACTTGATTCGACTTGAGATCTCCGCCTGAGAAGGTTCTTCACGTGATCGAAAGCAAGACATCCACCAGCCCCAAACGATGACGATACGTCCCGATCATAACAAAGAATCCTACAGAATCGTGGTAAGGGTGGCGGGCGTTAACCACCGTCACCCACTTGGAATCGCGGTGGGCGAGTGCCCTTCCCCAGGAAAAATCAACAGCTCGCTGGGAATACTCAACGCATGCCGTGCGTGGTCCAGCAAATAGTCTTCGAGCACCGCCACGCGAATGTCGTACGCGCCCGCCACCATGCGCGTCGGCGTGCGCACTTTGTTCATCTGGAAAATCGCCGCCTCGTCGCGATACCGCTCCTGCTGTCCCCACGGCAACCCGCCCAGGCGTTCAAGGCCGAGATGACTAGGCGCGGCATCCGGCATGTGGACGCAGACAAGGAGTGACCGAAGGGATTCGAATCGCTTCGATGGCGCTGAATCAGCGCTGGGCGATTCTGCCAGACATCGCCAAGGACCATCCAGGAGCAGACTTATGCCTGGGATGCCAAGGCGGCCCACGCGGCGAAGAAAAGCCGTTAAAATTGCACGATCACGGTCCGGACGCCTTCTGCTACTTCGCCAAGAGCGAGATCGAGAATTGGAGGCTGGAGGGGTGACCGCCGGTACCGTCCATACATGGACAACACCCTGGCGCGGAGACCCGACGGTTGAGGCTGCGCTCGGCGGTTCGAGGGCACCCGCGCGGCGACTCCGCTTATCCTCGATCCTGAGCGGCATGCCACTTCGCCCATCGCGCCCTCTTCGCAGCGGCGGGGCGGGCGGCGCGGCCAGTGCTTGGCGTTCGGCATCGGCCAAATCGCCGAAGAGCTACGAAAAAATGGGCCGTCCAAAGCGAATTCGAACGGCCCCCCAGCCAACCAAGCATAGAAGGCTTAAATTCCGCCGGCTCTTCGCTCTCCCTTCAGCCCTCATCTTGTGTTGGACAAGTTACAACTTGTTTTTCAACGTAGAGAAGTGCACAATTGTTCACCGTGGGAACAATGGAAATCCCGGGTGACAAAGGAGAATCGTATGAAATGGACCTTGCTTTTAGTTGTGCTGCTTGCGTGCACCGTGACGTTCGCACAGGATACTGTAAACCGCAACGACTCGCCAGTTGAAGACCAGGTGGCACATCAGCAACATGAGCCGCCCATGCTTGGTATCCATTGGGCGAAGGATTTCAATCCGGCAGTAAACGCGCAAAAAGGCCAAAAAAATCCCAACATGACCTGGCACAATGGAGAAATCATGCCCACTGCCACTGTTAAGGGGATTTTCTGGGGTACAACCTGGCCCGGGAACACGTCGGACAAGGTGAGTGGCATGGACACATATTACCAAGGCTTCGGTGGCTCCGCATATGCGCAGGCGTCGGATGAGTACACAGGATCAAATGGCCAAGTTTCGTCTGTAGTATCGTCTACGGGTCATACTATCGACAGCTCAGCTGCCAGTGGTGGCGGCTCGACCTCTGCGATCCTGGCCGAAGTTTGTAAAGTGACAGGGACTGGCGCAGTCCACAATGGCTATTACCCGGTTTATGTTGATCTGCCCCGAGGAAATGCCGGGTATTGTGGCTACCACAGTGCTGGTACCTGCAATGGCGTCACCGTGCAATTCGCATTTTTTTGGAACTTAGATGGAGATCCTGGTTGTGATCCGCAGGACACTTCTGGTCTGCATTCCCAGGGGCTTGCCGCAATAGCTAATACGTCTTCGCATGAACTCTCTGAAGCAAGGACCGATCCGAACAATGGCGGCTGGTATGACACTCGGGGCCAAGAGAATGGCGATAAATGTAATTTTATTTTTGCCCACCCATTAGTGACATTCTCAAACGGGTCGCAGTGGAAAGCCCAGGCCGAGTGGTCCAATGCTGCCTTCACCGCAGGAACAGGCTTCCCGAATTCCCTTGGTCAGCCAGGCTGCATCGACAACTAACACCGATGAACGTAAACCGAGCTGAGGGGCCGTTCGAATTCGCTTCGGACGGCCCATCTTTTCGGTAGTTCTTCGGCGATTTGGCCGAGGCTGAGCGCCAAGCACTGGCCGACGGAGGAATCACTGGAGGCGAGGATCACTCTCCCGTTGCCGAACAGGAAGAGACGTCACGTCGCCTCTTCGTACCGCAGATTGTGCAACCGGGGACTAACCGGGCTGATGGACGGACGGTCTCCACCTTTCAGGCCCGTTTTAGAGCTCTGGAAATACCGATTAAAATACACGCACCTACAAACGCTACGACGATTGAACCCACCATTCCGCCGCCAGCCCCAATGCCAAGCATGCCGAAAACCCAGCCTCCGACAAATGCCCCGACAATGCCAAGTATGACATCGACGACGACACCATATCCTCCGCCTTTCATTACCAACCCTGCCAGCATGCCAGCGATTCCGCCCACAATTAGCCACCAGACAAGACCATCCATGTTGCCTCCTTGATATCCCGTGCCAGATTAACTTGTACCACACTTCCAGTTTGGCGTCGTCCTTCGTCATTTAATAGAGAAGGTGTTTTCTTGCGCTCTCCTGATGCCGGGTAGTGTACACGTCAAAGCGCGCCTTGCGTATTATAGATCCATTGAAGCGGCCATCCCCGTGCGGTCAAGGAGGCCGCCACGCACCCGAGCATCAACGCCGCCGGGATGATCACAGATTGTTCTTGCACCGCGGGAGCGGCGCGGCTTCGAAAGCTTTTGACGAGTTGCTTCTGGTGTCCGCTGCAAAAGCCTAACGATCCCGCCGCCCCCGGGCGGTCGAGGAGAAATCATGACCACCGTTCTCGGCGTGACCAGGATCAGAGGCGCTTTCCATCCCGCCCGGAGCTTTCGCAGAATGACCCAAAACAGCTTGTGCCGCGCCGAGAGTCGACCGCGAGGTCGATTCCTGTGCAGAGCCAGGAGTTGTTGCCGGAGTGCGAGGTTTTCGAGAACGAGATCGTGTCGAGAACCGAAAGCACCGAGAACCCAGCCGAAGACATGTCGGAGGCCCAAAATCATGCTGCAATCCTATCGGAAACCCAGCATCGGGCTGGTCTCCAAGTCATTGATTTTGCAAGTGCGAGAGGTTTTGACGAGGCATAACCACCATGAGAGCCGAAATCGCAGCCTGATTTTTTGAGACGGAGGGGCGGCGACCGTGCAGCCTGCTCAGCCACGCGGATCAGACCCTTGGCCCAACTCAACTAGCCACACCGCCTCCCGCTTGAACTCCAGCGTGTACTGCGCCCGCGTAGAGTTAGTCGTTTTCGTCTCCCTTGTGCATCCTCAATCATTCAGCTAAGGGATACGTTTTGCGCGGGCAAATTAGAGCTTGGCAACGTTGCATTCCTGATGTGCAGAATCTAGCGGGATTCCCTTTGGCACTTCACTCAGATCAGCAAAATCAATGGTGGCTCAATACTCTGTTGCTTTCCCGAATGAGGTCCCTAGTCGTTCGTATCAAATACTCTTTTTCTCGCTTCAACTCCTCTATTTCAAGCTTCAACTCCTGTGTCCGCGCGACGGACAACTTAGTTATTTCTTGGTAGGTCTTAGTTATTTCTTGGTCGGTCTGGGAAGTCTCTTGGGAAGTCTTGGATATTTCTTGGTAGATCTGGGAAGTCGCTTGGGAAGTCTTGGATATTTCTTGGTAGATCTTGCCTATCTTATCGAATTCACCTGCGATCTCTTCCCCACTTTCAAGTATCGAGCTTGGCCCCACGCCAAAAATGTCGAGCCCCTCCAAAGTAAGGCCGACTGGCGGAGCAAATTCAACGAGCCCAGATTCCACTGCCGATACGCCCAGATGGGCCCCCGACATGAGGGAAGGCTTGTCGACAAACTTCCCTGTCTTCAAGCCCAAATCGAGGCCATGTAAAATCGGGCCAGCAATCTTAAGAGCGCCGCCGAAAGGCCCCGAATGCAGGTATTGCTCAGCAAGACCCAAAGTAAACGCTCCGTGTTCGGCTGACCAATCGAGGCTGTCGGTCGCTGTATCGGCAATCGGCTCCCTAATAGGTGTGTGATCGTCAGTTCCACCAAGGAAAATCGACCTCAACACCGCCGGCGACAGAACCTTCGGCGCGTCCGCGTCGCAGTTCTCGCCCGTACAATCCAACCCGCTCGGATCCGCGTCATTGACCGGATCATTCATGGCGAAGGTGTAGGGATTGCTGGCTAAGGCCCCCCGCGTCGAAATCAACGGATCCCGGCTTAGAAACCGTCCAATTACGGGGTCGTAGAGCCGCGCCCCCAGATTCGACAGCCCATAGGCCGCCAACGCGTCACCACCGTTCCACTGGTGGGAAGTGTAGTCCGCGGTGGCGGGCGCGGCGCCTGATGTGGTAGCTTCGCCAAACGGCGTATAGGTCACGTCCTGCACAAAGGCCCCGGCATCGTTGGTCATGAACCGATTGCCGCGCGACTCACCGAAGTTGTAGATCCAGTCGCTGGCCGATCCTCGCCGCGTCGCCACGATCCCGCCTGGTCCCGGGATACGTCGCAGCCACTGCGTCGTGGCGCCATTGGGTCCGCTGATGTCACGTCGGGTAATCAGCTCACCGTAGTTCCGGTCGCGACGCTGATCGGCGCTGGAGCCACCCTGAAGGTCCAGCGCCTGCAGTCTGTCGAGGGCGTCGTACGAGAACGTCGCCTGGGCACTGCCTTCAGCAATAGTGCGTACTAAACCTGAGGCAAAATACGTGAGATCGCGCGATCCGCTGCGTGTCGGTTCGTGGGTAACCGCACCCGAACCATCGTGTTCTACATTGCACTCGCTGCCGGTGAGGCTCCCCGCATACTCGAGGCGGCATATCCGATCGACATCCAGCGATCGAGTACTCAACGTGACATCCTCACCCGGATTGGAGGCCCAGAGATAAGTGAGATTGCCCAAGCCGTCGTAGTAGAATTTCCGCGCACCGATCGAGGAGCCTTTCCGCGCGACCGACGCGAGCTCACCCTCGTCGTTGTACCACTTCAAGACTGGCCGGCTCACCGGCGCTTCATCGACGAACTCCTGGCGGTTGGTTTCCCGGCCCATCGCGTCGTACGCGTTAAAGGCGAAACGGCGCGATCCGGAAGGGGTCTGGACACTGACAGACTGCAGGAGCCGCCGACCGCTGGCCGCATACTGCGCGGCCAATGTGGTGGCGGCGCCGTAGTGAGCCTGCAAGACACGACCCCAGGTGTCGATCGTGTCGGCTCGATACAACGACGCGGCCCCACTGTTGTCCTGCTCATCGACAGTGCGCATCCGCCCCGCTGAGTCGTAGCCGTATCGGACGGTCTCGGGCACGTAGTTGCGGTCGGGCAAGAGGAAAGCCAGCGTGTCCAGAGCGCCATCCACATGATGGGTCATCTGCTGAACGGCCAGACCCCCCGCGGTATCCTCGATCACCTCCGCGGCGGTGTGACCCAACGCGTCGTAACTGAACGCCAGCTTGCCGCCGGCCCATCGGGCGCCAGCCAGTCGATCCTCCACAAAGGTGGGGCTCACAAGGGGTGAGAGCGCGGATGGGACGTCGTAGATCAGGGTCTTCGCCGCCACCGTATCCGGGACCCCATTGTTCAGCTCATCGAGCTGAGTCAGGCGGCCGAGCGCATCAAACTGCCTCGATAGTCTGTGATTGATAGCCCCATCCTTCCAGAGGATGTCGGTCAATTCACCCCAATCGTCGAACTCAAAATATCTGGGCGAGGATTCCGGCTGGGTGGTGCGGATGGCATGCCCGAGCGAGTCCCGACGCCACGACCAGGTCACCGAGCCCGCCTCCGTGTCCGGGCTCTTATAGCGAGTCATGGACACGATTTGTCCCAACGGGTCGTGCAGGAACGTCGCGTATTCGAGACGAACACCGCCTTTCACCGTCGAGCGTTCGAGTGGCCAGCCCGCGGCGCTTGATACCACACGATGTCTGACCCATAGCGGCGGATCGGCCCACTCCAGGGAGACGGCGTCTAGCACGTCGGCCGTCATCACATGGTTGTCGTAGGCCCGATCGAAACAGGTCACGAAGCGATCCTGCGACACGTCTGTGAGGTGCGAAAAGTCCTGCACCCCGGACCCCCGGATGAGGCACCTGAGGTCCCCGTTGCCCTGGTAGAAATACGTGGTACCGAAGTGATTCGGTACGGCCTCGCTTGCGGCATACGGCTCGGCCTCAAAGAAGAGACGCCCCATCTCATCGTAAGAGCGATCGCCCACAATCAGGTGGTCATTTGCATAGTCCGCACCCAGCGCCACCTCCGAGCGCCGTACCCGGCCGAGCTCATCCGCGAAGGTCGTGGCGACGCGACCAACGGCCGTGGACAGGGACGCCGGCGGCACCGGGTCGGGAAAGCTCGTCACTGTCACGCGCCGCCCCACGCTGTCCATCCCATCAAACCCGCCATAGTTGGCCGTCGAGACGATCCCGGACGCGCCCGCCGGCACCGCCATCGTGCCCTGGGTCGGTCGGCCAAATCCGTCATAGAGGCTGCCCCTCACCACACCGTGAGCATCCGTCGTCGACAACACCTCCAGGCTCACCGGATCGAGGCTCAATTGTGCCGATCGGGTGGCAAGCCCCGTGGCGCTTACCGTCGTGCGGATCGGTGCCAGGCCGAAGGGGTCATAGTCAAAGCTCGTGCTGCGGACAAGACCCTGGCGCTGTGAGCGCACACTCGCGACGTTCCCTGCCGCGTCATAAGTCGCATCCAGCACATGGACGGAACGCAGAACCGCGCCATCATCGGTCGCCCGCCGATCCACATCGTGCGAAGTCAATCGCCCACGGCTCACCCTGCCCCCGGGCAGGCCATCGTAGGTCAGGGTCTCGCTGGCAAAGGTTGTGGCTTTATCGCAGTCGTAAAGGCGCCGGGAGGATAGGGCCGAGAGCACCCGCGGCAACCCCGGCGTCGGCTTCGCAAACACCTTCTCCGTGCACAGATCATCGTCGCTGCGAAACACGTCCCGATCGTCTCGCACGGCCGTCGTGCGCCCAAAGTCATCCACATTGAGGACGCGCAGTCGCGTTTGCACATTGTTGCCCCAGGGGGGTGGTGATTGCCCGAACCACGTCTCGATCGTACTCGGGTGAATAAATCCGTGCGCGAGACAAGGATTGAGTCCGTTGGGCCCGAGCGCGAAGCCAAAAGAGGTCGCGAAATCATAGGGCAGCGCCATCCCGAGGCACTCGCGAATGTTGGTCGTGTTCAGCGTCGAGGTCGGCAGTTCAAACAGTCGCGCATTCCACGTCGTATGCCGATTCCCGATGATGCGCGTGTCGTTGGCATCGATATGCAAGTAGGCCCAGGGATCGGTCCCGCCGGAGCCCATCAGGGTGTACTCATCCCGCGGCTGCCCTTGTTGAAGCAGGCCCAACCACTGCTTGGTCTTGCAATCCTGGGCCGACAGGTTCTGACACAAGGCCGTCGTGTAGGGCTCGCGCTGCCAGGTATCCATTACGGCGCCCATGGCCATCGGCTGATCGCCTTTTCCGGTATAGCCCTGCAGGCGCACCGTGCGCCCGTAACCGGAGGACACAAAGCGGTCGCGCTGCGCATCGAACTGCATGCTCACATTCCCGTAAGCAAAGCCCGACTGCGCGAGGCGCCCTCCGAGGTGGTGATCATCACTCGTACGGCTCGCCGTCACGACAATCTCGGAGAACGGCACCGCATGGGTGGAATACAGATCCTCTTTCGCCGACACGTAGGTGAATTGGGTCGACGCCCCATAGCCGTTGCCGAAACCCGTAAGGCGGCCGGCCTCCGCGGCTCGAGGCGAGACCCCAATGGCCAGCTGCGCCACGCTGATGGTGTGATTGCCCGGATCAATGCTCAACCATTCGGGCTTGCCGTCGCCGTCCAGATCGTAGAGTCCGGCATCCGTCTCAGACCACTGCCCCTGACACATCTCCGGCTGGTCCGAGAAATGGACCGGGACTGTGGATTGAATTGACACGGGCGTGGCGGAAAAGCCCGCCCCGGTGCCCAGATAGACGTTGCCATTATTGAAGTAATCCGGAATCCCATCCCCCGTCAGATCGCGCAGCCCCTGCACCACTCGGCTATTGAATGTATCGAAAGTGGTATGAGGCGCACACCGAGTCTTGAAGTCGCTCGTCTGCGCCGACAGGTACCCTTGATTGGGCAGCGTCAGATAGGCGCTGGAGAAAAAGCGACTTGTTCCTACGTAGACACCAAGATACGCAGCGTGGTCAGCTACCCGGTCGAGCAAACCATCTCCATTGATATCGGCAAACCCCGCCATTTGCACCTGGCGGCTGTCCGCGGTGCCGAGGGCCGCCCAAAGGGCGACGCCGCTGGGTACCGCCCCCGAACGGAGCATCTCCGGGAGGTTCATGGCAACCGATCGGGCGAACGGACTGGACTCATCCGGGGCCGAATCCAGGTGCACGCCCAGAATGTTGAACGCCACACGCACACTCGCGGTCAAAGGGAGCCTGAAATCGCTGTGAGTGTTGCCCTCCCAACCCTTGCCATTGTCGAATGTCGTCCCACCCAGTGCGGGCGTATATACGAAAGCTACAGGTCGCGAGTTGTAGACCACATCCGGGTACCCGTCCCCGTTCAGATCCAGCAGGTCCCACTCCACAAACGTCTTCTCGGTACCCTCGCGCGGCTTGCACAGGCCCGCCTGGTTGCAGACCAATGGGGGCGCCGTATCCGGAACGCCTTGATCATTGCAGTGCACGGTGCCCCCATTCGCGCTCACATCGCCTCCATAAGGCGTATAAGGCTGAGTCGATGAAGTTCGGTGGATGCAAAAGACCCCATCAACGGTCACACCGGTGGTGCGTCGGGACAGGGGCACGTGATCATCCGCCAGCACGTGCCCTTGGCTGACCAGCTCGGCCTCCAGGTTCTTAACGGAAATGGAGCGACGCACCCAGTGGAAACCGTTGGGCCCACCCGGTGTGTTGAGGTAGATAACCCAGCGACCCGCTTCCTCGCTGGCATCGACAACATCCAGTCGCCCATCGCCATTCATATCGATCGTGCGGCGCCAGACGTCCACCGTGTTGCGACTCGCCGTGCCATACCAGAAGCGCTGCGAGCTCGAGCTGTGGAGCGCCAGCGGCCCGGACTGGAAGGTTGCGTCATTGAGTGGGACGGCCGGCGTGTTCAAGGCCGTCGCACCGCCCGCGCTCGCGTAATTGAACAGGACGGCCAGCTTCCCATTCTTCTGGTAGACAAAGTCCGGTCGGCCATCGCCATTCACATCGATCAGGTCCTGCCACAGGCCGTTGACCTGACCGTCCCCAGGAGCCGAGAGCCCGGAATCCACCTTCGTGAGCCCCAGCCACGCGACTCCGTTGTCTTCGGCGTCGGCGGGCCACGGCAGGGTTTGCGTCGTGGTGTACTGCAGTACCCGTCCTGGGTGATCGCTCGAACCGTTGTCTTGGGTCGCGGTGCCATAGCTGAAGGTCCCAAGAGGGATGGCCGTATTGGCCTCCGGCGTGCCTTGTCGTCCAACCATCCGCGCATCGACAAGTTGTGGCAATTGGGTGTCCGCGTCGGGCAGATAGCTCAGAACAATCCGCCGCAGCACCTCAAGCCCTGAAGCGCATGTCGCGCGCGCCTGCACATCGATGCGTGCCAGCGTTCGTCGACGAATAATCGGCTGATCCCCCACCAGCGAGAGGGCGATGGGCGAGGCGGACGGAGTGCCATAGGCCAGGGCAATCTCGTTCTTGGCACACCCCGACAACGCTGTGGTGTTGTAGGCGATCCGCACC
>JBBQVN010000041.1:0-26698 GCA_038211475.1 Terriglobales bacterium | reverse complement strand
GCGATCAGAGCAGGCCCATTTTTCTGCAACTCAGCATGATGATGCATCGAGAGCTGGGATAACACTCTTTCTCCCTTAGCGGTAAGGGATAGAAGTACCTCGCGACGGTCCTGTGTGGCATGGACGCGCCGAATGTATCCCCCGCGAGCCAGTCGGTCTGCCATTTCGACAGCGCTGTGATGCTGGATCTGAAGGCGCTCGGCAAGTTCGAGAACGCGAGGACGCGACTGGGAGGGAAGACCCTTTAGCGCCAGCATGAACTGATGCTGGCCGGGCTCCAGACCAGCCTTGCGAGCCGCCTCCTCGCTGAAAGCCAGGAACCTGCGGATCTGGTGGCGGAACTCCGCGAGGGCCTGGAAATCCGAATGGGTAAGATTAGTGTTCATGGCTGCGTGATTTTCCCTTTGCGCGATGGCTCCGCTCCTCCCAATATATATATCGTATCACGATATGGTGTCGGAATGGCAAGAAGTATTCCCAGCGGAGCGCTGGCATCGGGCTTCCCTGTGCATTTACAATGCAAAGTTCCCTGAAATCTTCTGACTTTTTGTGTGAGGGGTGTGCCTGTGATTCCACGCTATACACGGCCGGAGATGGGCCGCATCTGGAGCGACGAAAACAAGTTTCGCAGCTGGCTGGCGGTGGAAGTGGCCGCAACCGAAACCCTGTCCGAGGCAGGAATCGTGCCCGCTGAGGCCGCGCGCGCGATTCGCGAGAAAGCGAACTTCAAGGTCGAGCGGATCCATGCCATCGAGGCTGAGGTGAAGCATGACGTGATTGCATTCACCACGGCGGTGGCGGAGTTCGTGGGGCCGGAGTCGCGCTGGTTTCATTACGGGCTGACTTCCAACGATGTGGTGGATACGGCGCAAGCGCTGCAAGTGAAGCAAGCGTCGGCGGTGATTGCCGACGACCTGCGGAAGCTGGCGGCGGTATTGGAGCGGCGGGCGTGGGAGTTCAAAGACACGCCGATGATCGGGCGCACGCATGGAGTGCATGCGGAGCCGATTACGTTCGGGTTCAAGCTGGCCAACTGGTATTCGGAGACGCAGCGGAACATCACGCGGTTCACCGCTGCCGCAGAAGACATGCGAGTGGGGAAACTGTCGGGCGCGGTGGGGACGTTTGCGCATTTGTCTCCAGAGATGGAAGAAAAGATTTGCGCGCGGTTGGGGCTGCGGGCGGCGCCGGTATCGTCGCAAGTGATTCAACGAGACCGGCACGCGCACTATCTGGCGACATTGGCGGTGATCGCTTCGACGCTGGACATGATGGCGACCGAGATCCGTCACTTGCAGCGGACGGAGGTGCGGGAGGCGGAAGAATTCTTCAGCGATAAGCAGAAGGGATCGTCGGCCATGCCCCACAAACGGAATCCGATTACCTGCGAGCAGATCAGCGGGCTGGCGCGCGTAGTGCGATCAAATGCCCAGGCGGGATTTGAGAACGTGGCGCTGTGGCACGAGCGTGACATTTCGCACTCATCGGCGGAGAGGATTATTCTGCCGGATTCGACTACGCTGGCGGACCACCTCCTGGCCAAGACAGCAAACTTAATTGACACCATGCTGGTGCATCCGGCGCGCATGCTGGCGAACCTCAACAGCACGCGCGGGCTGGTCTTCAGCGGGCAATTGTTACTGGATCTGGTGGAGCATGGGGTGTCGCGGGAAGACGCCTACCGGCTGGTGCAGAGCCATGCCATGCGGGCGTGGAGAGAAGACCTGGATTTCCGCGAACTGGTAAGCAACGATGCGGAGATCAGCGGGCGGGTGCCGCGAGAACAGATTGAACGAGCGTTCGATCTACGGCGGCAGTTGAAGAATGTGGACAAGATTTTTGCGCGAGTGTTTCCGGGCGGGCTGCCCAAGGCCTAGGAGCGAAGGCCGGAAGCACAAATCCAAGCCTCACGATGTGCCCTGCACGCGGAGTTGAGACGTCCGGGCGGCAGCGTTGCAGAGTCCAAATTTTGGCCTTGACAAGAACAGCCTCTATCCAGATAATACCTACTATAGTAATAGAGATTAAGGGGTGCTGGGATGAAGGTGTCTCAAAAAGGTCTGTACGCTCTGCAGTCACTGATGATGCTGGCCCGCCACCGGGAGCAGGGGGCCATCCGCATTCGCGACATCGCTTATGAAGAGAACCTGCCGGAAAAGTTTCTGGAATTAATTTTGGTGGAACTGAAGAATGCCCGCATGGTGGAGAGTGCGCGCGGAGCCAAAGGAGGATATCAGTTGCGGCGAGCGCCGGAAGACATTCGCATCAGCGAGATCATTCGCCTGGTGGACGGGCCGCTGGCGCCGTTCGGCGACGCGGAATCACTGCGGGCGCTGATTGACCGGGACGTGGAGCATCGCGCTCTGTATCAGCTTTTTCTGGAAGTGCGAGATGCCGCGGCAAAGATCCTGGACAATACGACGCTGGCAGACCTGATCGCGGGGCCGCTGAGGCGCGGTGCGAGGATTAAGCGGACAAGAAAGCGGTCGAGCGAGAAAGCCAGCGAACTGGGAGTGCTCCCTATGGGTATGCGTGGGAAGGCTAGTCATGAATAGGCGAAATGTTTTTGGAGTTTTCATGGCGCTGATGCTCGCGGGCCAAAGCTGGGCGCAGGGACAAACCACGATTCATGTTGGAGCATTTCCCAACATCACCCATCCGCAAGCCATGGTCGGCAAGGCCAACGGCTGGTTCGAGAAAGCGATGGGGTCGGACGTCAAGATCGACTGGAAGAGCTTCAATGCCGGCCCGTCCGCGATCGAGGCTCTGTTTTCGGGAGCGCTCGACATGGCCTACATTGGCCCCAACCCGGCGATCTCCGGCTATGTGCGTTCGAATGGGGAGGCGCTGCGGATTATTGCCGGAGCCACCAGTGGGGGCGCATCGCTGATTGTGCGCAATGATTCTGGAATTGAGAAGCCGGAAGATTTTCATCGCAAAAAAATTGCGTCGCCGCAACTGGGCAACACGCAGGATGTGGCGCTGCGGGCGTGGTTGAAAGCGCATGGCATGAGGTCCGTGGACAAAGGGGGCGACGTGCAGGTCGTGCCGCTGGCAAATCCGGACCAACTCACTTTGTTCTTGAAGAAGGAATTAGACGCGGCGTGGGCGCCGGAACCGTGGGCGACCCGGTTGATTCGAGAAGGCAACGGACGGCGGTTTCTTGATGAACGGACTCTATGGCCTAACGGACAGTTCATCACGGCTCACCTGATTGTGCGCACAAAGTTCTTACAGGCTCATCCGGATCTGGTCAGGCATTGGCTTGCGGCGCATGTCGAGTTAACTGATTGGATTAATGGACACCTGCCTGAAGCCAAGAAACTGCTGAACCTGCAGATTCAGCGCGAGACCGGGAAGGAGCTTGCGCCGGCGGTGCTGGACGAAGCGTTCGGACGTTTACAGGTGACCTACGACCCGTTGCGGAATTCGCTGTTGCAGTCCGCGCAGTCGGCGTTTGATGCGGGCTTCCTGGGGCGGCAGATGCCGGATCTATCAGGCATGTACGACCTGGCTCCATTGAATGCAGTGCTGGCGGAGAAAAAGAAAAAGGGGATCCAATGAACAACAACCAAAGTGCACTTCCAGAAACAACAGCTACCGACGATCCTTCGATGGTGAGCGCGGGTCGGCCGGCTCGGGCGGCGGGCAAGTTGTCGTTCATGCGGGCGCCACAACAGGGAGATGAAACTCCTAAGCTGGCGCTGGAAGACATTTGCCTGAGCTACAAAACTACGAGTGGACAACCGCTTGTGGCGTTGGACAACATTCGTTTGCAAGTAAAGCCGGGAGAATTTCTGTGCATCGTGGGACCGTCGGGGTGTGGCAAGTCCACGTTGCTGCACCTGATTGCGGGCCTGCATCAGCCGACCTCTGGAAGAGTTCTGGTGGATGGTCATCGGGTGCAAGGGCCGGGGACAGACCGCATTTTAATTTTCCAGGAACTGGGACTATTCCCGTGGCTGACGGTGAAGGAAAACGTGGAGTTTGGCATGAAGATGAAGGGGGTCGCCAAGGCCAGGCGCGAAGAGCAGGTGGAACGTTATTTGCGGATGGTTCACTTGTCGCAATTCAAAGACAGCTATACCCATCAGCTTTCTGGCGGCATGCGCCAACGGGTGGCGCTGGCACGCGCTCTGGCGACCGAGCCGGATGTGCTGCTGATGGACGAGCCTTTCGCAGCGCTGGACGCACAAACCCGCGACCTGCTCCACGACGAGTTGGAACGCATCTGGGCTGAAACCGGGAGAACGATTATTTTTGTGACCCACAATGTGCGAGAGGCAGTCCGGTTGGGGGACCGCGTGGTAGTGCTGACATTTCGACCGGGACGGGTGAAGCGAGAGTATGTGATGGATATGCCACGCCCGCGCCACATCGAGGATTCGGAAGTTGCGGGGGCAGCGCGTGAAATCCTGGGCGCCCTGCGGGAAGAAATCAACAAATCTCTAGAGGAGCAGTACGGCCATGAAGCAGCTATCTAAGCAAATCGTTTTCTATTCGGCCTTGATCGCGCTGTGGGTGATTCTGGCCAAGGCAAAGATATGGCCTCCGTATATCTTCCCGACCCCGTGGGGGGTGTGGGACTCGCTCAGGGCGGGATTTTCAGACCACAGTTTCTGGATTGCAATCGCGGTCAGCATGAAGCGCATGCTGCTGGGCTATGTCCTGTCCGTGGTGATGGGGATGATCCTGGGTTTAGCGCTGGGGAGTAACAAGTTTCTGGAGCAAACACTGGGCGGGCTACTGGTCAGCCTGCAAAGTCTTCCCAGCATCTGTTGGCTGCCGTTGGCAGTTTTGTGGTTTGGATTGACGGAGAAGGCAATTCTATTCGTGGTGGTGATGGGATCACTTCTCTCCGTCACCATCGCCATGGAAACCGGACGTCAGCAGATGCCCAAGATCTACGGTATGGCGGGACGCAATCTAGGTGCACGAGGCTTTCCCTTGTTTTGGTATGTACTGCTGCCGGCGAGTCTGCCTTACATCCTGTCAGGGCTGAAGCAAGGATGGGCGTTCGCATGGCGGTCGCTGATCTCGGGGGAAATGATTTTCGTGAGCCTGGGCCTGGGCCAGCTATTGATGATGGGCCGCGACTTGAACGACATGAGCCAGGTGATTGCCGTGATGCTGCTGATTATCGCCATCGGTTACATGGTGGATGGGTTGGTGTTTCGCACCATGGAACGACGGCTGCAGGCGCGGTGGGGCCTGTCGTCAGCGACGTAAGACACCGCGCGCCGCGAGCGTGTGGGCCGTCGTAACTCGCAACTACATTAAAAAGGATTTGGACGTCACGGAGACGCGGAGATCGTCGACGCCAAGTGCGGCCGTGTCCTCCCAATGCATTGCAGCAACATTTCAACTCAGGAGTCTTTACAAATGGTTTGCAAATTTAGATGGCTTACGGTCGTCTTGTTGGCCGTGTCCACCGCATCTTTGGTGGCAGCGCAAAGCGTGCCTGCCGAATCAACGAAAGCTCGCAGGAAGAAGATGGCGAAACCCGAGATTCCGGCGGTGACGGCGGCTGACGTGCAGTCGCTGCGCGATGCTCTGGCTGCTCAGCAGCAGCAAATTGAGCAACTCGCGCAACAGTTGCAGCAAAACACGCAGGCCCTCCAGCAATCGCAACAGCAGACGCAGCAGGCGCAAGCGGCGGCCGCGGAGGCGCAGCAAAAGCTGAGCATGGTAGACGCCCAAGCCGCACAAGAGAAAGACTCGGTGTCGCACCTCAGCAGCCAGTTGGCGGATGTGCAAACCACTTTGACGAGTAGCGCCCTGAGCAGTCAGGAGGAGCAGAAGCGGGTCTCGGCTCTAGAGTATCTGGCCGGACGCTTCCGCTTGCAGGGCGACATTCGGGTGCGCGGAGAGAGCTTCTTTCAGCAAGGCGCAGTGGACCGGAATCGGGCTCGCATCCGCATTCGGTTCGGATTCGACGGCAAGCTGAACGAAGACTTCTACGGCGGCCTGGCCTTGGCGACCGGTTCACTGGGCGATCCGACCACGACCAACGAAACCTTCACCAACTTTTTTGATCGCAAGACGATCGGACTCGACCGCGGCTACATCACCTACAATCCGGTGGCGCACAAGTGGCTCTCGGTGACCGGCGGGAAGTTCGCCTACAGTTGGCAGCGCACGCAGATTACCGGCGATCCCGACATCAACCCAGAGGGTTTCACAGAGAAGCTTTCCTTCGACATGCACCGCCTTCCCGGGGTGAAAAATGTTTACGTGCAGGGCATGCAATTGTTGTTCAATGAAACCGCGAAGGCGGCCGACTCCTTTGCGGTCGGCGGACAGATTGGCGGCACGCTCAAGCCGCTTCCATTCTGGACTGCGACGCCGTCGTTCACCGTCTTGAACTGGCGCAACGTAGATGCGATTCTGAACGCATCCGCCTTCGCGGTGCAGGCGACCACGACCGGGAGCAGCAGTACGACCACGCCGGTACCGCCCATCCCGGTGCCGGGCGAAGGTCCGGGCTGCGCCAAGGGGAGCGGCCTGCCGACGGTTGCGCCGTGCGCGTTCTCACCGAATGGCCTCACCAACTCCACCTTTCTGGATGCCTCGGGCAAGCCCCACTATTTGTCGGGTTTCCTTTATGCCGACTTCATTCTCAACAACCGGTTCGAGACCAAATCAAAACGCCTGCCGGTTAACCTGCTGCTTGAGTATGAAGACAACCTGAATGCGTCCAACCATCCCATTGACAGCACAGGAGTGATCAACCCGCTGTTTGGGAAGCAGTCCAAGGCATACCAGGCGGACATCAGTCTGGGGCAGAGCCGTAACCAGGGAGACATCCAGTTTGGATACGCCTTCTTGAAGCAGCAGCAAGATGCAGCGCTCTCGTCGTTCGCGGAAAGCGACCAGCGTGCGCCGACCAACATCCTGCAGCACCGCCTTTACGTGAACTGGAGGGTCAAGCAGAACGCAGTGGCGGGATTCACCTGGTGGCACGGCCGGACTTTGAACAGCGGCCTGGAGAACTCGATTCTGGCGCCGGGCGTGGTTGCGGGGGCGACCGACAAGTACTTGAATCGCTTTCAGTTCGATTTGATTTATAGCTTCTAACGAGAGTGAGAGCGCGCAAAAAAGAAACGGGAGCAGAGAAATCTGCTCCCGTTTTTTTGCGATGGGGCGAGGGCTAGGTATTTTGCCGCTGCAGCGCCCGATCCAGAGTGTGGTCCAGCGCAGCTTTGTGTTTCTCGTATTCCTGCGGTGATACTTTGCCCTGTTTGCGGTCGATCTCAAGCTGAAAGAGTTCTTCTTTAAGCACATCCAGCAGACTGGATGAGGGCGGAGATGCCGGCCGTGGCGAAGCGGGGGGTGGCGTCGTGCTCAGCGCAGCATCGTAAGAAGTGCTGCTTGCGGTAGGCACGGCTAGTGGTTGCCGCATCCCGACCCAGACCGCACCTGCGGCCAAGATAAGGCCGAAGCCGCCGAGGATGTACCAGCGATATTTCTGCAGGGGATCGGGAGCGTCGATGGGCGCGCCGATTCCGCCACCGGGCCGGGAGTCTCGTGGCTGGGGCATAGCTCCGCCGCCTGATGCGCCACCCGCCTGGCCCGCGGCTGCCTGGGAGTCATCCTGCAGGCGTCCGGTACCCGAAACCGTGAAGGAGATATCCTGGCCGGGTTGCGCCCGCGAAGCGACTTGAACCACCCCGTCGGGAGTTTGCGGATCTGCCATGGACTCGAACGACGAGGCGGTGGCTGGCGCAAACTGCATGGACTTGGGCAGCATCACGACAAAGTGCTCGGCCGGGTAGAGAAGTTGGGGATCAATTTTCAACTTGCCAGAGTAGGGTAGGTGAAAACTAATCTGAAACTCGGTCTGGCCGGGACGCAAAGGGAAAATGAAAGCGAATCGATTCTTCTCGCTCTGCGGCACGGCGGTGGCGCTGATGGGTTGGCCGCCGGCAGTGCGTGCCATCGCCTGATCGATCTTGGCGCCTTCCGGCATACGAAACTCAAAATTTTGATCGTTCATCTGGGTACGCTGCGGAGCGGACTTGTTGTCCACCGCAAACAGGCGTATGCCCTGCAACTGGCTACCCTCGCTCTGGAAGCGCATGACGTCGGCGGTGACGCTAATGCCATCGACTTTGTTGGCGACGTCAAACACCTGCATATCGACTGCAGTGGTTCCCGGAGGAGCCATCTTGTGATAGGTGACTTGTTGGTGAATCGCGCGAATGAGGTGAGGGGACCCTGAATCTTTCAGGTCGAAATGGAATTTGCCACGGGCGTCGGTCTTGGTGCGGCCGGCCTCCTCCATACCCTGCGCCAGGCTGAGCAGAACGACGTCGTCGCCAGCGGCTGGTTTGTTGGTGGTGGCATTGGTGACGGTACCCGAGATGGTTTCGGCGGCACAGCTAACGGCTGCGAGCACAAGGAAAGTTACCAGTAATTTGAGAGAGCGTTTCAGAATCGCCCTCCTTTCGGAGATTGGATGGCGGCATCGGCCGCTGCCTTTTCGAGGCGGGCGATTTCCGCAAGGATGGCGCCCGCTTCCTGTTCCAGCGAGGCGCGCAAGGACTGGTAGTCGGGCGCGGAAAACTTGCCAGCCTGGTTTTCAAAATTGAGGTCCCGCAGGTTTTCGTAGACCGCTTCTTTGCGCTCCTGCAGATAGGCCAAGCGGGTTTTGGTAACTCCCGTGACGATCACTCCGGGGGCGTAAAAGATGTAAAACAATGCGCCCAGTGTGATGACAGAGCAGGCGAGAATAATCATAGTTCGGTCTCCTTACGGGCCTGCGCGCGGAAGCTGTTCGATTCAGGCGTGGGTATGGGCGAAATGCCGTCAGCCAAGGCCGGGGCGGGGCGGTTTTTCCAGGAGCGCACCACAAATACGACGAATGAGATGCCGAGGCCGAGGGCAACAAACGGCGTGATCCATGCCACACGATTGAAGCCTTTGTTGATGGGCGCCGCGACCACCGTGGGGCCGTACTTCTGCACAAATCCCTGCAGGGTGAGGTCGTCGTTGTCACCGCGTTCGAGCGCGGCCATCAGTTCTCCGCGCATGCGGTCTGAGTCACGGCATCCGACATGGTTACACTCCAGCAGGATCTGGTTGCAGCCGCAGACGCACATCATGCGGTGACCCAGTTCCTTGAAGTGGGCGTCATCCCCTGCGCCGACGAAAACTACGATAGCCAGGGACAGGAGCAGCGCGGACAAGATTGGCCGGCGCATCAGTCCCCCACCGCGACTGCAGGTTCCACTCGCAGAACAGCAGGGACGCGAACCGGCAAGGCATTGGGAATCAAGGCCAGGACGGTGCCAATCAACATGACCCACACTCCGGCCCAGATCCACATCACCAGAGGATTGAGATGAGCCTTGATGATGGGGCGTCCGGTGTCAGGATTTTGGCCTTCGTACACCAGATACAAGTCTTCTTTGAAAGACGAGCGGTTGGCCACCATAGTCGCGGGCTGGTTGCTGGCGTGGTAAACGCGGCGCTCGGGATAGAGAGTGTCAATCAGGCGGCCATTCTTCTCCACGTCCATGATGGCCGACTCGCTACCATAGTTGGGATTGTCGTCTTGCGTGTAGGAACGGCAGATGAGGGTGTAAGGGCCAAGCTTCATCTTGTCGCCGAACCCCATTTCCTTTTCCTGGTCCTGATTAAAGGCGCCGCCGGCAAAACCAATGACGATGAGCACCACGCCGAAGTGGACGATGTATCCGCCATAGCGCCGGGTGTTGCGGCGACCGAGTTGCACGATGCCGGCGAACAGACTTTGTCCGGTATGGCTGCTGATGACGCGGCCGCCGCGTACAAACTCAGAGGCGACGGTGAAAGCCACCAGCGATGCCAGGGAGATGGTCATCAAGGAATAGAAGTAGGAAGCGTCTTTCCACGGACACACTCCGAAAGCGATCATCAGCACCGCTACGGTCACAGCGCCGATCGCAGGCCACAAGAAGTTTCTCTTCAGGCTATCGAGCGAAGTGTTGCGCCATGCCAGAAGCGGACCGACTGCGGTCAACAGCAGTAACAGCAGCGCAACCGGAATGTTCACGCGGTTAAAGAAGGGCGCGCCGACCGTGACTTTGGTGCCCTGCACCCACTCAGAAAGAATGGGGAAGAGTGTTCCCCAGAGCACGGTGAAGCAGGCAACGATCAGCAGCAGGTTGTTGAACAGAAAACTGGACTCACGCGAGACCAGCGACTCCAGCTTGTGTTCGCTCTTCAAGTGCGAGCGGTTCATCACAAAGAAGAAGACGCACACCGCAAAGATGAGCGCCATGAAAACCACAAACCAGGTGCCGATGGACGATTGAGCAAAGGCATGGACCGAGCTGACTACACCGCTGCGGGTCAGGAATGTGCCGAAGATCGAGAGCAGGAAGGTGGCAAAGATGAGCCACATGTTCCAGACCTTTAACATGCCGCGTTTTTCCTGCATCATCACCGAGTGCAGGAAGGCGGTGCCGGTAAGCCAGGGCATGAGGGACGCATTCTCCACTGGGTCCCATCCCCAGTAGCCTCCCCAACCCAGAACATTGTAGGCCCAGTGCGCGCCGAGGAAAATTCCCACAGTGAGGAAGCCCCATGTGACCATGGTCCAGCGGCGGGTGATTTGAATCCACTTCTCACCAGGGTAGCGCATGACTAACGCAGCCAGCGCGAAAGCAAACGGGATGGTAAAGCCCACGTACCCCAGATACAGCATGGGCGGGTGGATGACCATTTCAGGATATTGGAGCAGTGGATTAAGGCCGTTTCCATCTGGCGGAATGGCACCTTCGACAATGGCAAAGGGATGGGCCGCGAAATTCAGCAGCAGCAGAAAGAAGACTTGCACGGAGGCGATGATCACTGAGGCGTGAGCGAACAGTTTCGGATCGGTACGGTAGCGCAGGCGGAGGACCAGTCCATATGCCGACAGCAGCAGCGACCAGAACAGCAATGACCCTTCCTGTCCCGACCACAGCACGGCAAACTTATAGGCAATCGGCAACTCGCGGTTACTGTGATGGAGAATGTAGGCGATGGAGAAATCGTCCTGGAAGGCGGCCGTCACCAGCAAGGCGGCGGCGAGTGCTACAGCGCCAAACACGGCGATGCCGGCCCGCCGCGAGGTTTCTCCCAAGCCCTCCGATCCGGGCCGCAGTAACGCTACCAGTCCAGCCAGGAAAGAGTATCCACTCAATGCGAGCGCGAGCAGAAGCGCGAAGCTACCTACACTACTAATTGGTGACATGGGGTTCCCGCTTGTATTTTTTCAGGTGCCAGACTGGGGAGCAGAGGAGCGGGGGGAATTCCACCGAAGAAATTTCCCCTGCCCGCTGCATAACGAAACTTGCGTGTCAAGAAATCTGAATGCCGCCAACTGCCAGCAAGTAGTGAGAGCAAGTTGACGACCAGACTCCCCAGTTAAGCGCGTTGGGCGTTGTGCCGCGACAAGATTTCATACTCGGCCATAGCCCAGTTTTCATGGTCCAGGCCGCGTGGACGACCGCGTTCTTCCCAGATTTCGTACGCCCGACGGCGGATTTGCTCGTCGATGTCAATAGGCACAACGTTGTGTTTCGCAGTCTTGCCGGCAGGCGGAGTGGTTGGATTGAACGACTGCTTTTTTGCAGACACGGCCGTCGCAACTTGCGACGCGTCCTTCGTTTCACCCTGCGCTGCGGACGCTGGTGCTACGTGGATCGCTTCGGTTTGGAACGCCTCCGCTTTTTTCGTGCTGCGGGGCGCCGAGGTTGGGGTGTTTTCACCAGTGCTTTTCTTTCGTGCCATCATGTACTCCTTACATATTGCGGGGTTTAGGATTATCCCGAATAGGCGGTGCGACCACACATACACCTTTCCCACTGGGAAGGCCATCTCGTTGGAATTTGGCTGTGGCTCTATAATAAACGGTTTCGACAAAAAAGGGGACGAGAATGGGCCGATAATCGGCAACGCCGGGCAGTCGAGTTCGCAGCAATACACCTGGAGCGATTTCCACCGGGGCGCGCTGTGGCCTGACCTGATCACATTCGAAAACGTGCTGAATGGAGTGCCGCCGAGCGCTAGAGGCTGTAGATCGCTAGTAGATTTCGCTAAAACGATAAAGGCGGCGGAGAAAACTCAGCCGCCTTTGACTTGTTTGATGGTTTAATCTTCGCCGGCGGCGAACGAGGCTGCTACCTGTCCTTCTGGCCAGGCAATGGGCGGCGGGACGCGGTCGGGCACATTCAACTCAGGCATGGGTTTGGCGGAGAACAGCAGGCGGCACGGTTTAGACAGCCAGCGTGCGGAGAGCCCGGACCAGGAGACGCGGGCGCTGTCTGTGGCGATGCCGGTATCGGCGTACATCTGCCGGTAGATCTTCGAGATGAGTACGAAGGCCAGACGGCCGCGGCTCGACTTAATGAAGCTCGAGCGTTTCCAGATGGAGGGGAGGCTGTAAAACTTGTCCCACACGGCCTGGGTGCGCGAGCGAATTTCTTCCGCAGACATGACCGGATGATCCCAGTACAGCTTGGGCCGGTGTTCCTGGGGGATCAGCCAGCGCCGGGTCAGGGGTACGCCGGCAATTTTTGGCGGGTCAGCGCCGAGTAATTTTTCCCAGCGGATGAAGTCGACTGTGCCCGGGTAGGGACTGAGGGTGACGAACTGGGCGAAGGTAAGGTCGGCGCTGAGAGCGGCCGCGGCGGTGGCGTCGAAGGTTTCGGGACGGTCGCTGGGCAAGCCAAAGATGAACGACCCCAGCACGTGCACGCCGTGGCGGCGGAAAGTACGGAGTTGCTGAATCAGGTTGTCGCCGGAAAGATTGAAATCCTTGTAAACGTCTTTGAGCCCAGCCGGAGTGACTGCTTCCACGCCCACCAGTGCTCCCTTGATGCGAGCCGCTTTCATGGCATCAAGAAACGCGGTATCTTCGGCCGCTTCCATGGTAATTTGCGTGAAGAAGACCATGTCGTTGGGAAGCTGCGAAAGGCGGGACATCAGCTCGAAACGCTCATCGCGAATGCGGCGCAACTCCGCCAAGCGCGGCGCGTTCTTCTGCTCTTCGGCGAGGCGCAGGTCGGTGAGAGTGACGGGATAGAAATTATCGTCGGCCAGGGCGATGAAACGGAAGCCGAGGCGACGCAGTTGGACGATCTCTTCGATCACAACATCGGAAGCTCTCTGCCGGGGACGCTGGCCGTCTGTGCGCCAGACCGAGCAGAAGGAACAATGCTTGGGGCAGCCGCGGACGGTTTGCACGGAAGCCCACATGTAGCGGCCGGGCGGGATCAGGTCCCAGCGTGCGGCAACAAAGTCGCTGGCCTCGATCTGGCCGCCGACATAGACCGGTTTGGGGACGCCGTTGCGGCAGTCGTCCAGGGCCCGGGCCCAGGCGAGATCGCCATCGCCTTTGACGACGCAGTGCGCGCCACCGAGTTCCATGGCTTCTTCGGGATAAAGGGTAGCGTGAATGCCGCCGAAAATTACATAGGCACCTTTGTCGCGCGCCAACTTGCCTATCTCATAGCCTCGCAACGCGTTGGCGGTATGGATGCCAATGCCGACGGCATCTCCCGCTTGAATGGTGGAGGGGTCTATCTGTTCAAGCGTCTCATCCACCAAAATGGGATCGCCGTAACTTTTGGGGGTGGCAGCGGCGAGAACATATTGCCAACGCGGAGTGATGACTGCGGTGCCGAACGACACACTGCTCGGATTGATGAGACGGACTTTCAAGCGATGAGACTCCTTTTCCTGCCCATCGCCCGGAGACGGTACAGGACTGCTCCGCGGTCAGAGCGGCGGACACGGGCTCCGTCAGGTCCTTCGCATGAGAGGGGGTCGGGCTACCTCTCGATGGCGCGAGGAATGAGACAGTCACCTCAGTTGGAGATGTGAGTCAGCCTGTACGAAAAACCACAGCGCCCCAATAGAGTTGAAAGAAGACTAGGCGCAAGGGGGGAGGGATGTCAAGGCAGATACCAGTAGACACAGCGCTGAAACCCTGTATGAAACGGGACGAGCCGAGCTGCCTTCATCTGCACTGATCGAGCTATTGGGTAAGAACGATGGGCAGAACTTGATCGTAGGGCTGAATGATTAGGCTAAGGGATTTCCGATTCTGAAATGCATCATGGGTGACGGGGAATGTAACGATGATAGTGCCCTGGATGGCTTCGCCGCCCTTCAGTTTGGCCTCAGGGATAATGGCGGCGGGTGCGGCACCTTTTTTCAGAACCGGAAATGCCTGGTAAAAGCGGTCGAAATCAATAGCGGACGCACCCTCGTCGGTGTACTCCTTGCCGTCGCTGGTTTTCAAAATGGCTTTCACGGTATGAACGTAAAGCGTCTTCTCCGCGGAGTTTTGCAGCGAGGCGGTGATGGCCACCATGAGGGTGTTCTGGTTGGGAATTTCCACGTCCGTGATTTGGACGATTGCGCCGTGTCCCTGCGGCTTAGCGCGTTGTTGAAAAGAGATGACGCCGGCGACTATACCGACCAGAGCTAGGCCCGCCAGGATGATGCCAACGGGAGGCAGGTTGCGTTTCGCGGTGCCGAATTCGTCCCCGATGTTGATGGTGGAGCCGGGCTGCGGAATATCCTCGGGCATGGGTAAATTGTAGCGGATTTGGGCGATGAGTTACTTCGCAGCGAAGAGGTGTCGGGGGGATTGAACCTTCACTGCTTGCGGAATTCGTCGCCAGCGAGTTCGCCGGAGGTCCACTGCTGCAGGGCTGAGGTGGTGGCGGCGATTTCTCCCTCGGACAATGCTAAGAATTCCGGCAGGTAGCATTCGGAGGCCGGCCCTTGTTGTAAACTTCAATTGAAAGCCAACGGTACAGGCGTGTCGCAGCGATGAACGGAAAGACTATTTTGCGCGAGGCGTTTGCCGCCATGAGGCGCAACTGGATTCGCACCGTCCTCACTATGGTGGGGATTGCAGTGGGAGTCGGCGCATTTATTTGTGTCATCGCGCTGGGCAATGCTGGAACCAGCAAACTCGAGACTCAACTGCAGAGCCTCGGGGAAAATTTTCTGTGGGTGGAGGCGGGAAGCCGGTCGCGCAACGGGCTTCGCATGGGAGCGCGTGGCTCGCGGACTCTGGTGCCGGCCGATGCGGATGCCATTCTGCAGCAGGTCCCGGTCATTAAGTCAGTCTCACCCAATGTGGATGGCCACGTCCAGGTGGTCTATGGTGGCGACAACTGGTCCACCCAGTACAGAGGAGTGACTCCGGAGTATTTTCAAATTCGTCGGTGGGCGTTGCGCGAGGGATCTTACTTTACGGCCGCCGACGTGGAGACGGGAGAGCCGGTTTGCGTTCTAGGGCAGACGGTTGTAGACAATCTGTTTGGCAATGAAGATCCCGTGGGGAAGACGGTGCGCATGGGGACCCTGCCCTGCAAAGTAGTGGGAGTGCTGGCGGCCAAAGGCGTGGCTGCGACCGGCCAAGACCAGGACGATTTCATAGTGGTTCCGATCACCACGGCGCAGAAACGAATTACGGGACAATTCTGGCTTGATGACATTTTCCTGTCTGCCGTAGCCGAGGATGCGATGATTCCAGCTACTAAGCAGATTGTCGCCCTGCTGCGGGAGCGCCACCACCTTACCGCGGCCGAAGATGACGACTTCAATCTGCGGCGCCCCGAAGACGTGGTGAAGGCGCAACTGGCCACTGCCCACATCATGACTCTTCTGATGGCAAGTGTGGCCTCGCTGTCTCTGCTGGTGGGCGGTATCGGAGTAATGAACATCATGCTGGTTTCGGTGACTCAACGCACCCGGGAGATTGGCATTCGAATGGCCGTCGGGGCGACAGAGTGGGAAACCCAGCTGCAATTTCTGAGCGAGGCGATTGTCATCAGTGCGCTCGGCGGGGTTTTGGGCATCTTGCTGGGCGCGGGATCAGCGGCGGTAGTGTCGAGCATGTTTGCCATGCCGACTAAGTTGACGCCGGGCGTTTTCGCACTGGGCTCGATCTTCGCGGCGACGACAGGAATTATTTTTGGATATTACCCGGCACGCAAGGCGTCGCAACTGGATCCCATTACGTGTTTGCGGTACGAGTAATGGGTAACTATGGGTGACTGGCTTCCGTGCCCACGACTTCGATCTTGCTGTCCACGTGGGTGTGCTCGAACTGAGTATTTTCCAGCGACACCGAAATATCCCGATTGAAAAAGAATAGAGCGCGCAGGCGAAACTCCGTTCCGAAGGTGACCAGGAACCAGACGCCATCTGACTGACGACGGTATTGGACATTGAAGCCGAGGCCCGGCACGTCGGTTCCCAGCGCAGCCCTCACAAATAACGGTAACCGCCTGGAAAGCTTGGTGTAAACCACCACCGGCTGAAACTCTGCTTTATCGATGAGCGCCTCGCCCGCCCAGGTAATATCGCTGGCGTCTTTTGGTCGAAATTCGATTCTATACACCGGGCGATCATGCACCACCTCCTCGCCCATAAGACGAAACTCGTGGCTTTGCTGTTCCTTCGTCGTGAGGGGAAAAAGGTCTTGGGCGAGACCGTCTTTGTCTTTGGTGCGGTTCAAGTCGTCGCGGAAGCTGTGGATCAGACTCGCGTCGATCGAGTCGGGTTCGGGTGCAGGTTCTCCGTGGTATTCCGCATATTTCCCCTTGTGCCAATAGCGGCCAGTTAGTGATTGCAGTTCCTTACTGGTTTCGTTCGGTCCGGGAACGACCTTGTACTCGGTGGTTTCCTCCCGCAGAAGGCGACCGTGGGGCTTATGGGTCACGACGTGGATGCGCTGGTGATAGACATACTGGGAGCGAAGCATCTCCGCCTGGTCTTGATTGGCGGCCACGCGAGACATGATTTCGGCGACACTTAAAGAGACCGGGACTTGCCCCAAACAAGACGCCGACAGCAGCATGAGAAACGGTAAATATTTCCGCATGGATTGTATTCCGGAATTTTCCTTCCGCTCGCAGAGGATCCACTTTAGGATACGCGGGGAAGGCAAAAAAGTTCCAAGCTCGATGAATTCCGCGCCCAGCTAGCGGCTTCTGGTAAGGTAGGCGGATGAAGATCCTACGTCAGAATCTAGCCGCTGCCACTAACGTTGGCCTGGTAGCTACTTCGAGTTTGTGGGCGGCAATACTGATCGGCGGTCTTGCTTCAACCCTAGCCGCGCAGGAAACAAAACCGGTTTGGAGCGAGCGCGAAAAACCGATCGCAGACCAATTGTCGGGGCTTCGCAAATTGCCTGACGACGTACGGGCTCGCACCACCAAACAGCTTGCTCTGCAGATTCGCGAGTTGCCCGCAGTCCCCGACAAATTGCGCTTAGCCAATGGACTTGCCAATCTGTCGACGGAAGGGGACTTCGGTCACGACACCCTGCAGGAAGTAACTACGACATTGGCCGACGCGCTAAAACAACAACCAGTGCCTGCAGCCCAGGGACATGTGGCGCCAGCATATCTCGAGTTGGCTCAATTAGTGCGCTACGAGCATGTGCAGGCGTCATTGGACGATCCACAATTTGCGGCAGCAATGGCGAAGCTGGAAGCTGATGACTTGAAGCGCCAGGACGCCGACTTCACGCTGCGGGATCTGCGAGGCAAATCCTGGACTTTGAAGGAGTTGCGAGGCCAGGTCGTGCTAGTCAACTTCTGGGCCACATGGTGCCCACCCTGCCGCAAAGAAATGCCCGACTTGGACGCTTTGTATCAGCGACTTCAGGGGCAGGGTCTAGTGGTGCTAGCGATTTCCGATGAGGATGCTGGTAAGGTGAAGCCCTTCATCGAAGAGCGTAAAATCCAATATCCCGTCCTGCTGGACCCAGGTCGAAAAGTGAACCAGCAGTTTCAGGTGGAAGGAATCCCGAAGACCTTCCTCTACGACCGGAAGGGGAAGCTGGTGGCACAGTCCATCGACATGCGGACTCAGAAGCAGTTTTCAGAAATGCTGAGTCGGGCGGGGCTGGAATAGCAAAGTTGGGAAACGCTGCCGGGAGCGTCAGGCACTGGCCGGCAGCGAATTCTGTTGGGCTCGCAGAACTTACTTTAAGTGCAGTGCTTCGGTCAGCTTGAAGCTGACGGCGGACTCGGCAGGCAACTCGATTTGAGAATTACCGGTGAAGGTTCCGCCTGCGAATCCAGCGCCAGCTCCCGCGCCGGCTCCGATGGCAGCACCTTTTCCTCCGCCCGCAATCGCTCCGATGATGGCTCCTAAAGCTGCTCCGCCTCCGGTTGCGACCGCGGTGCGCTTGCCTTTCCCTCTTGCGACGTTAAGGTGCAGAGCAGTAGCAATCGGATAGCTGTTGCCGCCGACGGTGATTCTGTCTAACACTAGTTTCAGTCTCGCCTCACCCTTGATTTTTCCTTTGGCCCTGGCTTCGACCACCGTACCCTGAGCCGCAGCTCCAGCCGGGATCGCGGTCTTGTCATCGACGGAGACCGGCTCCGCAACGCTCGCGCTAAACGTGTCGCCGCTGCGGCTCGACCTCGAACCTACCGGGCTCGAAAGCCGCACCGTGATCACGGTTCCGGCGGGCACCACGACTGCCGCGACGGACGTCGGAGTTGGTGCGATAGGCTTGGCCATGGACTTCGCCGCTTCCGCACTCGGCTTTGAGTCGGTAGTAGGGGTGGCCGTGGAGGTGTAAGCCGAATTGTCCGCCGTGTTCGCAGGCGCCGCGGAAGTCTGTTGGGGAGGAACGGTTGTTGTCTCCTGCTTGGGCGCACTGGTGCAGGCCGCGAAGAAAACTAACAGGGAGAGAACGGGTACAGCGAATGCACGACGCATAGAGTCCTTTCGGGCTGGGGGTTGAATGTAACACCAGAGTCTAGAACAACTTCGGCCGTTTCGTCTGTGCAAAGATGAAGTGTCCGGGCGCGCCGCGGCCCGCAGCGGGCCACATCGGCAGAGCAATGGATCAGAGACGATTCGCGTTTGACGCGCCGAGTGGTGCCAGTCACCTGCGGCAGGTCAAATCAACCCGGAGTCCAACATCATGTGTCGTGATGCGGTACATCATGCAATAGTGAGAACTTGCACAACGTGAAGCGGAGACCACGACTCGCAAGGCCGCTCGCTATTCGCTTCGCGGAGCAATACTGCTACAATATCCCAAATTGTTTCGTTTCGTGTGCGCTCGCAGCCTTAAGGGACCACAAACACCAGCGCAAACTCATGCGCGGCGTTCCATCCACTTGAAGACTGCTTCATGCCGCTCGCAGCGCAGAAACGGCGATGAAGATATGGCGCTACCGGTCCGACAAACTCAGACGCGTGGCGAGATTCAACCGTCTAGCGGAGATTCAACCGTCTAGCGCGGCACCCCGCGGGTGAGCATCTCCCGCCGACTCTCTTATACAGCATTCAGAACAACCGAGAGGGAGTTTGAAACTCCGCAGGGCCAATGATTCAGAGTCTTGTGTCTGTCTTCATGGCTTGAACTGGTAAACGACGCCGTCATTGGTGGCACCTCCGTGCACGGTTGCGCCGTAGAATCTTCCGGAAGCACTAGACACCATTCCGTTGTAGGCGAATCCAGCGTCAGGCGAGCCTTGGAAACGATAGGCCACCTTCTCTTGCCACTTGCCATTCTGGCCCGGAGTTAGTTCGAAGATCACGCCGCAACTGCATCCGGCACCGCCCTCGCTAGTGGTTCCGTACAAATTGCCAAGAGCGTCGAAAACCACGTTGCTGATGGAACTGCTTCCATCGCTGCCGCCTTTGAAGCTGTAGAGCACACTCTCACTCCACTTGCCATTCTTGTTGGTCAGCTTATAGACGGAGCCCAAACCATTCGCCCCATCATAATATGTGGTGCCGTAGAGGTTTCCTGCAGTATCAAACGCCAAGCCCCCATAGGGGAAGCCCGCATCGGGTTGGCCTTTGAATGCGTAGAGAGTTTGGAACGTCCAGCTTCCGTCGGAGCCAGGCGTGATCTTGAAGGCCGTACCTTTTCCATTGGCGCCGCCAGCCGTCGCAACTCCATACAGATTTCCAACCGCATCAAGAATCAGACGTCCCGCCGAGCCCGTTCCGCCATCCGTTCCACCTGTGAAGGTGTGGACCAGGTTAAACTTCAAGGCGCCACCGGAAAGAGGGTGTAATTGAAAGATCACGCCCTGTCCGGAAGCCCCTCCGACGGGAGTCATGCCATAAAGATTCCCATTGGTGTCGAAGGTCAGCCCGCTGCCTGGACCATAGCCATCGTTGCCTCCGGTGAAGTTGTAAATTACGCTTTGGGTCCAAACGCCGCCGGTCTCGGTCAACTTGTAAACCACGCCACAACCAGCTTCGACGCAGACTCCTCCTGTGCCACCCACCACAGCCGTGCCGTAAAGATTTCCCTGAGCGTCGAGAGTCACTCCCTTGTAGGGCTGGCCTCCATCGGCGCCGCCGGTGAAACTGTAGAGAACGGAGTGGGTCCAGCCACCACCAGAAGGCGTCAATTGAAAGACGGTTCCAGTGCCAAGGGTGCCGCCAGACACAGACGTGCCGTAGATGTTGCCTGCGGCGTCCAGCACCAAGTCGGTGTCAGTGTACTCGCCGTCATTGCCTCCCATGAAGCTGTACCTCACCTTCGTCGAACTGGCTGAGGCGACGCATATCAGCATAGTGGCAGTGAATAGCAACTCAAGAAGGGACTGCAAAGGTCGTTTGATTGTCATCTTCCTACTCCTCACAAATGATCGAAGACAAAGCACGTTCCGCAAAGGCCATAAATATAGCACTAAATATGAGCGTAATTTCGGGCGCTTGTTTGTCTAGTCCCCGGTTTCAGGCTGCGCGGGCGTAACGGTGGTGCAGCCCTCCGAGTCGTGGCTGTGCACGATGATCGCGAAGGAAGGCTTGCCAGTGTTGGGACGGTGGGATTTCGGTTACGACACAAGGCACGACACAAACCGGCAGCTCACGGACGGGCTCTCGACCGGAGGTGAATTTGAAGATGGTAGGCACGACTGGACTCGAACCAGCGACCTCTACCGTGTCAAGGTAGCGCTCTAACCAACTGAGCTACGCGCCTACAGTGGTCCTATTGTACCCAGTGCGGCCCCTCCCGGCAAAGTGCGGGTCAACTTGAGGTTGCATTCCTTCCAGCCGAGTACGACAATCACAGCGTGCCTCCTACCTTGGCTGGAACCGATTCCATCCCCGGGATTTGGACCCGAAATTCGGCGCCTCGCCGTCCCTCCGGTCTGTGGGCGTCGTCCTGCTGCGGGGGCCGCTCGTGAAGTTGTCTCAATTATTTACTGCACCCAACCAGCTGACCCTGCTGCGAATGCTGTTCCTGCCGTTCATCATCATCAACCTGGTGGGGCAACACTATGTGTGGGCGCTGTCTCTTTTTCTTTTGGCGGGACTGAGCGACGGACTCGACGGCCTTCTGGCTCGCAAGCTGCATCAGCAGACCCTGCTCGGCCAATACCTCGATCCCATCGCCGACAAGCTCCTGTTAAGCACCACGTTTCTGGTGCTATCAATCGTTCATCTCATTCCCTGGAAGTACACTGTGGTCGTCTTCAGCCGTGACATCAGCATCCTGGCGGTCAGCGCGGTTCTTTATATGATTGCGGGACTGCGCGACTTCCGGCCCAGCATTTTTGGCAAGGCAAACACTTTTTCGCAGTTGGCGGCGGTGTTTTTTGTCATGCTGCTGGCGGTGTATCCGCTGCGAGGCATCTGGATTGCTCGGACAATCTTTCTGCGCGCCACGTTTGTGTTTGCCATGCTTTCGGGGGTCCACTATGTATTCCTGGCGCAGCATCGTCTGGGCAAGCAGGAAGCCGCGCCACCGCTCTAATTCGCCAGTTCCTCCGTTTGACCCCTTTTCCAGCCTGCCCCTAGAATGAAAGATTCCGCAGCCCGTCTCATTCTCAATCTCAGCTATGGCGATCCGGCTTTACAACACGCTCAGCGGCAAGGTCGAGGAGTTTGTCACCATCGATCCGAATCGCGTCCGCATGTACGCTTGCGGCCCCACTGTGTACGATTACGGCCACATCGGCAATTTCCGGACGTTCGTGGCCGTGGACCTTCTCTACCGTTTCTTGCGACAGAGTGGGTATGACGTCCGCTACGTGATGAACATCACCGACGTGGATGACAAAATTATTCGCAATTCGGCCCGCGACGGCCTCACCGTGAACCAATACACCGCGAAATTTGAGCAAGCGTTCCGCGAAGATTCCAGAGCCTTGAATATTGAATCCCCCATCCTGGTGCGAGCTACCGAGCACATTCCGCAAATGGCGGAGTTCATCGCCCGCCTGGAGCAGCAGGGCATCGCCTACAAGACCGACGACGGTTCGTACTACTTCCGCATCGCGAAATTTCCCGCCTATGGCAAGCTGTCGAAAAAAGATTTTTCGGGAATGGAAGACGGCGCCCGCGTGGACGTGGACGAATATGAGAAAGACAACGCCCGCGACTTCGCTCTCTGGAAGTCGCCCAAGCCCGGCGAAGCCTCATGGCAAACCCAGATTGGACCGGGCCGCCCCGGCTGGCACATCGAGTGCTCAGTGATGTCGATGGAGCAACTGGGCGGCACCTTTGATCTCCATGCCGGGGGCGAAGACTTGATTTTCCCGCACCACGAAAACGAAATCGCACAGTCCGAGGCCCTCACCGGCAAGCCTTTTGCCCATTACTGGTTTCACTCGCGCTTTCTATTGGTGGAAGGCGAGAAGATGTCGAAGAGCTTGGGAAACTTCTTTACCCTGCGCGATTTGGTGCTCAAGGGGCACAAGCCTTCCTCCATTCGCTATTTGCTGACCTCGGTGCCCTATCGCAATCAGCTGAACTTTACTTTCGACGGGCTCAAGCAAGCGGCAGTGTCGGTGGAAAGGCTGCGCAACTTCGAGCTTCGCTTGAAGACGGGCGTGTTCCCCGACGGCACTTCTCCCGAAATGCACGCCCTCGGCGCCGATACCAAGCAGCGGATCATCGACGCCCTGAGCGATGACCTCAACACAGCACAGGCCCAGGCCGCTATCTTCGAGATGGTGCGCGCTGCCAACGCCGCTGCGGATGCGGGCAAGCTGTACCGCGCCGACATTGCGCCGCTGCTGGCCGCACTCAGGCATTTCGACGAGATCTTCGCCGTCATCGCGGACAACCCTCCTGATGACGACCTGAGCAAGATGAAATCCGTCCTTGCCTGGGCCGAGGCCGAAGGACGTGCGTCGGAGGTCGGCGACGAACTAAGCCGCCTCGCCGGTTCCGCTGGACTCTCCGATGACGCGGTGAACCAGAAAGTCTCCGAACTCGAAGCCGCTCGCAAAGCGCGAAACTTCAAGGCCTCCGACGCTCTGCGCGCCGCACTCAAGGCCGCCGGCATCCTGGTAGAAAACACCAAAGATGGGGTACGCTGGCGGCGAGAGTAAGCCGATGCCATGTGTCTGGCGTGGGCTAACGCCTATGCTTTCTGCGCACCCCAGCCACATCCGCGATTGGGGCAACCAGAACACATTTTAGAAAAGAATCGTCGAGAAGGGGAAGTTGCCTAGAAGCAGAATTGTCAAGAAAGGGAGCTGTCTAAAAACACAATTGGGAAGAAATTCGCTTAGGATGACAAAGGCCGTCAGGATGACAAAAAGCTAGGCCACCGTGGGGACGAGACGCGGTAGCATAGTAAGCATGGCTTTTCCAATCAAAGTCTGCGCGATGTGCGGCAAGGAGTTCGAGCTGAAACCCAACAAGCCTGGCTTCGCCAACCGCTGCCCCGATTGCAGTGAACCCGAGTCCCCAACCGCTGACACCAAGCGGACGCTGGATGCCGACGAGCGCAAAGCCGCTAGCGAAGCCAACGAGGCGCGAAGGAATGCCATGCGCGAGCTCCTGTACCGCAAGGACGGCTAGTCGTAGCCAGTCCTCGAAGGGAAGCCGAGCCTCTGCCGAGCTCCTTAGTCCTGAACTCACTCCGCCGGTGTAGTCTTACCCCAAGGCGTCGGGGTTCTTGTATCGAATCCGCGTGCACTTTGCAAATCATGAAATCCCTCGATGAATATCTTCTCGACGCTGAACAGGCCCACGGACACCTCTGCGCCGGTCAGGTGCTGGGCGTTCGCATGGCGATGCTGGGCTTGACTCTGCTCGGCATAGACGACCCGCGTGGGAAAGACCGCAAGCGCCTGGTCACCTTCGTCGAGATTGATCGCTGCATGACGGACGCAGTGGCCGTGGTCACAGGATGCCGCCTGGGCAAGCGCGCGCTGAAGTTTCGCGACTGGGGCAAGGTCGCCGCGACCTTCGTGGACGTGACTACTGGCAAAGCCATCCGTGTTGCTGCAAAAGAATCGTCGAAAGCCCTGGCCCGCAAGATGCATCCCGAGATTGAAAACAAGAACCAGCAGCAGATGCTTGCATATCGCGAGATTGCCGACGGCGATTTGTTTGCCACGCAAGGGGTACAGGTGGCCTTGCCGCCCGAAGAATTTCCCGGATTCAAGGGAGAGAGAATTGTGTGCGATCAGTGCGGCGAGGGCATCAACTTTCGGCGCGAAGTGCTGCGCCAGGGACAGACCCTATGCCGAGGCTGCGCGGGTGAAAATTACTGCACGCCGCTTTGAGCGGTCCGTGTTTGCTCATAAGCATGCGCCACTCTTAGCACCGTTGCCTCATCAAAGTGCCGTCCGAACAGCTGCAACCCGATGGGCAATTTTTCATGGTTCTCGCCGCAAGGAAGGGAAATGCCCGGGATCCCCGCCAGGTTCGCAGTTACGGTGTAAACGTCGGCCAGATACATGGCCAGGGGGTCGTTCGATTTCTCGCCGAGCCGAAAGGCCACTGTCGGACTAGTCGGCGCGGCAATCACATCCACCTTTTTGAAGGCTTCATCGAAGTCGCGGGTCAGCAGCGTGCGCACTTGCTGCGCTTTCAGGTAATAGGCGTCATAGTAACCAGCGCTCAGCGAGTAGGTCCCCAGCATGATGCGGCGCTTCACTTCGGCGCCAAATCCCTGGTCACGGCTGCGGCGGTACATGTCAGACAGCGTCGCCGCATTCTTGCTGCGGTAGCCGTAACGCACTCCGTCAAAACGGGCGAGGTTGGACGACGCTTCCGCGGTCGCGACAATGTAATAAGTCGGAATGGCATAGGCGGTGTGGGGCAGCGAGACGGGCACCACTTCACAGCCCAATCCGGCCAGCGCCTGGATTGCGGCTTCTACCGACGAGCGCACCTCCGCATCCAGCCCCTCGCCGAAATATTCTTTGGCCACGCCGATTCTCAGTCCGCGCACCGGCTTGTCGAGTTCGGCTACGTAGTCGGGAACGGGAAGCTCTGCGGACGTAGAATCCATCGGATCGCGTCCTGCCATGGTGCGCAACACCAGAGCCGCGTCCTTCACAGTTCGAGTGAGCGGACCGATGTGGTCAAGCGATGATGCGAACGCGATCAGCCCGTAGCGCGACACTCGTCCATAGGTGGGCTTCAGTCCGACCACGCCGCACAGGGACGCTGGTTGGCGGATGGAGCCTCCCGTATCGGTGCCCAACGTGGCAATCGCGGTTCCGGCAGCTACCGCCGCTGCCGACCCCCCCGAAGATCCACCCGGCACCCGCGAAGTATCGCGCGGATTGCGCACCGGATGATACGCAGAGTTCTCGTTCGACGATCCCATCGCGAACTCATCGCAATTCATTTTGCCCAGCACCACCGCGCCCGCTTCTTCCAGGCGCGCAACCGCAGTGCAAGTGTAGGGCGGGATAAAGTTCTCCAGGATTTTTGATCCGGCGGTAGTGCGGACGCCGCGCGTGGTAAGGACGTCTTTGATGCCCACCGGAATTCCGGCGAGTGGCGGCAGCGGCTCACCCTTTTCCGCCAGGGCATCGATGGCCGCAGCCTTGGCCAGGGCGCGGTCCTTGCACAGCGTCAGGTATGCGCCGATGGCGCCATCTTCTTTGGCAATCTTGTCGTAGAACGATTCGGCCAGGGCGGTTGCGGCGATTTCGCGACTGGCGATCGCGCTGCGTGCGCTGTCAATAGTGAGTGAGTTCAAGTCCATGAGGTTCTGTATTCCTAATGGCGTGGCCGTCAACAATCGCAAATGATCACTGACGCACGCTCACCGCTCGATGACTTTAGGCACTTTAAAAAACGTTGGGTCGGAGTCAGGCGAATTCTGCAAAGCCTCAGCGTGCGGCAAAGAATCGCGCAAGCCCTCCCGCACATCTTCGCGGCTGGCGTAGGCGAAACGCTCGCTGCCCTCTTTGGACTGGTCCACGCCATAGCGGTCTGACACCTGCGCCATGGCCGGAACCTTCGCGGTGTCAAGTTCGCTCAGGCGCTCGATGTATCCGAGAATGGAGTTCAGGTCGCGCACCATGCGAGCCTGCTCGGAGTCGGTGAGTTCCACGTTGCTGAGGTCGGCAACGTAAGAGACGTCTTTTTCTGTGACTTTCATAGGCTATTCTTGTGCCGCCGACCGTGCTTGACGTCAATCTGCTGCGAAACCAGTAATACAGGCTGCGGGGCCCCGCTCTGCTCGCGCACTACGAATTCCACTCGGCATACTTCGACCGCAGCCACGCGGTTCAGGTAGGCAACATAGCGTGGCGCGAGGCCTTGCAATTCCCGGCGCCAGCCTGCATCCGGCACTTCGACGCGCAGTACCCCGCCCTCAAATCCGAGGGTGCGGGTGCGGGCGGCGACCGCACTTCCACAAGCCAGCGGCCACGCCAATTCCGGACGCGAGTTGGCCGGAGCCTTGCGCACCGCGAAGGCCACAAGTTTATTTAAACCTGCGGAAGCGTGCTCCATG
>JBBQVN010000040.1:0-26943 GCA_038211475.1 Terriglobales bacterium | reverse complement strand
CGTTGCCTACCGGAGGATTCATCGAGCAGTCAGACGCCACCAGTTGGATGGCGATGTACTCGCTGAATCTGCTGGCCATTGCGCTGGAACTGGCGCGGGAAGATCCGGCCTACGAAGATGTAGCCAGCAAATTCTGGGAGCACTTTGTGTTCATCGCAAACGCCATGAGCCACCGCGGCCAGGATGGCGTGGGCTTGTGGAACGAAGAGGACGGCTTCTTCTATGACGTTCTGAAGATGCCCGACGGCGCTCAGTTTCCCATCAAGCTGCGATCCATGGTGGGATTGATTCCGCTGTTTGCGGTTGAAACTCTGGAGCCGGATTTATTGGACAAGTTGCCCGGCTTCAAGAGCCGCCTGGAGTGGTTTGTGGACAACCGCCCCGATCTGACTGGCAACGTGGCTTGCATGCGCACTCCCGGCACCGGGGCGCGCCGGTTGCTTTCAATTGCGACTGCAGACCAGTTGCGCAGGATCCTCAGCGTCATGCTGGACGAGAAGGAATTTCTTTCGCCTTGCGGCATCCGCGCGCTCTCGCAGTATCACCGCGACCATCCCTACATTGTTTCGGTGGATGGAACAGAGCACCGGGTGGACTACGAGCCCGCAGAATCCACGACCGGAATGTTCGGAGGTAACTCGAACTGGCGCGGGCCGGTGTGGTTCCCGCTCAACTACCTGCTGATCGAGTCGCTGCAGAAATTTCATTACTACCTGGGCGATGACTTTAAAGTTGAGTTCCCGACCGGATCGGGTGCGACCTACAATTTGTGGGATGTAGCGGGCGAATTGTCGCGCCGCATGGCTACAACTTTTTTGCGCGACGAAAACGGCCGCCGCCCGGTTTTTGGCAATGTAGAAAAATTCCAAACTGATCCGCATTGGCGGGACTACATCCTATTCCACGAATACTTTCACGGCGACAATGGCGCAGGACTCGGAGCCAGCCACCAAACCGGGTGGACCGGCATCGTGGTCAAGATGTTGCAGCAGAGCGGAGAGCCAGCCAAGCCATGAGGCTGAGAGACCTCATCCGGCGAAGCGCCTAACCGCCGGTGAAGGACCGCGCTATAGCAGCATCCCAGCAATGGAAGCGGACATTAGATTCGCCATGGTTCCCGCCAGCATCGCACGCAGGCCCAGGCGGGCCAGTTCTCCTCGTTTGTTGGGAGCAAGGCCGCCAATCCCGCCAATCTGAATCCCAATTGAACTGAAGTTAGCGAACCCGCAGAGCGCGAAAGTGGCAATGGTGAAAGAACGTGGATCCAACATTGCTTTTTGCGGACCTAGTAGCGAGAACGCGACCGTCTCATTCAAAACCATGCGCGTTCCCAGAAGGCTGCCGATGGCGGGACAATCTCGCCACGGCACGCCAATGACCCAGGCCACCGGCGCGAATAACGTTCCCAGAATTTGTTGCAGGCTGGAGGGGAACCACCAGACGCCGAGAACATGGTGGAGCCCGCCAAGAATGCCGTTGGCCAAGGCGATGAGAGCCAGAAACGAGATCAGCATGGCAGCAACATTGATGGCCAGGCGCAAGCCGTCGGTGGTGCCGCGTGAGATTGCGCCCAACAGATTCTCGTCCTTTTCCGCCTGCTCTTCTTCTTCGCTCATCACCACCCGGCCCAGGGTCCTGGGGACTTCGGTTTCCGGCACCAGCATTTTAGAAATCAGGATAGTACCCGGCGCGGTCATGATGACCGCACTCAACAGATGCTTGGGGTCGGCGCCAAACGCGATGTATGCCGCCATAATGCCGCCCGATACGTGTGCCATGCCGCTGGTCATCACGGTCATCAATTCTGACCGGGTCAGGTCTGAAAGAAACGGCTTGATGGTGAGCGGCGCCTCAGTCTGCCCCATAAAGATGCTGGCAGCCACGTTCAGCGACTCCGCGCCGCTGGCTCCCATGAACCTAGTCATCACCCGAGCGGCCGCTTTGATGACAATCTGCATGACGCCGAAGTGATAGAGGACGGCAAAAAATGCTGCGATGAAGATGATGGTCGGCAGCACCTGAAAGGCAAAGTAGAACCCCATCGGCGAGCCCTGTTTTCCCAACGACCCAAAGACAAATTCGGAACCCGCAAACGCATAGGACAACAACTTGTTGACCGCTGCTCCTGCATGCTGGAAGATTTGGCGTCCAATCTCAGACCGCAGTACAAACACCGCGAAGGTAATCTGCAGGGTCAGGCCCCAAAATACAGTCTTGCCGCGGATCGCCTTGCGGTTGGTCGAGAAAATGTAGGCCAGCCCGAGCATGGTGAGCAGACCGAGAATGCCGGTGACTCGTCCCATCTATAGTTCCTCTTTGTGAATCACACGATGAATAAATTTTGCTGTTGACGCTGGAGGAGCCGCAGTAATGGGGCATAGGCGTTGTTCATGGCCTGGCGCGCGGAACGCAACGGTTGCTCGCGACTGATTTCGCAAAGTTTTTCTTCGTTACTTGTCGAGCCCAAAAAATAACTGTCGCTACAATGGCAAGTCATTGTAACCCCTGGCCATAACCATCCGTAACCACAATTACGCCACGAAAAAAGGGAGCCGGTGAGCCCGCTTCCTAAAAGCATTGCGAGTCGCTAGGTCAGACGCTATTTTCCAGTTCCGCTCAAGCTGACCGCATAGGCTGCGTTCCCCACCGCGGTTCCGATGAGCACCGTCGCGCTGCGCGCACCCACCGCTTGCGGAGTGAACGTGATGGTCACGCTGCACGACTCGCCGCCCGGAACCGACGAACCGGCGCAGTTGTTGCTCTGCGAGAAATCACCGGAGTTGGCGCCAGTAAGCAAAATAGTTTTGATCTGCAAATCGGCTATCCCGGAACTGGAGATCGTGAGTACGCGCGATCCACTGGTGGTCCCAACTTTTTGCGTACCGAACTTGACGTTGTTGGGGTCGAGAGCGATGACCGGGTTGTTGCGCAGGATCATGGTTCCGTAGGTGCCAGTGGTGGTCGCATCCAAAGCATGGTAGCCGGTGAAATCCACCATCGCCAACTGCAAGATACTCGGCCGCGGCATCAGGAAGTCGTTGTGGGCATCGAACGTCCCATCGCCTTTGCCGCGCAGCACGCTGAGATAGTCGGCAACGCCGGCCACCACATCGTTGTTGCCATCGCCATCCACATCCACAATCTTGATGTCGCTGATACTCGCGAGATTGCCGGTGCTATATTTGACCGAAGGCTGAAACGTCCCGTCCCCGTTGCCCAGAAAAACCTCGAGGCTATCACTGCCGTTCGGTCCAAAGAACAAATCCGTATTGCCGTCGTGGTTTACATCTCCGGCGACGATGGTGTACCCGTTGCTGTGGGTAGTGAACTGGGCCTCGAGCCCGAAGTGACCTGTGCCATCGTTGAGTAACATGGAGAGGTAGCGATTCAGGTTGTTGGTGAACGCCAGGTCGGGAAAGTGGTCGTTGTTGAAATCCGCCGCCACCAGCCCCACCGGCTGCTGGCCATATTTGGTGGGATAGTTGACGGCGGGTTGGAAGGTTCCATCTCCGTTGCCAAACATCACGGAAATATTGAAACTGTCGAGGTTGGTGAAGGCCATATCCAGGATGCCATCCTGATTGAAGTCGGCGGTCACTATGGAAATAGGAATGATGCCGGTAGAGTAGCTGGCGCCTGATGTAAAAGTGCCGTCCGAATTTCCTAGGAAAATGAACACGGTGCCTTGGGTGTTCGAGTTAGTGGCCAGCACGGCCACGTCGAGGTTCCCGTCCCGGTTGTAATCACCCACTGCGAGCAGCTCGGGATTCCTGCCGGCGCCGTAGGGGACGCCTGGTAGAAACTTTCCGGTTGACGTCCCAAAAAACACATCGATATCCGCGATTCCGTCGGAGGTGACCAGGTCGAACGCGCCGTCATGGTTGAAGTCGCCTACGCCGAGTCCAAAACTGACGGTTTTGGAAACGACGCTGCTTAGGGAGAACTTGCCGCCTCCCTGTCCAGCCAGCACGGTGGCAGAGTTGTCGTCGACGTTTGCAGTCACCAGATCCACTACGCCATCGCGGTTCACGTCGGCAGCGATTACCGCGCTGCATCCCGCGCCGGTGGCATAAGACACTTGCGGCGTTAGCGTGCCATCGCCCTTTCCAATGAATACCGACACACCGCCCGGCAGAAGAAAGCCAATCGGGCCAGGAGTCACGGTGTTGGCGGCCGATACCACCACGTCGGGAATGCTGTCTGCGTTCACGTCGGCGACCAAGATCCCCGCCGGCTGCGAGCCAGTGGTGTATTGCACGATGGGCTGGAATGTGCCGTCGCCGCGGCCCAGCAAAACGCCTACGCCCGAAATTAGGTTCTTGCCCAGATTCTGTGCCACTACCAAATCCATCTTGCCGTCCCGGTTCAAGTCACCGGCGGCGATGGAAACGGGCCTGGTATCAGTCGCAAAGTCACTGTGGGCGCCGAATTTCCCGGCTCCATCGCCCAACAACACCGACACGGTATTTGCCGATGAGTTTGCCACTGCAACATCGAGTTTGTGGTCCCCGTTAAAGTCGGCGAGGATCACCCATTGCGGACCGAGGCCGGTGGCATAGTCGCTTTTCGATCCGAAAGTCCCATCGCCATTATTGAGCAGGACGGAAATTGAATTTGAAGTCACGTTGGCAGTGACCAAGTCGAGCTTGCCATCTCCATTTAGATCCGCGATCGCCATCGAGCGGGGGTTCAACCCGGTTGAGTAATCAACATGTGGTTGGAATCCACCGGTCCCGGTCCCTATAAGAATGGAGACCGTGTTGTCTTTTGAATTGGCCACCGCAATGTCCAGATTGCCATCTCCGTTGAAGTCGCCAACCGCCACTGACACAGGTTCCGTTCCCACCCCATAGTCGGTCTTCGGGTTGAAGGAGCCGTCGGCCCTTCCCAACACAACTGAAACGCTATTGCTTCCCTGGTTGGCGGTCACCAGGTCGACCCGGCCGTCGTTGTTAAAGTCCCCTGAAGCCACTGCGATGGGATTTGCTCCAGTACCTACCGTCAGCTTGTCATAGAGGTAGCGTTGCTGCGCGCTCATGAGCGCAGGCAGGAAAGCGATGACCAACACGGGCAGTATGGACTTCAATCGACGATTAGCAAACATAAGCTTTCTCCTGGCAATCCGTTGTTCCGGAATTTTACCCCGAACTGACTCTAGACTCTCGGCAGTGAGGGTGAGGACGAAGCCGCTTCGCAGCACTTCGCCGGGGAGGGATTTTCAGATTGTCTTCCGATTACCAACCAGTGTCAACATGCAGACGGGGATGGGGCGTCTGTCGGCCCCGTTGTTTTCCAGAAGGGGTGGGCGAGTGCGGTAAACTATTCGCAGAAGCCTTGTGCCCCTGTAGCCTAGCGGATCAGGCAACGGTCTTCTAAACCGTCCTACGTAGGTTCGACTCCTGCCAGGGGTACCATCCCTCATTTCGGCCGCGCCCGTACTGGGCGCTGCCATCCGCTCTATAATGTTGCTCCGTGGCCGCGTCCACTAATTCTCGCCTCGCCTACATTGACTGGATGCGCGGCCTCGCCTGCGTGCTGATGTTCCAGACCCATTGCTACGATTCCTGGCTCAGTCCGGAAGCTCGCAAATCCACGTTCTTCATGTACTCACAGCTTGGAGGCACACTCCCCGCGCCGCTCTTTTTGTTTCTGGCAGGAATATCATTTGCGCTCGTTACCGGCAAGCTACTGGACAAAGGCGTCGCGTCACGAGAGATCGCGTTGACTACGCTCCGCCGCGGGGCGGAAATCTTCGGGCTTGGCTTGCTGTTTCGGCTGCAGGAGTTTTTCATCGCATGGCCGTGGGCGCCGTGGAGCGATCTACTCCGGGTGGACGTCCTCAACACCATCGGCCTCTCTATGATGCTGATGGCGCTGGTGTGCTGGGCCGCCGCTGCGTTTCCGAACCTCACTCGTGCCCGCCTTACCGTAGCCGCGTCGTTTACTGCCTTCGCCATCTCGCTGCTCACGCCGCTGCTCTGGACCACTTGGCGTCCGCAGTTTCTGCCTTGGCCGATCGAGTCTTACATCAATGGAGTTCACAACCTTGGCGAACCGCAACCCTGGCTCTTTCCCATCTTTCCATGGGCCGCCTTCGCCTTCGCCGGCCTGGGCGCTGGGTTCCTGCTGACCAATGCGTGGTCTCGCGCGAACCCCACCAAATCCGCCGCGTTCGCCGGACTCGCGGGCGCCATCCTCATGCTCGCCGTGCATGCGGTTGACACCTCTCTTGAGCGCATCTATCCCGATTATTGGCACTCCAGTCCGGCCTTCTGGATGATGCGAGTGGGGATTCTGCTGGTGATTTTATTTGGGGTATACGCCTGGTGCCAATGGGGATGGGGCCAGTGGGGATTCAGTCCGCTGATCCAACTGGGACGCACCTCCCTGCTGGGGTACTGGGTGCACATCGAGTTTGTTTACGGACGAGTGTCGATTCTGCCCAAGCACGCCAACAGTATCCGCGGCGCATCGCTCGGCTTGCTAATCATTTTCCTGTCGATGCTGCTGCTGTCCCGGCTGCGCACTGAACTCAAGCGCAGCGACATGATGAACTGGTTCAAAAGAGTTCCAGCTTAGACGAGATCGTCTTCACAAACTCCACCGCTCGCGTCTCAGCCCAACGTCCGTCATCGCCATCGCCCTGACGCTCGCCCACAAACGCGCAATGCCCGCCATCCTCCGTCTCAAGGTAGCGGATCATGGGATTGGCTCGCATCTTCTTCAGGGTTTCCGGAACAATCATTACAAAAGGATCGTTGGCGGCGTGAATCACCAGGGTTGGCACTGCAATCCGATCCAGAGTGTTTACGGCGGAGGCGCGTGCGTAATAATCCACGGCTCCTTCGTAACCGCAGTAATACGCGGTCACTTGATCGTCAAACTGGCGCAGCGACTTGACCCCGCGCAGGCGCTGGACATCAAAATCATTGGGAAACAATTTGGCCTTCGCCCGCAAGCGCCGGCGCAGCGCCCACATGAAATAGGTTTCATACAGCCAGTTGCTGCGCGCGTGCAGCGCATCTGCGGAAGCCGCCAAATCCAGCGCAGGACAAACCGCGACCACCGCCTTGAATTCGACGGGGCCCTGGCTTCCCCATTCGCCCGCCGCCTTCAACACCAGGTTCCCGCCCATCGAGTAACCCACCAAAGCCAATTGCGAAACTCGATCACGCTCGATGACGGAGTGCGCTACCGTGGCCACGTCGCCCGACAACCCGGAATTGTATAGGGTGGCGGCGAGTTCATCCGTGCCTCCGCAGTTGCGCTGGTTCATGGCGACCACGTTCATCCCAGTGGCTAACGCTTTCTGCGCTGTTCCCGCCACATAGCCAGAATCCGCGGAACCCTCCAGCCCGTGCACAATCAAAAGTGTCATGCGCTGGTGGCGCGGTTCCTGCCAGTAGCAGTGGCACAGCACCGGAATGCCGGGCGCTACTTCCACCAGCCTTGAGTCTGGCTTGGGCAGGATGATGCGGCGCGCCAGAAAAAACGACGCCAGGGTTTGCCTGTGCCCACCCGCGAATCCGCGCCGCGCCCGAAATTCAGGTTCAGATCGCACAACGGTTGCCGGGTTGGTTTGCATTTTCTCCACTGCCTGATTTTATATAGAGGTAGAGTGTTTCGTCTGCGAGGTGAAGAGTGCCGATTTTCGAGTATGTCTGCAAAGGCTGTGGCCACGAATTCGAAGCGTTGGTTTATGGCCGGGACAAGGCTGCTTGCCCCAAGTGTGAAGGAAAGAAATTAGAACCGCAGCTCTCGGTCTTTGCGGTTTCGGCAAAAAGCGGGGCTGCCCCGGCATCCGCCAGTCCCTGCGGTAGTTGCGGCGACTCGCGCGGTCCCGGAGCCTGCTCGCTGGGCGATATGAACTAACTACTCGCCCGCGCGACCGAAAGAAGCTTGGGATTTTCCGTGCCGAGAATCGCACTAGCTGTCGTCCGCTCCGCCTTCCGCATTACCTCGCCGCTGGCGTGGTCTGCACCGAGGGATGCGTTACTGTTCCTTGCACCACCACGACCGGCGCGCCATCCGGTTGCAACCTCATCTTCAGGGCACCCCGATCCGACGCTGTACCCTTGACCGCATAGCTTCCAGTCGCACCTGCGAGCTTCGCTTGTTCTAGGATGAACTCACCATCTTTGCGTTGCAGGGTGCCCGCGAATTTATCAACCCTGAGCGGGCCGCCCTCCAGTTTCACCTGAGGGAATGTGCCATCGCTCATCACAAATTGGAGCGTCCCTACTGCCTTCTTCCAGGCGTCGGCGGCATTCGCACCGGTTGCGGTGAACTGATAGTCGCCGCTGGCCTTCCCCGCAACCCAGTCCTCGGGCCATAGCCCCGCCAGCGCGTTCAGCGAGATATCGCTAAACTCTCCGCGCCCGGAATACTCCGCCGGTTCTTTGCTGCCATCCAGTCGCCACTCGCCCAGGTGACTTCCGCCCAGCAACTTTCCCTGCAGATTTCGAAGTTGAATCTTCCCGTTGCTGGCTTCAAAGTTCGCGGCGCAGTTGGTGGCTACAACCTTTCCGACCTTCACCACTCTTGCCTGGATCTGTCCTTGGGCGCGCAGCCCCAGTAGAGGATTGGACGCCGCCGGAGACCCCACCGCCAGCCACTGATACCACGGGCGCTTCCCAGCCTGCTCGCCAAACAGGCCGCGCACATCCTCCAGCGCGATCTGGTCCACCGCCAGGTCAAATCTGCTCTCGCAACCCTCGCTCTTTTCGCAATGGCGCGGCACGGTCGCGGTTCCGGCGAAGTGCATATCACCAAACGAAGCTTGCAATTTCTGCACCTGCACCGAATCCCCGAGGACGGAAAGATTCGCGGTATTTATTTTTAGTGGAGAACTCATACCCGCCACCTGCGCGGTTACGCCACTCAGGAATGCCGTGCCGCTCACTGCGGGCTGGGCCGAGCGTTGCCAGGTTCCATTGATCCCCAGGTCCACCCGCGCACTGCCTTCCGCCGCAGGTTTCCACCGAGTCACTCCCAGCATCCGCGCCAGCTTCAGCGTACGGCTGACCTCCACCATTCCGCGCAAGCGAAAATCATAGCCAGTTCTGGACACTAGTCCCTGCGCGGCGGATGGCACTGTGCCCAGTTCCACAGATGCCGGCCCAATTTGTAAATTGATTCCACCCGGTTCGAGCTTACTCAATCCGGCGACGGTTTTTGGCGCGCGCCCTGTCGTCACCGCGACATCGCCAAAATTAACCGTTGCAGATTCGGCCTTCGACGAAAGTTGAAAGCCGTGGACCGTCGCCTTCCCCAGAAATGTCGCGACATTCTTTCCAGCGTCTTTCTTCGCTTCGAACTCGCCGTCGAGTAATCCCATCGCCCTCAGATCCGGCGCCAAGTCTTGCTTCGCGTGTTGTGCCAGCGCGGCCAACCCCTGCGCGGGAATTCCTTCCGCTGCAATCTTGAGGTCGTATTGCGCGGCCGAGCCCCAGCCAGCCTCGCCAGCCATGGTCAATTTGCCAGCAGCCATCGGCGCTTGGCAGAACAACTCTCCCACTGAACTATCCGCCGCGTTGTAGGTCCCCTGACAACCCAACGCCAGCCGCAAATTCTGCAGACTGGAAACATCGTAGCGGCGGAAGTCATCCACCTTGATTTGTGTTTTTACCAGCAGTGCGGCTGGACTCCCAGCGATGTCCGCGGTGATGGTCACGCCGCCGCGCCACCCCTTGTCTTGTCCCCACACCAGCTTGGTCATTTGCCCCATTTGCGCTTGTTCCCACTGCGCCTGCAGGTGCACAGGCGTCTCCCGCAGGGTGCCCGCGCGCTGCCAGGTTCCATTGACCCGAAGGGATCCGGTATCGCTAAGACTCATATCGGTGCGGGTGGGCTGCGCTTTCAGACGCATTGTCCACGAGTTCTCGGAATTCTGCCATAAGGAAAAATCCGCCTCCAGCAGCGCGATCGGTTTCTTTTCCAGATTGAATTTGAAATTGATGCGCCCGCCGGTGGCTTCCAGATACGGGAATGCAGGACGCGTTTTAGAGGAGGCTTGGCTGGTCGGAGCGGTTGCTGTCTTGGCACGGCGTTCCAGGACATCTTCCAGGTTCCAGCGTCCTGCCTGATTTCGCACCAGGTTGACGCTGGGGTCGCTCAAGCTCAAGCTGGAGAGTTCCAGCCGCCCGTGAAACAGGGCCAGGACTCGCAGGTTGGTGGTGACTTGCTGAGCTGAGAGCATAGGCTCAGCACCAAAATGCGGATCATCCCGCACCACTAGATTGTCCAGATCGAAACCGGGTTGCGGCAGCAATCGCAGATGCACGCCGCCAATTTCGACTCGCCGTCCTAGCGCGTCTCCCAGAGACATTTCAATGCGGTGCTGCAGCCGCGCCGCGCCCGGGCGCACCAGAAACATGGCCAGCAACACAGCCCCAAACACCAGCGCGCCGCGTTTGGTGGCGCGCAGCGTCACCGCACGACCCTGAAAGTGCGCCGCCAACGCGTCTCGTCAAAGAAGTGCAGAACGGTGTGGGCCAGGAACCCCACCCGGTCTCCCACACCCCGCAACTGATATTGATTTGGCGGGGTCACGAACGACCAGTAGATAAACATCGGCCTTCCAATCACATTGGCCTTGGGAATGAACCCCCAGAAACGGCTGTCGTAGCTGACGTCCCTGTTGTCGCCCATGGCGAAGTAGCTGTCTGCGGGCACTACCAGGTCATCGCCCTGAATGTTGGCCCGCTGCAGCACTTGCCACTCCGGGGTCACGCCGTAGCGGTCTGGCGGCACCGCGGGAAAGTTGTCGCGGTAGGGGTTGTAGTCCTGTATCTTGTGCATGACGTAGGGCTCGTCCAGCTTTTCTCCATTGCGGTACACCACGCTGTCGCGCAAATGCAGCCGGTCTCCCGGAATGCCCATGATGCGCTTGACCACATAGAGTCCCGGCTCCGCCGGCGACACAAAGACCACAATGTCTCCGCGATGGATTTCGCGGTAGGGCATGAGCGGACCAATCCACTTCGTCCGCGGCGCGAACTGCCCCCGGTTCACGAACACGTGGTCCCCAATGAGCAGCGTGTCTTCCATGGAGCTGGAAGGAATCTCAAAGGCCTGCATCACGAACGTGATAATGAACAAGCCGGTCACCAGCACTGCCGCCAGCGACGCGATAAATTCCACGGGAGTTTCCCGGGGGCTTTCCTGCTGCTGCTTTACTTTCTCAGCCAATGCTAGTTCCTTCAATCGAAAAAGATGATTTACTCGATTAACCGCAGGGTCCGGTCCCATCTCGTGATCTTTAGAATGTGGGTCACGGCATATGCAAAGTTATAAATCTTATCGCCGGCGGAATTCGCGCCCGCCAGATCGCGATTCGAATCCTGCACCGACCAGTAAATCAACAGCGGCCGGCCAATGATGTTTTCCTTCGGCACGAAACCCCAGTACCGGCTGTCCAGACTTTCATCCCGGTTGTCTCCCATCACAAAATAGCTGTCCACCGGAACAATCAACTGGTTATTCTCCACCAGCTTCTTCATCTGCAGCCACCAGTCTGGCTCCAAGCCCGGCGGCGCCAGATCCGTCCGTGGGAAGTCGTCGCGAAACCAATCGCGCCCCCTCCCACTGTACCGCACATAGGGCTCTTTGAGCGGTACGCCATTCAGGTACACGCGCTTGTCTACCAGACGGATCCGGTCGCCCGGCACTGCTACCACTCGTTTGACGAAGTGCTGAGCGGGCCGCACCGGATAGTGAAATACCACCACATCGCCGCGCTGGATTTCTTTGTACGGCATCACTGCGCGCATTGCCGGCGTGCCTCCGTCGCTGAACTTGTCCACCAGCACGTAGTCGCCGATCAACAGCGTGTTTTCCATCGACTCCGAAGGAATCTCAAACGCCTGCACCACGAACGTGATGACGAATACCGCGATCACCAGGGTCAACACCAGCGACTGCGCAGTGGCCGGCCAATCATCCTTCAACAATGTCTCGCTCCACTTCTTGCCTCATCAATGGGACGGTTTCTCCTGGCTGGCCGCCTGCCCGGCGATCAGGTGCTCCAGCGCTTTGCGAGCCGCCTCCTGCTCCGCCCGCTTCTTGGTAGGACCCTCCGCGCGCCCCACGAAATCAGGCGTTCCCGCTGATTCGCCGCCGCCCACGCGAACTTCCACGGTGAACGTCTTGCGATGTTCCGGGCCATGCTCTCTCACCAGCACATACGAAGGTTGTCCCTGCCCCATCGCCTGCACCCGCTCTTGCAGGGCTGACTTGGCATCAATCACGGTCGCGTCTCCACCCTCGACCAGCATGCGATCCAGTTCCGGCTGTGTGACGATGACCTCAATCACCTTGCGCGCGGATTCCAGGCCTCCATCCAAATAGATCGCCGCGATCACCGCCTCGAGCGCATCCACCAGCAGCGCGGTCTTCGCCCGGCCGCCACTCTTTTCTTCGCCCTTGCCTAGATGCAGGTAGTGTCCCAGTTGCAATTGGTCCGCCGCGCCGATCAGATGCCGTTCGCTCACCAGGTGAGCTCGCAGCTTCGACAACTTGCCTTCGTGGAAATCCGGAAAGCGTTGATACAGTCCCTCGGCGGTCACCAGGCACAGGACCGCGTCGCCCAGAAACTCCATCTGCTCGTTGTCGCCTCGCCGCCCACTTTCAAGCGCTCCGCTCTCCCGCTCCTTGGCTTGCGAACTGTGGGTCAGCGCTTGCTCCAACAGCTCGGGTCGCCGGAACGTGTATCCCAGCGCAGCTTCCAACTCCGCGATTTCTCTCGCTTTCATGAGATGGCTTTTCGCGATTTGGCTCCCGCCGATTTTGCTTTCAGTGATTTAGCTCACCCCCGCCCGAGCGTTACAGAGACTCTGCAACAGTAGCCGCGAAGCGAAACCGCTCCGCCCTTACTTCTTCTCTGCCGGCTTAGCTGCGCCCGCCAACTGCACCAACCGGTCGCGCTCCTGCCGCGCGATCTTCCCCGCTGCCGTGCCTTCCTGGGTCAGCGTCACCGCCTGCTCTGCTACTTTCAACGCTTCTGGATACTTGCTCTGCTTGTCCAGCGATAATGCCAACCGCAACACCACCGTCGGATCGGGCTGCTGCGGAAAGGCGTCCATCGATTTTCTTAAGTTTGTTTCCGCCGCGGCAAAATTGTCTTTCTTAAACTCCAGCGTGCCCACCACGGAGTAGGCATTAGAGAGTAGTAGACCCTTGTAAGCCGCCGCTTTATCTTCAGGGGTTCCGGCCGGAATGCCCGCGTCAGTCTCCACCGTCTGGGTCGCATGCTGCGCCAGCTTCATGGCTTCGTCATAGCGCTGCGCTTTATCCAGGTCGGTATCGTGCGTCCGCTCCGCCAGTATCTCCGCCACCATCACCAGCGCCTCGGGATCGTCCCCGTCCAGGGCCAGCACCTTACGTCCCATCTGCTCGGTCTTTTCGGCATCGTTCTTGCCCTGGTAAGTCCGCATCACCGTCTTGTACAGCAGCCCCTTAAGATCGCTGTCGGGAAATTTCACCGCAAAATCGTCGGCGCCTTTTTCCATGGCGGCGGGATCGGGAAGCTGCGCCACCGCTTTGTATGCGGCGAATTCGGCATCGGTCTTGGCCGCCGGCGCGTGTTTTGCCGCCGGTGCCGCCGGCGTTTCCGGCGCCTTCACGGGCGGCGTGGTCTGGCTCCAAATCGCCGCACTCATGGTTAGCACTGCACACAGCATCCATACTTTCGTCATCGCATTCCCTCAGGTGTAGGATTCTCCGCTATTTTTTCTGCTCGGTCTGCTCTCTGCGTCCTGCTGGAGGCTCGTAGGGCTCGTCCAGCCCACGCTGCGCCGCCGCCTTGATTTCCGGCAGCCCTCCGCCTTTTTTCATCGCTTCCTGATACTGCTCAATGGCGGCCTCGCGATTTTCCTGCAAATCGAAGATCCGTCCCAGGTACACATGGGACCACGCTACTACCTTGGGCTCGCGCGCCACCAGAATCGCCCTCTCGAAATACGTCCTCGCCCCCGCAATGTCGCGGTTTGCGGTCGCCGTCTGGGCCAGGATAAACAGCGCCCGTCCCATGTCTCCCTGTCCTTCGTCCAAGCCCTGCTGCGCCAACCGCGTTGCGCCCTCCACGTCGCCGGCTTTCAGTCGCTTCTCCGCCTCCAGCAGCAGGTGGTCATCGGCGGGTCGCGATGCAAGATGCAGCAACTCGGGCGTCGCCTGTTGCGCGTACTGGATCTGCGCCGCCCGCTTGGTTTCTTTCCCCACGTCAATCCCATTTACCAGCTCAGGGTACGCATTCCGAATGCCCGCCGGGTCCTTCTCGAAACTTGTCAGCGCGTCGTAAAAATAACGGGTCAGAATGTAACCCTCCTGCACTGAATCGCTGACCGTCTTTTGGCGCTCCGCTTCCGTCGCCTTGTTCGTCCTGGTCTCAATGGCCCGCACCAGACACTCCGTCACCAGCAGCGAGATGTTGGTCTTGAAGCTTTCATCCATGGGCGCGGCGGTCACAGTCTGCAACAGCGGCTCCAGTCGCTTGAACGCGCTTCCATTTTTCAGACCCAGCGGATCCAGCAGATAGTGCAGATAGGTGTGGCGGATCTGCTGCGTCTTAAAGCCATCGCCCGCCGGCGAAATCACCACTGAATAGTCCGTCCCATAGTTGCGCGCGTTGATCAGATCCGGTGCTCCCATGGGATCCAGGTACACTGTGAACTGCCTCCCCAGATATCCGGAAGACGGCAGCTTCAAATACACTTCGGTGCCAAACAGAAGTTTTTGCAGCGGTTCGTGGTAGGTCTGGGTCAGCGCCGCGTACTGCTGCTGATGGCCGAGCCAAATTTTGTGCACTCCCGCGGTCTCGTAGAATTTCGGAAGGGTAGCCATCAGACCCGACACCGTGGTGGCATCCGGGGGAAGTTCAGCTTCTTTTACCTTGAACCCGAACGCCGGCGGCGGATTCATGTAAAGCGCCAGCGATACATACTGCGACAGGTCTTTGGCGGCGTCCGTTCCCTGGTGATCGTGGTAAAAGGTGCACATCGGCTGGGCCGCATCATGCGCCGCCGACGACGCTTCCAAAACACTCTTCACTTCCGCCCGCACCTGCGCTCGCAGCGGGCTGGACTTCTCCAGGTCTTTATCGAACCCGCAAGCATTCATCGCCGTGAGCACGGTGAACATCGTTTCACTGGTCTCTAGCGTCGCGTTGGAATTTTGCGCAGAGCACGCGACCGCAGTCCACAGGCACAGCACAACCACAAATGTGCATCGGAAATGAAAGCTCAGGAATGCCTCCTGCCGGGGAGAAAAGTGGGGATCCGCAACCTATTCAGTTTACGAATTCACGCGGGCTTGGGTCAAACCGCATCGCCGCACCAGGGCCGTCAAACTCGCCTCTTGCCAAACAGCGAAAGCAGCAGAGCTCCCCATCCTGATTTGGTTAGGGTCCCATTCTTAGGTCTCGGAGTCTGGGTACATCGACCTTCACCTCCACAACATAGTTTTTGGTGGTGATTCACCGTTGCGCTTACTTTGGGACCTTGCAGCGTCTGGTGCCTACCTTTTAACTGGCTACGTAATGAAGAAATGTCGGTAAGAATCTCCTAAAGGTTGAAACTCGATAAATCGACTGCCTAAGAATGCCGGGTGCCCCACATCTTTGGGCACGTCTCGAAGTCTAACACCGGGTGGCCCTCGATAAGAGTGAAGGCAATGTCAAGGGCAAATTTCTCCTGGGCAGTGCCGGGGCAACGCATGGTTCAACAGACCAGAGAGGTTGAGGACCAAGACTCTTGAAATCTCACGCTGACTCACTCACCGGCGGAACGTCGTTCCACCAACCATCGATGCGGCCTCGAACTGCGACCATGATTCTTCTATGCGAACATCCCGCCGTGGTCGGGCCGGTGCGAAATTGGAAAACATCTTTTCATTTTCCAAGGCCAAGGGCCCCTGCGGGATGCGAGAGCGCCCAATCAATTTCACGGTCTAGCTTGCGCCGACCAGGTGCGCCCGCCCCTCTACCCCTTCACGTTGACCCTACTGAACGACAACACGGCGCGGTCGGCGGTGGGACGCCCCATCGCCATCGCGGGACGGAAGGTTGTAAAGATCAGCATGTTCTTCACTTGCGGCAACATGGCTTGCGCGTCTTTCGCATCGGACAGGATCTTGTAGTCCCACACCCGGCCGTTCTCATCCACATAGGCCTCGATCACCAGCGAGTCGGAACTGATCGTGCTCAGCGACGTCCCAAACGCGGATTGCTGCAGCACCGGACCAGTGTTTAACATCAGCGGGACATCGTCGTGATTTGCCTGCAACTGCGGCACCGCAAAGAACTGCATCATCAGGCCGAAGATGACCACCGCGCTGGCCAGTCCAGCGGAGGCCGGCACCATCACCGCGTTGATCGCATTCCCCAGCCGCACCCGCACGCCTTCAAAGCGCGGCCGCCTTGCCCGCGCCGCTTCCTGCGAGGCCATCACCCGCAGCTTCAGCCCCAGGTCGGCAGGCGCCAGCTTTTTTCCCAGGCCCGCCAGCAACATCTGCGTCTTGCGCACTTCCCGATACACCCCGCGGCACGCCACACAGTCTTCCACGTGCCGGTCGAGCTTCTGCATCTGCGCCCCGGTCAGCACCCCATCCAGATACGGCGAGAATAATGTCTTGGCCTCACCGCACGTCATGATGTCACCTCGACTTCTTTTCTCCCCCTCGAAACTTTTAGTTTTGCTTCGGGCGAGACCAGTCCCAACTCCGGCCCTGCCTCGCGCACATACTCGACTAATCTCTGCCGCAAGGCGCCGCGTCCGCGCGTGATGCGCGACTTCACCGTGCCCAGCGAGATCTGCAGGACCTCAGCGATTTCTTCGTACGACATTTCTTCGAGGTCGCGCAGGATCAACGCGGTGCGGTAAGGCTCTCGCACCTGCTGCAGTTCCCTCTCCACCCGGGCCCGCACTTCCTCATGGGCAAAACTGTCAAACGGAGAATCGTGGCCGTCCGCCAGCGTGTCCACCAATCCACGCGCCTGACCTTCGTCGCCGGTGGGTTGCGGTTCGATGGAGGTCTCCTGCGCCTTATGCCGGAACCACCATCTCCGGCGGTTGGAGGCCTCGTGCAACGCGATACGGTAGATCCAGGTCTTGAGCGTGGATTCGCCGTGGAATTGATGGATGCCGCGGAAGACTTTGACGAAAACTTCCTGCGTGGTATCGGCCGCGTCTGCCGGATCGTTCATCATGCGGTACACCAGGCTGTAGATGGGGCGGTGGAATTCACCAATCAGCCAGACATAGGCGGCTTCGGAACCGGCCTTGAGTTCAGCCACCACGGCGGCTTCCTCGGTCCGTGCACCCATCGCGCTCGCCAGATCGCTCAAATTCGACGCTCCCGCCCAACCCATTGGCAGTTCCTCTATTCTATGCCGCGGCGCAATCTCTGGTAGGGAAAGTGATTGGCCACTTCTCCTTAGCTGCAATAGACCCCGCAGCCGAGCTCCAGGTTCCCGTAAATTTAGAACCCTAAGGTGGAACGCTCATCTAGAACTTTCACTGTGGAAGTCGATGCAGGAATATTATTGGCGGGAGGCTGGGGCGTCGGTTGAGTGGAAATCATATTGAGTGGGAATTAGATGGGCTGCAAATCAGATGGGCTGGAAATCAGGTTGAGTGGAAACCAGCTCGACTGGAAACAACGACGGAGACTTGAACTCTGCCCGCGCGCCAGCCTACCGTTTGCGATCCCGCAACATCTCCGCCGGCACTTCCCGCATGGTGACTCCGAACTTAAACATCGGCGTCTCTGTCCCGCGTCCCCATCGCCCCACTTCCCAGTGGGCCCGGACGAACTTCACGTCCGCATCGCCCGGCAACTCCAGCAGCAACGGCGACTCTCCGCAATAAAACTTCTGCGGAAACGACGCCAGGGGCTTGGCGCCCCAGGTCGTCCCGTCGGCCGAAGCGTAGATCGAGAGCTCCAGCGACTCTTGTTCGATAATCTTTGTGATCGCCAGGGTGAGCAGAAACACGCGGGCGCCGCCAGTCTCCAGCGCAGGCCCGTCCCCCTTGGCCGTCGCTACCGTGTTGGCAGGAACTAAAGTATTGGCAGGAACCAAAACCGTGTCAGTCATCGCGGAAAAATTCTAGCAGATCAGCCAGCAGGCCATCCAACGAATCGTCGGTCGGAGGATCGTCGGCAAACAGATCTGGTGTTCAACGCTACGGAAACCAGAAGCACAACTGCGGCGGCGAAATGCAGGCGAGAACCACGGGCGCCCTAGTTCGCCAACGCTTGCTCCGCGTTGGTAAACAGCCGCCGCAACGATCGCACCACCCATCGCGCAAACAATACGATCACGACCAGCAATCCAATCACAATCCCCGCTCCAATGTATGGATGGGAGGTGGAAAACCAAGTCAGGAACACCGCCAACACATCTTCTCCAGCGCTGAGGGCCATGTTCGAGAAGGGCTCAGGAGAAGGCGTCACCGCGGCTCGCACCGCTGTCTTGCCGCCATGCGCCGCCAACGCGATCGCTCCGCCGGCCACCGTCGCCAGCACTTGCTGTCCCGGAGAAAGCTGCGCCGTGGCGCCATAGGCAATCAGCGCCGCCACGGGTACCCGGATGAATGTGTGCAGCGCATTCCAAAGCAGATCGAACACTGGAATCTTGTCCGCGAAAAATTCCACCGCGAACAGCGCTCCCGCCGCCGCGATGATCCACCAGTTGGCCAGCAGATGCAGCGCAGGGGGAAGTTCGATCCATCGCGTGTGCGCCAGCAGCCCGAGCGTTGCCACGGTGGCGTAGACATTCAGCCCGGCCGCGAAGCTGATCGCCACCAGCAGCGAGATCAGTTGAGTTCCCGGAATCCTCACGTGCATCAGAATACGCTACCCCGCGTTTGCCCCAAAGCAAAAGGGACGCGCCGTCGCGCGTCCCTCGCCACAAAACTCCGCTCCCCGCCTATAGCGTCGATTCGATTTCAAATCCCCAAGCTTCCAATAGCGGCTCCGGAATATATTTTGAGTTCCGGTTTCGGCGCGCCCACTCGCGCAGCCGGGTGGACCGCAAGTACTGGTCGGGAGTCAACTTGTACTCCCGCACCACCTGCTCAAATTCGGTAATGGTGGGGGTAATCGGCCCAATCGGCTCAGGTTTTCCCCAGTTTGGATTGCCACGTCGTTTCGCCATCTACGGTTCCCCTCTTTTGCAGCAAAAAATGTCAAAGGTTCATGCCTGCTTCAAAATGTCGTCTATAAAATAGATTCGCAATGCCGTACAGAGATTCATTTCGGGCGAACCCGACAACAGCGGCATCGCTCACGGTGGGAAGCTCGACATTCCGCGCAACCCTATGATTTTACAGGGGTTCTAGGATTAGTCAAGCAGTTTTTTGGCGTCTCTGCGTTAGTTTTATGGTCAGAATTTACCTTTCGACGGAAAATGGAGCTCGGGGAGGGGCCAAGTCTGCGCCAAATCGCCTCTGGTTACCCTCCACCATTCTGCCGATAGAGTAATTGTGAAACCACAAATTCCGCCGCCGCGAGCCAGCCTGCGCACCCTGCTCTTGTGTGCCGACGAATCCAACCGCCGCCTCCTTTTAGGGGTAATGAAAGACCTTGAGATTGAGGCCTATATTGCTGAGAATGAACAAGATGCGCTGCGCGCTCTGCGAACAGACCGACTGGAAGCTGTGATCTCCGAATATGCCTCCTACCCCTCTGCGGGCGGTTGGCACAAACAGGCCGAGTCGGCGCATTCTGACCGTCGTCCGATTGCAATCGCCATCGTTCCCTACGACTTTGGTTTGAAGAGTGCGTTCGAGGCGGGCGCGCATTTCGTGATTTACTCCCCGCTCACGCGGGAGCGTGCCAAAGCCAGCTTGCGTGCAGCGCGGGCCTTGATGAAGGTGGAACGCCGGCGGCGTCGCCGAATTCCGGTCTCAATCCCGGTGGAGGTGAGCGGTGGTGAAATGGGCGGCCGCCAGTCGGCGAACAGCCTGGACCTTTCGCGCGAAGGCATGAGTCTCCAGCTCCAATCAGCTCTGCGGCCTACGGGGCAGGTGGTGGTGACCTTCACGTTACCCGGCGCTGCCAGTCCTTCCAGTTTCGCGGGCGAAGTGGCTTGGGACGACGGGCGCGGGAAGATCGGCGTCCATTTCTTCTCCGCGGAACAGTCTGTCGCGCGACCGCTCGAGCGCTGGATCCGGGACCAACTCGGTCCCGCATTCAGTGCTCAAAGCGCAAATGGCGTGGATGACGATCCGCCCCTTCCGGCCCGCCTGCGAGCACTCTCTGGCAACAGCTTTTATCTCGACACACCGTCGCCGTTCCCCATTGGCACGGAACTCACGCTGAGGCTTTCCGAGGGCAATGGCAGTAACTCGGACCTTGGCGCGACCGTACTTGCCAGTCACCCTGAAACCGGAATGGAGGTCACTCTCGAATCTCGGCGTGAAGCCGAGCTCTCTCACTTTATGTCAGCGCTGGCGAAGACCGCAGCAGCGGGACTTGAAATCCTGGTGTGCCCGGTATCGCTTGGGGAGGCCGCAGTGTAGCACTCGCAGAATCGGCGAGCGCGCGCTGACGGTTTGCCCAAAGGAAAAAGGCCGGGGCGGAGTGGGCCCCGGCCTTTTCAAATTTGCTTTCGCGCGGTTTAGACGAAGGACTGAAGGAAATGCTCGGCGAGCGTCTTCTCCAGATTGTAGGGAGTGGTGGTGATCGGCGTGAGCAGCCACGGCTTCAGAATTTCTTCGACCTTGTAGTAAGTCTCTTTCTCGTACTTGGTCGCGTTGGCCTTGGTCTCCCAGAGGCTGATGAATGTGACCTTCTCTGGTTTGTTCTCGCCGAAGAACGGCAGAATCTCCAGAAATCCAGGTTGCTTCTTCAGAATGGGCAGTACTTCCGTTTTCACCGTCGTGACGAATTCGTTCTTCTTTTCCATTTTGATGTTGAATTCAAGCATGCGAGCAAACATAGAAGGACTCCTTTTTATCGACGTGCGGATGATTTCCGTATCGGCACGGAATAAACCGGAACCGACTTGCAACGGATGGCCAATATCTATTCCTCTTCGCGGCAGCCTGTCTGTGACGTACAGCACATTGCGTTCGCCCATCGGTCACACCCTCGTGGTCGTAACATTTCACTTGGGTTACAGAACGGCAGTTCGTGGACGCCGTCGCAGTTGCCATGATCACACCAGGACCAGTCGTCATCACGGCAGCCTTTATCGGTTACCTAGTTGCAGTGGCGCCAGGAGCAACAGCAGTTGCTCTCGCCGGGGCTGGAAACCGCGGAAGGCTGCGGGCCGGCAACGGGGTCTCTCGAGAACCAATTACCAGGTTAGCCGTCGTGAAAGGGCCCAACTGAGAGATATCCACCGCCACGGTATTAGTATTTCGAGATGCCTTGTCCGCAGCCGCTAGGAGAGGCGGGGCTGCGCACGCGGAAAGACTAAAGTCTTTCGAGATCCTACAATCGGCAAGAAAAGAGGCCCGAACATCGCTGTTTTAGGCCTCCCCAATGTTTCAGTGCACTTAAAGCCACCAATCTGGCGCGCTAAAAATATTACTGAAACAGATTCAAGGTGTTCGTGGCATCATCCACGTAATAGGTAAGGCCCCCCGATATCGAAACCAAGCCGAACAATGCGCCCGCTCCTGGAGGGTTGCCATTCCTGTCCAGCAGCGTCACCGAAACCTGCTTGCCTGCGGGCGTGGTTTGCACGGTGCGGCCATCTACCCCGTTCACGGTCACAATGTTGCCGTTGGGCGCGACCACGAGACCGAGGGGATCATTCAAACTCCCGCCCGTGCTGACCGTGGTGCCGATGCCGGCGCTGGTAGTTCGCGTCAGCGGGTTGGCGATGGAGGCAATGCGGTTGTTGAGGCTATCTGCGACGTAGAGGTTGCTACGGTTCACGTTTAAGCCCAAGCCAGTCGGCCCAATCACCAGCGCCGCGGGGTCGGTACGCTCGGCGAAAGTAGAACCGACGATCGTTTCCGACATGACCGAGGGCGCACCGTAGGCAGGTACGCTCAAAACGATACGCAGCACCGTTCCCAAATTGACGATCTTTCCGTCCGCCGCGACCGTTCCGTTCAAAACATTGGTGACGAACAGGGTTGCTGTCCCACCACGCCCGGCACTAGTTTGGTCGTAGGCAGTCATATCCCACGGGCCATTGACGTTGCTATCAGAAATCGTGGAGAGCACATTGCCCAGGCTGTCGAGCACGATCAAACACCCGGCTTGCGCGGTGGCAGAAGTGCCGTCGGTCGTCGGCAAACTGCCCACGATCACCGTCCCGGTGTTGAGTACCGCTAGTGCGGTGGTCAGGCCCACACCGCCCGGACAGGCTCCCGGGAGAGTGGAGGCATTGATCTGGGCGAACAGACTGAATTGGCCGCTGGGCGAGATTTGAACGATAGTCGTTCCGGTTCCTTGAAGGTTCGCGCTGCTGTTGAAGTTACTAATCAATAGGTTCCCTTGCGTGAGGTAGCCGGTGGTGACAGGGACTCGTACGATGCCGTAAGGGTTCACGTCCCCATTGCTGGGAATGGTTGTGGAGACGAAGCTGATTTTGCTCGCAGCGGAAACGGGAGGGCGCTGCGCGAAGGCCACCTGGGAGGCCAACCCAACGATCGCAGCAATCGCAATATGCGAGGCGAGTTTGCAATGGAACATGGAGTTCTCCTTTGTGTTCGGTTGAAGAGACTGGCGCGCCAAGTGGAATGATCCAAGATGTAATCGTGGTCACCGCGCACCTGAACTAAGCGCCAAACTCGCCACCGGTCTGTCTCACTGTAGGGACTCTAGGAGACAATGAATGTCACGGAAATGTCATGTGACCGTCAAAGGATTGTAGCGTTAGGAGGACAGCACAATTCAAGGACATGCGGAGTTCTGGAATAACATCTCCCATCGCCTAGTAAGAACGGCGAGTATGGTTTCCCAAGAATTGTTAAAGGTGTGGCGCAACGTGCACCCTACGGGCAACACAGTTAGGAGGAGCCTCTCCAAGGGTGCGGGGCGTATTGTGAGAATCGAAATACGTCATTCACTAGCGACCCCAAGAGCGGAATGTTTCCATCTCAAGATTGCATATCTATCGATCATTGGTTACATGTGATCGGGCCACACCTGCTCAAAGCTGTTGGCCGAAAATGGCGGTGAGTCACTTCGCAGCGAAGAAGGCGTCTAGAGGATCGAACCAGCACTGCTTGCGGAATTCGTCGTCGGTGAGCCCACCGGAGATCCACTGTTGCAGGGTTGAGGTGGTGGTGGCAGCGATGCCTCCATCGGACGAGTCGAAGATGAGCGCGACGCCTGCGACGTCCGAGAGCGAACCAAGTTTGCGGAACAGGGAGCGCGCGAACTCCCAGCGCTGAGCGGGGGATGCTTCGGCGGTGGTCTTGGTGGGTCGAAGCGTGAGAATGCGAACCTGCTTTTCTTGGAGTGCCGGCCAATCGCCCGGAAAGATGGCGGTCTCCTCGCGCGACCGCTGAAAGAGGCCACGGCCCGGAACCGCCGGAGAGTCTTCGAACCCTACGGGCGCAGGAATGTCGTCGGGCAGTTCGAGCTGGGCGCGCCGAATCCATCCACGGGAAAGGCCGGAGATCTGAATGTGTACCCACTTGTCAGTCCGGTCGAGGATTTGAAATTGGTCTTCAGCGTGAGCCAGAAACAAGACCTTGGCGGTTTCCTCAGGACGGGCGGTCACGGGAGAGCCGGATTTCTTTACCGCGGCCAAGTTTTTCGGGTGCGACTGGTTGCTGAGGATCTCCTGGAGATCGCGTTCCTCCTGGCTGAGCTTGCGAATACGCTGCAGGTCGGCCTCACTGGGGCCGGCCTCACTGGGGCCGGCCTCGACGGGAGCGGGAGTGGTGGCGGGCGGCGCATTCGGCGCGTGGATAGGCGATAACGAAGAATCGGCATGGGCCAGCGCGGCGAGGGCTGCGTCGGGTGAAGGCGTGACGGGGGACGCCGCAGCGGATCTCTTGTGCAAAGCGGCGTCGAGCGTGTCCATCAAATCGGCTTCGAGGCGTCCATTCGATTCCAACACGCGGTATTCCGAACGGGAAGGCTTTTCATCCGCATACCAGGCCGTGACGCGGGCAATCAAAACAAGTTTTACTTGATGCGGAGCAAGGGTGTGAATGTCTGCGGAATATTGGTAATAGGCACGCTGATAGAGGTCGAGCGACTCCGCCGGCAGAACGACGAAGCCTTGGAGGGTGGGGAGCTTGCCGCCCGGGTAGCCGGGCAAACTTTGCAGCATGAGTTCGAGTTCTGATTTGGAGAGAGCGAACTTGCGCTCGACGCCTGCGAATTCCGCACGTGCCAATGAGGCCACCGCGCAGACCAGACAAAGCAAGAAAACTAAGCGAGTGAGGCGGGCGGGCTGCAAGGTCAAGGAAGGGGCTCCAGTTGGCTGCGTGGAACCCAGCCGCGACGTCCGTCTTGAGTTTCTACGCCATACCAGTAGGGGGTGACAATCAAGATGACTAACTCAGCCCGCGCGGGCACCGACTGAATCACAGAGGCACTGTGATAGGGAGCAGTGCGGAGGGGCGTTGCAGACTTGGTACGAATCTCAACCTGCCGCCTTAGGCTCTGCACGTGCTGTTCGAGTTCCTGCAGCGACGTGGCGGCGGTGGCGCCAGTCGCTTGCTCGCTGTCGAGGCGCGCCCGTTGCGCGCGCCGGGCGGCCGCTTGTTGCAATGCCTGGTCCAATCGAGCCTTGTCTTCCTGTTCCTCGCGCCGGCTGATCTGCAAGGCTTCGAGGCGCTGCTGCACCGCCCCATATTCGGCCGCTTCCACCGTGCCCTTGGAGGCATGCACAGCACGATGAGCCGTCTCAATGAAAACGGCATCCACGCGCAGACTAGTGGCAGTGGGGCTGAGCGGCTCGACAATGTAACGGACGGTGACCGCACCTTGATCCGAGCTTTCCTTGAAGCCGCGCGGAGCCAAAACATTGTCAGCAACTTTATAAAAGACCCGGCCCGAAGCCGGAGGGCCACCGAAGGCGTTGGAAACCCTCGCCGGAGCCGCGCCTTTCAAAGTCTGCTCTTTGTCGTACTGGTAGGTACCGCGAATCGTGCCTTCTTCGCAGACTTCCTTGACGGCAGCAATGACGTCGGCTTCGGGAGCGCTTATTTCGGTCACCAAACTGGTGTCTGACTTGGAAGCGACCTTGTGCGGCAATCGGGCGGCGAGGCTTGAAGAACTGACTATCAACAGCAGCACAGCAAGTTGGAAAGAAACCGAAAAAGACAGCATGCGGCGCGCCCAGCGAGGGAGGCTGTCTACCCAAGGTCCCAAAATTGGCACTGAAGTGAATCTCACGAACTACATTGGTACTCAGGTCGAGCCTGCCATGTCAAGTATGCGGAAGCGATTTACACGGGGAGAATGTTTTTCGCAGCAGTACTCCGCTGCTGACAAAGCAGTTTGGCGACATGTCCGTGACATCGGCCCGACAAAAGAATCACAAAACAGTAACAATTTGGTTGCAATTGGAACACAAGTCTTCGTAAGTATTCAGGCCAACTTAGATGGCACAGGTTTACACGTTCTTAGCCGCCGGCCAGCTGGGCAAGTGACCTTAGCGGGTGTTTGCGAGACGGGGAGGATGAGTTCGATGATATTCGCGGTTCTGCAGTCGGTGGCTTACGCACTAATTTTGTTGACGGTAGTGTTGGGCGCTAGCACCCCGAGTCATGCGATTCCGGCATTTGCCCGAAAGTATGGGATGCCGTGCTCAGCGTGCCATGAAGCCTGGCCCAAGCTGAACAACTTTGGGCAGACGTTCAAAGACAACGGCTACCAACTCATGAATGATCGGGATGCCCGATTTGGCAGAACCCCGCCTATTGGCCGATCACCTTCCGTATTACTCCGAATTGGCACCGCGACAGCACCAACAAGGTGGGGGTGGACACAGCGGCAGGCCCGAATGCAGTGGAGCATCGCATCGCATCGCACGGTTTTGACTTTAGCGGTCTGGACATCCACACCGGAGGCACGCTCTACAAGAATATTTCGTTTTATGTCCTGCCTTCTTCCAATCAAGACGGAGCCTTTCATTTTGAGACGGTCATGGCGCGGCTCGACAATTTGTTGGGGAGCAACTGGCTGAACCTGAAGCTGGGGAAGTTTGAACTGGACAACATCATTTCTGAGAAGCGCATCCTGACGATTTCCAACAACGGCGGCTTTTATCGCCTGTACCATTTCGCACCCGTAGGAGACAGCAACGCCTTCGGGGCGATGGGCGACAACCAGTTAGGGTTGGAAGTGATGGGTCACTCGAAGAACGATCGCGACCGCTACTCGGTGGCGGTGTTGAGTTCCAACGATGGCCAACCGGGATTGCCTGCCGGGAATTCCTACAGCACCTTCCTGACCGCCAGCCATGCGTTCGAAGCTGGCAGGCTCGGAGTGCAGCGAGTGGGGGCGTACGCGTTTCTAGGAAAGGCTCCAACCTACTTCTTGACGTCCAATGGCGCGACGATTCCCGGGTCAGGGCTGGGGAATAAGTCTTTCAATCGAGAGGGAGTGTTTGGGCTGTTTTACGTGAAAGCTTTGGATTTCTCAGTGTTCTTTCAACATGGATCGGATGACGCTCACTTTGGAACCAACACCCCTGCCAACCAGCCTCTTCCCGCCGGGGCCAGAGCGCCGAGTTGGAACGGAGCTTTTGTGGAAACTCACTACACGGCGAATCCACAGCTCATCTTCATAGAGCGGTCTGAGTTTGTTCGCGTAGCCGCTCAAGCCCTTCCGGGTACACCGTCCAACCTTGGGAATATTGACGCCCATACCGTGGGGGTGCGGTTGACCTGCCCCCGATTTCTCAACCATTGATAACTGGAGTTTCCCGGGTTTGGTTTGGCCTTGAGTTTACCTCGCGGCCGTAGTCGTGGCTGTGTAAATGTGGGAAGCGCGGTTGGCTTTCCACATTTGCATAGCCTGCAC
>JBBQVN010000039.1:0-27043 GCA_038211475.1 Terriglobales bacterium | reverse complement strand
GCGGGAGTTTGGGCTCCGAGCAGGGCCGAGCGCGCTCGGGCAATCTCTCCGAATACGGCTTGCTCTTGTCCCGCAATTCCCTTCACCGTTTCTACCAAATTCGGGATAAGGTCGGCGCGCCGTTGCAGTACGACATCGACTTGCGACCACGCCGACTTCACGGCTTCATTCTTGGTGACGAGCGTGTTCTTCACGCCGACGTACTGGCCGCCAATCAGCAGAGCGAGCACCAGCAAAATTACGATTGCGATAATTCCTTTTCCCATCGTCTTCTCCTTGAGAGTGCTACCGGCCCAGGGGGCCGGATGAATCCAACATGCGATCCACTTCCGCGGTGATCTGCGCGACCACACCCACATAGCGACTGGCCACGTCGTCGACACGAAAGTCTTTTGAACTCTTTTTGCCCTCGCGAACCTCGAGGACGTCAATGAATCCCGAAGCATCCACCCCGAGGTGTTGGGCGAGCTTCTCGATGCTCTCCCGTCTCGCCAGGCGAGCAGGCTTTCCCGCGGAAATTAAGGCATGGCGGAACAGCGTGCTGAACGCCGGGACCGAGCGCACTAACAAGTCCCAAATGCGTTTTTCCTTCCCCCCAGCGAGGAGCAGATAGTGGCGAAGCAGGATGAGCTTCTCGCGAAGTTCGTATTCCACTTGGGCGCGATGCAGCGTCATGGGAATAGTGAGAGTGGTAAAGGGGTCGTCTCCGAAGAGGACTTTGTGCGACGACTGGATGTCGAGCAGTTCGATGGAGAACACATCGGTGGAGCGCTCTAATTCTTCCGAGCTCATGAACAGCGGAGCGCGCGGGTTCTGCTTGCTCCACCACTCCGACACCGAAGCCAGCGGCTGGAGGGCGGGCCAGGAAGCATCCCCGAGCAGGCAGAACAGATTGATGTCTGATAATTTCGGATCGTATGTGCCCGCCGCGCCCGAGCCATACAGCAGCACTGAACGCAAGTTCGATCCGGCCGCCTGGCGCAGTCGACTGACGAATTCGTTGATCTTATTCTCAGGAAGCATGTTATTGCTCACTTTCCGCTACCAACTGCCACTCGCCCCACCGCCGCCAGAGCTGCCGCCACCGAATCCGCCGAATCCGCCTCCGCCGCCAAAGCCACCTCCGCCGCCGAAACTACCTCCCCCGCCCCCACCCCGGCGGCCGCCGCCGAACATGTTGCTGATAACTAATGCCCACAGCAGAGAGCGTCCGATCCGAGTTCCCAAGACTAATGCGGCGATGATCATTAACAAGATGATCTTGCCAAGGGACAAATGAAACTGAGGCTGCTCACGGTAATTCAGCTGCGGCAGGTTGGGCCGTTCGGTGGCGATCTGAAACCCAGCGTCTTGCGCAATGACGTCGGCGATACGCGTGGTTAACAAAACGGCGGCGCTATTGTAATCGCCTTGGCGCAAAAGCGGCACCATTTCGCGACCGAAGCCGCCTACCTTGCCGTCCGGCAGGATCGGCTCCAGGCCGTAGCCGACTTCGACGCGATACTGCCGGTCCTGCGGGGCGAGCAGGATGAGCACTCCGTGGTCCGTGCCTTTGTACCCGATGCCCCAAGCCTTATAGAGCTGGACTGCATAGCTCTCGACGTCAGACCCCTCCAGGGAGGGGATAGTAACAACCGCGATTTGGGCCTTACCTTGCCGATCTACTTGCTGGCAAATATCGTCAAGCTGGGCAATGGCGGCGGGACTCAGAACATGTGCGAAATCGCTGACGTAGTCCGTGGGCCGCTGCTGCCAAACTGGAGCTGCCATAGCCAACGCCGCACACACTAGCACCACAAAAAGCAGGCAGCGAGATCGCAGATTTGGCATGCTTTAAAATTGTACAGGCAAGGTCGCGGAGGTAGCCAATCGACAGCGAGCTCCAACCAGTCCAGCTTCGCGCTCTGCGCTCATTTGCCCAGCAACTTTTGCTGACAAAGCGGGTTTCAACGTGGCGGAGGGTCTGAATGAGTTCGATGAAACCTATGACTACGACGGTGGGTAAACTTCTCTTCGTGGCATCACTGTTGGGAGCGATGTCGCTGGCGCAGGTAGGGCGATATCCGGGGACCAACTATCCGAACGGTACTTATCCGCAGGGGCGAAACGGCCAGCGTCGGAATCAGCAGGAGCCTTGCTGGAGGGTGGCGGGAGTCTCTCAGTCAGCCATCGAGCAACATCGCCGGCTCCAGGAGGAGACCCGATCGCGGATCCAGTCGGTTTGCGGCAACAGCTCTTTGTCTCCGCAACAGAAGCAGCAGGAAATCCGGCAGATCCATGAACAGACAAAGGTACAGATGGAGCGCCTGATCACGCCCCAGCAGCAGCAAGCGCTTCGCTCTTGCCAACAATCGCACAACCGCGGCGGTGGGGTTGGAAACCGAGGCAGCTTTGGCCACGGCGGTGAATCCGGGCCTTGCGGAGAATTTCCCGGTGGCCGAGGCGGACCCACCGGTCCTCCCATCTCGGGTCCACCGCATAACTAGCTTCAGTTGTAGAGATAGCCTCCTGCAGTGCTCACGCGCTGCAGGATTTTTTGGAAAAAGTAGAAGGCTGCCCGCAGAGCAAGAAAATCGCGGTGATTCGCTGGCCTCCGCCGGGCAACACCGCACTCGGCGAAAGAGCCAAGGTTGGCGTCAGGGTTGCCAGGTTCCCCTCGGAGATCAAGCGGAAATAGCGGTGTGCTTTTCTACCAACTTCTCCCCGACCGGAGGTTTGCGGCCGCTGAGGAGCACTGACCAGGAATGAAGTTCCACCGTCCCTAGAACAGGCCTGAAAGCTCGCCCATTGTCGATAGCCAGACTGGGCATACAAATCCGAGACAGCAGTTGTCTTTGAGGTTCGGTGAGGACTTGCAGCGGCAAGCTTGCGAAGTGGCGAAAAATCCAAGCCAGCCTAACGCGATCTTGGAACGACGGCCGGAAGTAGCGACATCCGGCGGGCGTTTGGACGCGTAAGACACCGCGAAAGATATTTTGCACTGACATATTCGTGTGTACGGAGGGCCGCGAAAGTAAAGCGAGTAATTGTCGCACCGGAAGTGGAGCCCTGACAAGCGAAAACGAACTATATTTCGCGAAACTTATTTGCACTAAATTAAATCTGGTGCACGGTTACAGCACACCACCACGCAAAATCACACGCCGACCTAAGAAAACGCCAGCGTCTGAGGAAGCACGCTGGCGCTTGGAGGAAAATCAGGGTTGGCTAGAAGGTGATCTTCGCGGCGAACTGAATGCCGCGCGGACCGCCCCCACCCAGGAACGGATTGCCAATCCCCACATCGCCAGTAGCGGTCAGGGCCAGCGGACCTTGGCCGCGACCGTCCGCACCAATACCAGCAGCACCCGCGTCAGTAATGAAGTTGGGCAGGTTGGGATTTGCAAAATTAGGGTGGTTGAGAATATTGAAGAACTCCGCACGCAGATTCAATTTGATCCGCTCGGTAATCGCGGTGTCCTTAAAGAACGAGAGGTTGACTTCCTTAAACGCCGGCCCGCGCAGCGAGTTGCGGCCCAAGTTGCCAAAGTGCCGGGTGCCCGCCAGACAGTTGCTGTCGCCAGAACTGGAGACGGCCGTTGGGTTGCCGAATGTGCAGGGCACCTTGAAAGAGGTCAGGTCAAGGAAATTAAATGGCGCTCTGCCGTACTTGATCGGGCCCACGACATCCGGACGGTCGAAGCCTTCCCCCGAGCCGGAATAGTCGCCTTGGAAGTTGTAGTTGAGCTGGAAAGGCTGGCCGTCCTGCAAACTAACCACTCCGTCTAATCCCCAACCTGAGCTTAGCCGAGGCAGGCTGCTGCTGAACTTGGGGAACTCGTAGGCAAAATTCCAGCTAAAGCGGTTACGAATGTCGAAGTTGGAGTTGCCCCGGTCCAAACGCGGACGTGTGCTGTCGTTGGGCTGGGCCGCGTTGGGAATGAAGTCTTCGCTGTCGCTGGCATCATCGATGGAGTGGGACCAGACGTAGTTGACTGACGAAGTCAAACCATGCCATCCGGTGATCCTCAAGCTGGTTTGCAACGAATGGTAAGTAGAACTAGCCTTGGACTCTTCCTGATTTATATAGAAGAAATTTGCAAAGGGTCGTGGCACGTTGAAATTCGCGCCATCCGGGCCATCGAATCCTGCGATGGGGCAGTTGGGAACAGTGTTCTCTCCGCATTGCGACGCCGAAGTGTCGTAGGCGGAGATTGCCGCCTGCGAAGGCTGGTTGATGTCGCGGAAGCGGAACAATTTGGTACCGCGAGCACCTACATAACCTACGGACGCCACCGCCTTGTTGCTGATCTGCTGCTGGAAATTCAGGTTGAAGTTCTGGGTGTAGGGAGTGCGCAGGTTCTTGTCGACGCCGAAGAAATCTCCTAGCGGAGAGAAACCGGCGTAGACGGGCGTTGAAGGGCTGATGGTGGCCCCCGAGAGACCGGCTGAGCCTATAGCCGCAGGGCCCGTGCCCGCATACGCCGCGCCCGGACAGAATGCGCAGTTGTAAGGAATGTGACCGGTGAAGATGTCTTGGGCGAAGGCGTCATAGAACAGGCCCCACCCAGCGCGAAACACACTGTGGCCCTTGCCGTCCAAGTCGTAGGCCACGCCGATACGGGGAGCAAAGTTATTGTAGTCCGGGGAGTAGAGCTGCGAAGGTCCGCCGCTGGTGCCCACTTGCAATAGAGCGTCGGTGGTGGGATCAAACTGATAGAACAGGTTGTCCTTCTCCTTCACGACTCCGAAATAATCCCAACGTATACCGTAGTTCACCGTCAGGCGGTTGTTCACCCGGAACGTATCTTGCAGATAGAGTCCGTGACTATTTTCGGTGGTGTGCCGCAGCGCATCGCCCGTAATCTGTTTCCCGCTCGAAGGATCGCCCGAAAGGAACGAGGTGAGACTTCCGAAACCGAGCTTTCCGCGGAAGGTGTTGTCTTGGACCAATTTAATGGTGGTACGGCGGAACTCATATCCCACTTTCAAGTCGTGACGGCCCGCCTTCCAGGAATAGTTGTCCACGAAGTGCCAGTTGGCGTCCACACGAGTGCGAGGCACCGAGTTGGTGGCCCCAATCACGGAGAAACCGGCCACACTGATTTTAGGCAGCCCGAAGTCAAAGGGCGAGGTGACGCCCGTCTGCAGGCCAATCGACGCCGGATTGAAATTTCGATCCTCTGGGAAGAACCCTTCATTGAAACGGTTCCAGCCCAAGCGAGCTTCATTCACCTGGTTCGCATTCACCACTTTTACATACGACAGCGAAACCAACTGGACTCGAGTAGGCGTAATCGTATTGAACCCTGGGAGCAGGCCACCCGCCAACTGAGCGAAGGGAAAGCTCTGGTCGCTATCGCCGAAATAGTAGCGTCCGGTGAGCAGGTTGCTCGGATTGAAGTTGTGATCCACTTTGCCAATGAAGCTGTCCACTCGGTTCCTGAACTTTGTCGAGGTTGCCAGGTTGTTGCCGGTGGGACAGCCGGTATCAAAATTCGGATCGGTGGGATCGTAAGAGACTGCGATGTTGGGAGCCGGATAGGGATTGCGCGACAGGAGGGCGGAAATGACCGGATTGATGCCACCCTCCAGCGTCCCGGAGTCCAGACTGATTTGCCGCGGGTCAGGCACGCAACTGCTGCCGGCTTGGGCCCCTGATTCACGCTGCCCTTCGTAGTTCACAAAAAAGAAGGTCTTGCTTGGAATAATGGCCCCTCCCAGAGATCCGCCAAATTGGCTGTTGTTGAAGGGGTTTTTCGCCTGAACACCCGCGGGATTGAAATAATTGCGCGCTCCAAGCTTGCCTGTCCGGTAGTACTCCAGCAGCGAACCGTGCCAGACGTTGCTGCCGCTCTTGGTCACAATGTTCACCACCGCGCCAGAGTTGCGTCCATACTCGGCTTCGTAATTGGAGAGAACCCTTAGCTCAGCCACCGCATCCAGCGGCAGAATTGTGGCAGGATCGCCGAATACGCCGGCTTCGTTTATAGCCGGGTCGTTGCGGAAGCCGTCGTTCATGTCCGTGCCGTCAAGCAGGAAGTTGTTGGCGCGTCCGCGCGAGCCATTCATGGAAAAGGTGCCAAACGAGCCGGGCGAATCGGAAATTTGGTCGGGAGAACCCGCCACTCCGGGATTCAGGTAGATCAGCTTGGTATAGTCACGACCGTTCACTGGAGTGTTGGCGATGGTTTCCGATGTGAGCGTACCGCCCAGTTCTGCGGAGGTGGTCTGGATCTCGGGGAGAAGTTCGCCCGACACTTCCACTTTTTCAGAGACCTGGCCGGTCTTAAGGGTGATGTCCACGCGTCGTTCGGTGGCCACATCGACCGTAACGTTGGTGGTCACCGCGGTGGTAAATCCAGGCTGGGTGGCACTTACCATGTAGGTGCCAATCGGCAACTCGCTGATCGAGTAGGTGCCGTCGGCGCTTGTGGCGGTCGTGCGCTCCTGACCCGTACCGGTATTACGAACCGTGACTGTGGCCCCGGAAATAATGGCTCCCGAAGGGTCGGTCACGGAGCCGAGGATGGTGCCACGGAAGGTTTGCGCGGACAAAGCGACCGCCGCCAACACCACAAAAACCAAGACCAAGCGCAATTTCATTCCAGTTCTCCTTGAAGGGGTAGGAACAACGCCGGCTCAAACAGCCAGCCTCAAACTTAAATCATGGTTGATTCAGGATAATTCGATCAGCATCGCAGTGCGATGATTGTTCGTGATGTCTAAAGATAAACAACCATGGCAGCAGCGTCAAGGACAATAGGGGGATCGCTACAAATTCCATTCCACTTGCGGGAGCAGATTAAAAAATGAAAGCGACTCCGCCACGCACCGAACGGGCCGACTGCACCAGGTAAACTGTACGGCCTTCGGGATCCAACACAGGCACATAACCCTGCGCCAGCAAATTCCGAAGATCGACCATTGCCTCCATATGGGCAGGAAGGAAGCCCAAGGTGGGAAGAGGTTGGCGTACCAACAGATTCAGGTAAGGATCGGACTGACCGGGTGAAGAATTAAAAAGATCCACCGGAGTGAGCGCGTGGCCCTGCGTCCAACCGTAGGACGCCAGCCAGCGCGACTTGGCATGCGGAATGGTCCCGCCGAACTTAACGGCGACAGCATGACGGCGTTCGTTGCGCAACCACGCTCGCGCGTCATGCAGCTCGACACCGGGACGCGACAGCTCAAGCACACCGCCAAAAGCATAGTCGAGAGTGGCAGTGAGGTCAGGCAGTATCCGCCGCTGCACCACCACCCGCAGACCCTCTGTGGATAGCTGGCGGCCTTGGAAAGTGAAGGTGCCGGAATACAAATTTGGCAGGACATTGCCTTGCTCGGCGGTCAGGTCGCCAACTCCGGTCAGTGCCGGATTGGATACCCGGTCTGAATAGAACGCGAGCTGCATGTTGGTTTTGCCGGCCCGCTGCGAAAGCGAGACTTCCTGATGCCGAGCCCGCTCCAGAGCGGGTTGAAAATTCGACACGCTCAGTCGCGGCTGTGACTCCGCCAAGCCCGCGTTCGAACCCAAGCTGTTGGCGCCTCGCTGGGTATCGGGAATCGAACTGGCGTACTCATACTCGAGCACGGTATCAGGGGTCAGGTGGAGATCCGCCGAGCCAAAGGGCCGAAAGGAATTGGCATGGCCCATGAACTGGATGGCCTCAATATCGCTGCCGAAGTTCAACTCCAGCATATTGCCGACTTCCAAGCGTTCTGAAGTGGTAAGCGATACTGACTCCAATGTGGCATTGTGCAGGAACGTAGGGTCAGGCGAAGCCAGGTGGCGAATCGTGACGGCGACCCTAGGTTGGAAGCCGTTAGTCCCGGCGTGGGAATACGAAGCCCGCAACACCGTGTCTGGAATGCCCGAACCGTAACCCAGGTTGCCGTTGAACGCCAAGGTTCCTGCTGAGAACATCGAGTGTTCGAGGGAAAAGCCAGTGCTCATGTCAGCCAGGCCGCCGAAGCCATTGGACGCCGAACCCGTCACAAAGGACAGACTGCCTTTTAGATCGCGAGCACCCTGCGCCTCGGAACTGGCCAGAACAATAGTGGACGGAGCATCATATCGCAGCACCGGACGATTCGTGGCCGAGCGAAGCGTCCATTTCCAATCGTCGTCGCCGGCCGGACCGCGCGGAGGGGCTAATTGAATAGCCTCAAATAAGGTATTGAGCGTAATGTTCAACATTACGCTGGAACCGGCGCGCAGGCCCACTTTTTCGCGCAGCGCAGGAAGGAAGAGAGGTGCCGAAACCTTGACCGTATAAACGCCCGGAACCAGGTCACGAACCGAATAGAAACCGTGATCGTCGGTAAACAGTTTTAGGATGCGAGAGGTAGGGCCTAGCACTTCCACCGAGGCGCCCATCTGCGGCACCCCATTGGAACTGCGCACATAACCACCAATAGAACCCGGCTTCCCTGCCGCCCACCCCGGAAGCGCCAGTCCCATCAGCAGTAATAGGAACCCTAGCTTTCGGATCATCCCGCACCACCTTTGCAGAACCATGCGCGCGGACTACTCCACGGTAAAATTGACTGAGGGGTCCACGTGCTGCTTTGAAAGATTGTCGTTCACCTTAATCTGAATTTTATACATACCCGGAGGAAGATTGGCCGCCGAGAGCGTTTTCTCGAGGGTCATCTGGTCCCCGACATTCCCCATCGTCTCGGTAGACTCCAGCGCATGAATGACCGCTTTGTTGGCGGAGTCCGTCACGTTATATTCGATGGTGGCTGAGGGCTTGTGAGTTTTCTCATCAATGCTGAGATTGTAGACCTGCATCCAGAAATTCATCTTCTGATTGCGCTTGAATGAAACGGGCTTGCCGTCCGCCGAAGGCACTCGGGGGCGAACCTTGGTCTGGCCAATCACGAAGTTACCAGTACCCACGTCTTTGGCGGCGACCGTCTCCATCTGATCGGCTACGATCAACGAAGAAACGCTAAGATGGTCGTCCCCGAAATCTGGAACCGGCAGCGCTTTGTTCCAGGATCCTGCGCGATCGCCATTGACGTCCTTGACCACAACGTCCAGGCGGTAACGCCCGGGACGAAGCGGCAACGCCTTCCAGTATACCGAAGAATTCTCCGCCGTTTTGGGAAGCAGCTCCGCCGGAACATCCACCTGCACGGTATCTTCAAAGGTCTGTGCAATGCGCCCGGTCAGTGACGTCACCCGTCCGAAAATATTGACGGTTCCACGCTGGATTCCATCTTTGTTTTGGAATGTGATATCGCGGTTCTTGATTTGGATTGTGATCGGAACCAGCACCGTATCGCCGGTCACTCGGACGAAGTCGGTGCGCACGTCGAAAGGCATCAAGTTGACGCTGATCTTGTGGCTCACCACTTCTTCCAGATCTTTGAACTTGACCGCAGGCGGACGGCTCAACTTCGCAAATGTCTCCAGGCGATCAAAATACTTGGAGCCCTGGTTCTGGCTGAAGGGCCCGGTTCCGAGACGCTCTAATCCGCCGTTGGTGAAGCGCCCCGCTTTGGAGGAAAGTCCCAACTGCTCGTAAAGAGTGAGACCGGCATTGGGAGTGTTCAGCAATGCGTCCTTCTCTGAACGGTCAATCGTCATGTGATAGTCGTTGCACTGGCACGTATCCACAAATTCGATGATGACTTCTTGCCCAATGCCTTCAAGATAGCGATAGCGCCAAGTCTCGAAGGGGAAAGTCGAGGTGGTGCCGCCGCCCTCTTCGATGGGCCGATCATAGGTGCCGCCGGAGGGGTGGGACTCGATTTCGTCCGCCTTGCCGAACTGGATGTAGATGCGCCCGCGATCCGTTTTCCAGCCCGGTATTCCAGCGGGAAAGTGCTCGTTGGCATAGGCAATGCGGCGGTAGTGTTCTTCCTTGAACTCGTTTTCGATGGTGTCCGGAGTGGGGTCGCGTCGCTGCCAGAAGGCTTCGATAAACTGGTCGCGCTCCTCGTCGTTGCTCAGTTGCTTGAAAGCGGACCGCTCTTCGTCCGATATAATCCAGCGAACATCTTCATCCAGCCATTTGCGGTAGGTTTTGCTCAATTCCTGCTTGAGGGCCTTGGCATTTTCCTTTTTTTGCTTTTCGGTAACCGGTCGCTTCAGTGGATCCTGTTCCGGAGCGGCCTTTGACTCCTGGGCCGGGGACAAAGCCACCAGACACAGGACGGCTGCAATCATCACAATGAAACGACGCTGGAGAAGAATCAAAGCCCGAGACATACAGGGACCCACCTCTGGAGCAATCTGAATATTTCAATTCTATGGTGGTTAGATGCAGCAAAGCAAGGAAAAGCAAGGAGAAATACACAGTCAGCCCCGCCGCCCTGCCCCGGTACCACGCCCCGGGCCCACAAATCTTCTCAAATTTGTCCTTTTGCACCCGTCGCCGCGTGCCATCGCCTTTCCTTGTTAGAATGTGCGCGTCGCTGAAACGATTTAATATGCTTGCGCTGACGGCCGGAGTTCTCTATACACCTGCGAAATCAGTCCCGCGACCGCTCATGCTGGTCGACGGCGGCAAGATTTACGCCATCGCTCCCTTGGATCACAGGGAAATCCCCGGCAACGCCAAGCTGTTGGATTTCGGGCCGGATACAGCTTTGGTACCCGGATTTCTTGACCTCCACATCCACGGCGGCGCCGGGCACGATGTCATGGAGGATCACCCACAGGGACTGGCAGCTATGGAAAAGCTGCTCGCCCGCCACGGGGTCACCAGCTACTACCCAACCACAGTGACCGCGCCTATGGACGATACGCTGCACGCCTTGGAGCGATTGGCTGACGAAATTGAAGGAGGCGCACGGGAGTCTGGTGTTCGAGCCCGACCCCTGGGTATCCATTTAGAGGGACCGTTCATCAGCCACCTGCGGCGGGGCGTACACCGTGTGGAAAACCTGCTGCCGGCGAAGATCGAGACATTCCAACGCTTTTGGCAGGCCGCAAGCGGGCACATCAAAATCATGACTATCGCGCCGGAGATCGAAGGCGCGCTTGACCTGATCGCCTTTGCGTCCGAGAGCGGCGTCTGCGTCAGCTTGGGGCACTCGGACGCGGACCAGGCCACCGCCCGGAAAGCTGTCTTAGCCGGAGCGCGCCATGCCACCCACACTTTCAACGCCATGCGCCAGCTCAAACATCGTGACCCGGGGATCCTCGGCGAAGTGCTTACCAACCCCGTCCTCAGCGCGGACATAATCGCAGACGGAATTCACTTGGATCCGGCCATCGCAAAACTGTTCCTGGCGGCCAAGGGCGCCGCCGGTTCGGTGCTTATCACCGATGCCACGTCTGCCACTGGCATGCCCGATGGTAGCTACCGTCTCGGCAACCTTGACGTTGAACTCAAGCAGGGCACGTGCATGGCCGGCGACAAACTTGCTGGAAGCGTACTCACGATGGATGCTGCAGTCCGCAATGTAATGAAGTTTGCGGGTTGGAGCTTGCCGCAAGCCGTGGCGTTAGCAACCTCTAATCCGGCACGAGTTCTAAAACTGGAGCAAAGCGGACGACTCATCGAGGGCCTGGCGGCTGACTTGACTGTGCTCAACGCGGCTGGGGAAGTCAAAGCGACGATGGTGAACGGCGTGCTAAACACAAACTAAGGGACCATGACCAACTTTACTCATCACATGATCCGGGAGATATTCGAACAGCCCCAAGGGCTGCGCGCCACCATCGCATCCCGTCTGGACGTAAACCAGGGACGAGTCCGGCTGGACGACGTTCGCATCGGCGAGGCCGAACTTCGCAGCCTGCGGCGAATCCACATCGTGGCCTCTGGCACCAGCCGTCATGCTGGCATGGCCGGGCAATTCATGATCGAGGAACTCGCGGAGGTGCAGGTGGATGTGGACTATGCCAGCGAGTTCGAATATCGCAGCCCGTTGGTTGGTCCCGGAGAGCTGACCATTCTGATTACCCAGTCAGGAGAAACTGGGGACACTACCGGAGCACTCCGCGAGGCCAATCGCAAGGGCTCGCATACGATCGCCATTTCCAATGTCGAAGGTTCTACCATCGCGCGCGAAGCCGATGGTGTGATCTACACCCACGCTGGGCCCGAGATCAGCATTGCCTCTACCAAGGCATTTACAGCGCAGATTGCCGCGCTGTTCTTGTTCGCCCTCTACCTGGCGCAAGTGCGGAAGACGATTTCCGAGGACCGGGCGCGCTATTACATTGATGAACTGCAGCGGCTCCCTGACAAAACCGAGGCAGTTCTAAAACGCGCCGCTGAGTGCGAGGCGCTGGCCCAGGCCTACTGCAAGTTTGACAATTTCATGTTTGTAGGACGGGCCATTCACTATCCCATCGCGATGGACGGAGCGCTCAAGCTCAAAGAGGTGTCGTACATTCACGCCGAGGGATACCCCACAGGAGAGACCAAGCACGGGCCCATCGCCCTGATAGATGAACACCTGCCAGTGGTCGTCATCGCCACCTGCGACCGCAGCGACGCCGGGTCCCGCCTGCGTTACGAAAAGAATCTCGAAAACATTGCCGGATACAAAAAGCAACTAGGACGCGTAATCGCGATTGCCACCGATGGAGACAGCCAAATCGCCGCCCTCGCCGATCATGTCGTGTTTATTCCGGATGCGCCCGAACTGCTGTCGCCAGTTCTCGAGATGGTTCCGCTCCAGCTTTTTGCCTACTACGTGGCCGTGAAGCGCGGTCTCAACGTGGACCGGCCCCGCAACCTGGTGAAGTCAGTCGCTGAGTAGGCCGCTGGGCCGACAACCGCCTTTCCTATTTCTGCAGTTCGGCCAGTGCGGCTAGTACTTCCTCGCTATGCTTGTTGGCATTGACGTCGGTGTAGGTGCGCGCAATCTTTCCGTTTGGATCGATCAAAAACGTATGGCGCGAGGCAAATTTTACTAACCCCATGTTGGTGAGCGACCCGTACGCGGTGGTGACTTTGTGGTCAGAGTCAGCCAGCAGCTTGAAGTTCAAGCCCTCTTTGGTGCAGAACTTCTTGTGCGAGTCGACACTGTCAACGCTCACTCCCAAAACGACCGTATTTCGTTTGGCATACTGCTCCTGGTCACGCTGGAAATTGTGGGCTTCGATCGTGCACCCGCTGGTAAAGTCACGCGGATAAAAATAAAGCACTACCCACTTGCCTTTGAAATCCTTCAGACTGACCGGCGTTCCGTCTTGCGAAGGAAGGGTGAATTCCGGGGCCTGAGTTCCAGCGGCCGGCACCGACTCACCAGAGGCCAGAACTACCGCCCCGGCGAGCGCCAACACTAGCAACATTCCGATAAAAATCCGTTTCACATTTCCTCCTTGAGATGAACCACGCCGCTTAAGACGACGCTTAACTGGCTACGGCTAAGCGTTGCCGATCGATATCGAGTCGGCGGCACACAGCGCTGCAAAACCGTATCGTATCCCAGTTCTGCGCTAAACGGCGACGCCACTGGATCGTGCTCCCGCAGCGCTTGCAAGACTTGGAGGTCTTTGCAGTTGCCACTTGTAAGGTGTTGATTGCTGTAACTTGCTTCATAGACCTGAAAGACTCCATTCCTGTTCGTTGGTAGCGCCGGGGCCCGGTTCGTTCATGAGACGGCGTGGATTTCCCGTCTTGCTTAGCAGCAACTGGACATCGCCGATATAGCGCTCACGAAACGCTCCCTCGCAGTAAGCCAGATAGTAGTCCCACATGCGTATGAAGCGCGGACCATAGCCCAGTTGCTCCACCTCGGCCAGATGCTCATGAAAGCGGCGGCGCCATTCGTGAAGCGTCTCGGCATAGTGCATACCGATTTCCTCCAAGTGATGCAGACGAAAACGAGTGGAACGGGCGAGGGCGCGAATAATCTCCGCCACCGAAGCCAGTTCTGCGCCGGGAAAAATGTATTTCTGAATCCAGTCACTCTGATCGAGGTAGCGATAAAATTTACTCTCTGCCATAGTGATGGTCTGCAGCAGCATGGCGCCGTCGGGCTGCAGCAAGCGATCGCAAACCATGAAATAGTCGTCGTAGTGGCGATGCCCGACGGCTTCGAACATCTCGATGCTGACAATCTTTTCGTAGCGGCCGGTAAGGTTGCGGTAGTCTTCGAACAGCAATTCGATACGGTTCGATTTGCCGATCTGTGCGAAGAGCTGTTGCGAGTACTCGTACTGTTGCCGACTGATAGTGGTTGTGGTCACGCTGCATCCGTAAGCGCTGGCCGCATAGGCGGCAAATCCGCCCCAGCCAGTCCCGATGTCCAACACGTGGTCTGACGAGGTCAGCTGCAGCTTGCGGCAGATGCGCTCAAACTTTCGAATTTGGGCACGCTCCAGTGAATCGTCCACGTTCTCGAAGTAGGCGCAGGAATACGCCAGATTGCTGTCGAGAAACAGGCGGTAGAAATCGTTGCCTAAATCATAGTGGTAGGCGATGTTGCGACGACTGCCTGATCGAGTATTGTCACGACGCCGATGGGCGAAGGCATTCATCGTCCGCCCCAGAAAGCTGAGCAGGCTATTTCGGGATTCCAAAACTTCAAGGTTGCGGACGGCCACCCGCATTGCGGCCACCAGATCAGGCGTGGACCATCCTCCATCCATGTAAGACTCGCCCAGGCCGATGTCGCCGAAGAATACCGCGCGGTCAAAAAATGATTCGTCGTGCACGGTAATCGCGGCTTGCAGTGGCGAACTCGCATCTCCGAAACCATAGGTCACTTCGCCAATGGTGAATTGCAAATAGCCGTGCTTCAAACCGGCCAGGGTCCTCAAGAATAAATTCCTGGCGATTGCACTCATCGGTTTCCCCACGATCCGCCAAGGTTGCGCACCGTGGTGCGCTGGAAGACACCCGGGCCTGGATGCTGCACTACCGGAACTTTTTTCAGCTTGAGCATGAGAGCTTGCCAGTGAATGGCGCCAATCACTTTCGCCGTCATCCACGGAAACGCCAGCAACGTGCGGTGCAACTGTTCCCCTGTCCACGGACGATAGGCCATCTTCATGGTCGAATCAAACAATGCTTTTCCGTCCTCGTAGTTGATGCACTCCGTGACCAGCCGGTCGCATGGCGGAGTGAGGGTCCACTCGTATGTGTGACCCAGCTTCATAAAGGGAGAGACATGAAAGGCTTTGCCAAAGCGGTATTTCTTGTTTTCTCCAGCTGGCACTTCCACCTGGGGCCCCAGCCAGTAGTTGGCTGTCTCTCCGAAAGTGTTGTTTACCTCAGCCACCACCATGCCGAGCTTATCGTCCTGGTCGAAACAATAAAAAAACGAAACGGGATTGAAGTTGTATCCAAGATACCGCAGGTGGGTCAGCAGGAAAATCCGTCCGGCGGGGAGTTGCACACCATTTGCGTAAGCATCCCGAGTGAGGCGCTCACGAAGGGGCAGGCTGGGATCGCCGAAGTGGTCATGCTCATAGTAGGACGCCCAGCGCCAGCAATTGTAGCCGGCGAGACGCGAGACCTTCATCAGTGGTTCCAGGCGGTCGATGTCAAGATAGGCCATGAACAACGGGTAGGTGAACTCATGGCTCACCGGCCGAAAACGGCGGTGGCGCAACGTGCCCACGAAAAGACCTGACTCGGTCATTCTGACAACCACCTTACGCCCAGGCTCTCAGCAACGCGAATGGCGGAGTTCAAACCGTCTTCGTGAAAACCGTAGAACCAATAAGCCCCGCAGAAATGCGTCCGATGGTGGCCGCTCACTTCGCTCCAACGGGCTTGGGATTGAATCGCATCCAGCGTGTACAGCGGATGATAGTAGGTCATCTCGCGCAACACGCGGTCGCGCCGTGGCAAGTCCGCCGGATTGAGCGTGACGCAGTAATCTTCCTTCACTCGCAGGCGCTGCAAGCGATTCATATGGTAGGTGAGCGTGGCCTTCGAACGGCCATCGAGATGGTAGTTCCACGATGCGCGTGCGGCTGAACGGCGCGGCAGTAACCTAGCGTCAGTGTGCAACACCGTTTCATTGCGGCTGGTGCGGAACTTGCCCAGCACTTCGCGCTCCACGGGAGTGGCATCGCTGAGCATAGCCAGCGCCTGAGGAGCATGGCAGGCGAACACCACTTCGTCGAAGGCCTGCGACGCAGCCGTTGCGAAGCTGATACTTACGCCACCCCTGGAACGCGTCACACCTGTTATCTTTGCACCCAGGCGCATGCGATCCTCGTACCCAGTAGTCAGATGCGGGATGTAGGAGCTGCTCCCGCCCTTCAATACCTGCCACTGGGCATGGGTGTTCAGACCTAAGAAACCGTGGTTGTCGAAAAATCGTATCAGCGTGAAGGCCGGAAATTGCTCGATCTCTTCCAACGACGTTGACCAAACCGCAGCCGCCATCGGCTGCAAGTAATAGCGCGCAAAATCTCCGTCGAATTGATTGGCGCGAAGATACTCACCCAGCGTGATATTGGCATTTTCCGGATGCTTCAGCAGTTCCCTCGACTCGCGGTTGAAGCGAATCATCTCTCGCAACATCCGCACTTGCCGGAACCGTACCAGACCTGGCCATGAGCCGAAGAACCCACTCAATCCGCGGCTGCTGTAGTCAAAGGTGGTTTCGCGGCAGGAAACTCCGAATGACATGTCGCTGGCGACGCGTTCCAGCCCAAAGCTACGAAACAACCTCACCAGGTTGGGATAGGTGCGGTCATTGTGAACGATGAAACCCGTATCGATGGGCAAAGGTCCGCTACTGGTCTCGATGGTGTGAGTATGAGTGTGCCCGCCGAAGCGGTCCTCTTTTTCGAACAGCGTGACCTCATGCTTCTGGCTGAGCAAGTACGCCGCCGCCAGACCCGAGATGCCTGAGCCAATCACTGCGACCCGGCTCATGCTGTCTCCTGCTCAGAAAGTGGCAGACGTGTACCGCGAAGGTCTCTAGCGATGCCCAGCCAACCCAAAAATCGCAAGAGGTAGTAGGTAATGTCCACTTCCCACCAACGGATTCCCTGCCGGCAGGCGAACTTAAATCGGTGGTGGTTATTGTGCCATCCCTCCCCCAACGTAACCAGCGCCAGGAGGAAGTTGTTGCGGCTGTCGTCAGGCGTGGCATAGCGCCGGGTTCCCCAAACATGCGCCAGCGAGTTGATGGCAAAAGTGCCGTGCCAGAGTAATACGGTCCCGATAATAAATCCCCACACAAATGGTCCCCATCCAAAAGCCAGAAATATCGCCCCGAGCAGCGTCGGTGGGAACCAGAAATTGCGGTCGAGCCACCTCAACTCCGGGAACTTCCCGAAATCTTTGACCAGCGCCGGGTCGTAGTCGTCGTACTCGTTGGAGACGATCCACCCCATGTGCGACCACCAAAAGCCGCGTTGCTCTGGGGAATGAATGTCGTCTTTGGTGTCAGAAGTTGTGTGATGCACTCGATGATGCGCCGCCCACCACAGAACGCCCTTTTGCGATGAGGTCTCCGCCAGGAACGCCATTAGAAATTGCGCTACCCGGTTCAGCTTATAAGATCGGTGGCTGAAATAGCGGTGGTAACCAGCGGTGACGCCAAACATCCGCACGTAGTAGCTCGCCAGCGCCAAGGCCTCATAATGCCAGTGAAACGGAAGAAACAAGGCGGCCAGGCACCCCAAGTGAATAAGCCCAAAGGGAACAACGGAACCGAATTTGTAGTTCTTAAACATTAGGTCAAGGGTCGCGTTCGGCGCTTCTATACCCAGTACGGAGATATGCTAGCTATTGGATGTATTGCAGTTAAAGCCAAGGTTCACAGGCACGGGCGAACATCGTTGGCGGCATGCTTGACGGTCAATTTGAACCCGAGTATTTGCTTGTCACGACAACCAATCCGTCGTTCAGGAAAAAACCGTATTGGAATCGAGAGGTGACATGAGACTTATTTTGAAGCTGCTGTTTGCCGGGATCTTTGTGTTTATGATCGTTATGACTGTGTGGGTTGGAATGCACAAGCCGTTGTCGCGCTCCACCGAAGATTTCTCCTGGGCCGCCAGTCCGTGGGCGGTAGCCACCCTGTTTGACGCCTATTTCGGATTCACCACTTTCTTCGTCTGGGTCTGCTTCAAAGAGCGCGGGCTCGCCATCAAGGCGCTGTGGTTCCTGCTCATTATGGGCTTGGGCAATATCGCGATGTCGGCATACGTTCTAATCCGACTATTCAAATTAAAGCCGGAAGAACCGTTGCGGAATCTTTTGCTGCCGAGTGCACAATGAATCCACTACTTCATCAACGATTGGTCAAACCATTGATGGACCTGCTGACTCAGGGCATCACGCCGGAGAAACTCGCTTTGAGCCTGGCGTTTGGAATCGGCCTTGGCATCTTCCCCGTCGCTGGTACTACTACCCTGCTCTGCTTTCTCGCTGCGATCGTTTTCCGGCTCAACGTGGCGGCGATTCAACTCGTGAACTATCTGGTGTACCCGCTCTGGTTTGCATGTCTCATTCCGTTCATTCGCTTGGGCGAGTGGATGTTTCGCGCGCAGCCAATTCGATTATCTGTAACCCAAATGCTGGAAATGTCGCGGCAGAATTTGCCGCACGCCATCAGCCTGTTGTGGCTGACGGCGCTCCGAGCGGCGGCGGCATGGCTGCTGATCGGTCCATTGACTATTTGCATCCTCTACTTCCTGTTAGTTCCGGTCGTTCGACGGCTACGGGCCGCCACTCTCCGGACCTCACAAGCTTTGCCGACGGGGCGCCAATAAACCATGTGGCAGCAAGCCTATCCGCTCGTGATGGTTGGTGCCGGGACCGTCTTTGCGTTCATGTTCGTGCTCTGGCTAATCCATCTGCGCATTCGCAACGCGGGCATTGTCGATATCGGATGGGCAGCCAGCCTGGCAATGCTTGCCATCATCTACGCCTCGCTCGGCCACGGGTACCCACCGCGCAAATGGCTAATCGCGGGTATGGCATGCGGTTGGGGGTTGCGCTTGGCTTGGCACTTGTACCGCAGGGTCGTCGGTCATCCCGAAGAGGGTCGTTACGCCCAACTCCGCAAGGACTGGGGCCGGAGCGGAAACATCGGCATTAAGTTTCTTATTTTCTTTGGGTTTCAAGCTCTTTTGGATGTAATACTTTCACTTCCATTTTTGCTGGCGGCGGTGAATCCGTTGTCCCGGATTTCGCCCCTTGAATATGCCGGAGTTGCCATATGGTTAATCGCTGTCGTGGGCGAAGCCATAGCCGATGCGCAGCTTGCCGCCTTTAAGCGGTCGGAGGCAAATCGAGGAAAAGTGTGCGACGTAGGCTTATGGAATTACTCGCGTCATCCTAACTACTTTTTTGAGTGGTTTGTCTGGGTGGCATGGGCCACTTTTGCGTTGGCTTCGCCATTCGGATGGCTGGCGCTCATTTGCCCCGCGCTCATGCTTTACTTTCTCTACCGCATCACTGGGATTCCCGCCACCGAAGCCCAAGCCCTGCGCTCACGAGGCAAGGCTTATCGCCGCTACCAGCAAACCACCAGCGCTTTCGTGCCGTGGTTCAAGAAGGTCTAGCCGGTCGCAATGGATTCACCACAAGCGGAGTGGAAATTGCGCTGTAGAGCAATTACCATGGGGCGGGTCTTCCATTCATTCGCCATGATCAACCTACGTAGTGTTCTGAGATCGCGCCCTTTCGCTCTCTTGTCCATCGTCTCTGCGCTATTGCTCGTCGCAGCTTCTGGCGCAATCGGCCAAGAGGCTCCGAAGGCGGCTAACCCCGGCGGTGATGGCCTCGCACCCATCCTGCAATATATCTCCTCTGGCTGGGATACGCTGACCCGCTCCATGGACTCCTGCACTACGGTCAGCGACCCTAAGATGAAAGAGATTGCGGTCGTTTATCTTCCCGCCGGCATGCCGATCCCTCCAGCAGTCGAGAAACTGCGGCACGAATGCAACATCCAAGTGCAGTATCTTCCGAGCCCGATTACCCGGTTGGGCGAAGTGGAAACCAGCAAGTTCCATCCCCACGGCCTCCTCTACTTGCCCAACAAATATGTTGTGCCCGGTGGTCGCTTCAATGAGATGTATGGGTGGGACAGCTACTTCATCATCGTTGGCCTGGTGCGTGAGGGACGCATCGATCTGGCCCGCGGCATGGTGGAGAATTTTTTCTTCGAGATCCAGAACTATGGTGCGCTGCTCAATGCGAACCGCACCTACTTCCTTACCCGCTCGCAGCCCCCATTTCTCACCGCGATGGTCCTGGCGGTTTACGACGCTGAGAAACAGTCGGGACGAGACGACCAGGAATGGCTAAAGAAGGCTTACCCGTACCTCGTGAAAAACCACGAGATGTGGGTGCGCGAGCCTCATCTGGCCGGCTCCACCGGTCTGTCGCGCTATTACGATTTCGGAGACGGGCCCCCGCCCGAGGGACTGAAAGACGAGAGCGGTTTCTACCGGCAGGTGGCGGCCTACTTCATGCTGCATCCCGGCGTTGCCAACGGCTACATCGTTGAGAAGAAAGCAGGCGAATCAGCACCTGGGTTTGGCTCCAGCTATACCGTACAAGTTTGCGACTCGGCCCTCACCATGGCACATCCGGATTGCGAGAAACCTCAGACCGTCAGCCTGAGCAAGGACTATTACAAAGGCGACCGTGCCATGCGCGAATCCGGCTTCGATATCTCGTTCCGCTTCGGCCCCTACAGCGCGGCCACCCATCACTACGCCCCGGTTTGCTTGAACAGCCTCCTCTACCGCTCGGAGACCGACTTGGAACGCATCAGCCGGATGTTGGACCGCAAGTCCGATGCAGACCAATGGAAGAAGCAGGCCGAACAGCGCAAGCAGGCAATGCAGAAACTGATGTGGAATGCGGAACAGGGCCTGTTCTTCGACTACAACTTTGAGACCGGACAGAAATCAGATTACCGCTACGTAACCACGTTCTATCCACTGTGGGCGGGCTTGGCAACGCCAGATCAAGCTACCGCACTGGCACACAATCTGTCCGTTTTCGAACAGCCGGGCGGGCTCGCGATGAGCACCGCGGCGAGCGGCGTGCAATGGGACTATCCGTACGGCTGGGCGCCTACCCAATTGCTGGCAGTGGAAGGCCTGCGCCGCTACGGAAAGAATGCAGAAGCGGACCGCGTCGCTTACAAGTTCTTGTCCGATGTCGCCGAGAACTTCAAGCGCGATGGAGTCATCCGGGAAAAATTCAACGTGGTCACCCGATCCTCCGAAACCCATGTCGAATCCGGCTACCAGGCTAACGTCGTCGGCTTTGGATGGACCAATGGAGTATTCCTTGAGCTGCTACATGAATTGCCAAATGACTTGGCCGCGCGGCTCGACCGCGAACAGCGGGCCTCCAGCGGAGCTCCCGTACCGTAAGAGTTGGTCTATCCGATCTTCGCCAGTGTTCCGGCTAAATCGCCGTCTTGGGGAACCGGCATCGCTCCCACTTGACTGGCCACCCATGCCCCGATGCGATTGGCCGTCTCGTTCATCGCATCCAGAGAAGTTCCGCGCAGGTATTCGTGGACCAAGCCGGCGGTAAAAGCATCTCCCGCGCCAATCGTATCTGCAACCTTCACGCAGAAGCCCGGGTGCTCGACCGTAGCGGAGTCCGTCACCAGGACACTTCCCCGGCCGCCTCGCGTCAAGCAAATCATCTTGAGACTGAAGTTTTTCACCAGCTGTTGCAGCGAAGAAACTTCATCACGATGGAACAAGCCCAGGAGAGCCATGATTTTGGGCAGCTCTTCATCATTCAGCTTGACGATGTCGGCCAGACGCAGGGAGTCCCCGAGAACTTCGGCAGAGTAGTAGGTCTGCCGCAGATTTACGTCATACACGCGGACCGCATCCTTGCGAGTGGCGGTCAGGAATCGCTGAATGGTAGACCGGCTTTGAGCGGAGCGCTGCGCCAGCGAACCGAAGCACACGGCGTCCGCTTGGCCCGCCAGTTCCTCCCACCGCGGCGTCCACTCCAGAAAGTCCCACGCGGATGAGAGCGCTATTTGGAAACAGGGTTGACCGGCCGCATCCAGCTCGACCTTCACCACCCCGGTGGGGTGCACGGGATCCGTCTGAATGTAATCAATAGAGAGGCCGCGCAGTGACAGGTGTCCCATGGCAGCATCGCCCAGGCTGTCGGGGCCCACTCGGCTGGCCACCAGCCCGCTATTCCCCAACAGGCTCGTGATGTAGGCAAAGTTGGCGGGCGCGCCACCCAGCTGTTTTCCATCCTCCAGCAAATCCCAGAGAACTTCGCCGATTCCGACGATCGTATTTTTCTTCTCGGGCATGGCTCTACCCCCAGTTACGGAGTTGAATCCTGCTTGGTGCGAAGTTGTTCCGCCAGCTTCAGTTCTGATTCGGCCTCCTGCTTTTTGCCCATGTCCCGGTAGGTTTGGCCCAGCAGGTGGTGGGGTATGGAGTTGTTCGGATCCATCGAGATCGCGCGCTGCAATGCCCGCGCTGCCAGCTCGTATTCCCCCTTCTTTTGCAGCACCTTCCCCATCAGGATAAACGGCCCAGTCGATGTCGAATTCAACCAGATAGAGCGCTGCAACAGCCGCTCTGCATCGTTATACCTTTCGACGCGCGAATAGGCATCGGCAAGTTTGTATAGTGTGTCAGGATGCGCGGGATTGATCTTCAACTCTTGCTCAAACTCCGACACCGCCTCCGGCACTCGCGACTTATACAAGTAGAGCTCTCCCAACAAAAAGTGCGCCAGCGGAAGCTTGGGATCGAGTGTAGTTGCTTTTTTCGCAAACTCCTCCGCTACTGGATCGAACTCCTGCCGCATCAGCATCCGCGCGGTAAACAGATAGCTGGCCGCAGAGTCGGGAGCCACGTCAAACATGCGGCCAAAAGCGCCGCGCGCGTGTTCGTAATCCTTGGACTGGATGTAACACACCCCGAGGATGTACGAGGCGTCAATATTGGCTCGCGGATACCACGTTTGAACTTTCTCCAACAGCTGAATGGCTTGGGCGGGCTTACCTGTCAGGTAGTAGGACAGGCCGGCTAACTGAGTGGACTCCTTGTCGGCCGGATCTTCTGCAATCGCCGCGTTAAACGACGCGATTGCCGCCACATAGTCCCCCTTGCGGTAGTGCGCGATAGCCAGTTCCCGCGCAAGGCCCTTGGTCTGCGGTGCGCGGACTTGCAGTTCCTTCAGCTTGGTGATGGCTTCGTCTGCGTGACCGCTTTCGAGCAGGGTGCGGGCCTCGGCAAATGCAGAGTCCTTGGCTGGGAGTTGCGGCACTGCGTTCTGGGCCAGAAGAAGCGGGCAAAGGCCCGCGCTAAGGAGCCAAGCCGCGAGGATCGGGATGTAGGAGGAGCGTGACATAGGGATTGCGAGGATCGATTGGTTGAGCACTCGTAAAAAAGAGGGAGCCGGCAGGCTCCCTCTTCTTCGTGAATGTAGCAAGGTTGAGTTAAAAGGTTACTCGGACGGCAAACTGAAGTTGCCGCTGCTGGCTATCCGCCTGCAAGCCTGTTATCTGACCCGCGTTGCCGCCGCAATCCACGCAAGTGTTGCCTTGCGTGCTGCTGAAGCCAAGTACGGGGTGATTAAAGACGTTGAAGGCATCCATGCGGAATTGAGCTTTCACTTTTTCCGTCACCGCAAAGTTCTTCAGGAGCGACAGGTCAGAAGTGAACTGCCGCGGTCCGTGGAACGTGTTGCGTCCAATGTTCCCGATTGTTCCGCAAGCCGGAAGGGCGAACGGACCAGAGGTCGGACGGGTGAGCGAGCAAGCATCCGTCCCAATGGCAAGAGTATTGGGATCGGGATAGCTGAGCGGCGCAACCGGAGTGAAGTACTGGACAATATGATTGACCGGGTCAAAGTGGCTACCACCGATGCTGAAACCCGAACCCTTCGCCGTGTTCGGACGGCAAGGCCCTGCGTCAACTACCTGGCCGCACTCGCCGATACTGGCGGTGAAAGGCAGCCCGCTGCTCCAGTTGGTCGTGTTGTTCAACTGGATGCCACCCAAGATTAAGTCGAACACTCGGCCGTAGTTGGCGCCGAACGCTTTGCCTTTGCCGATAGGCAATTCGTAAACGATGTTGGTGACAAATACGTGCGTCCGAACAAAGTCATCCGGCCCGTAAGCGATGGGATGGCTGATAGCGTAGTAGTTGTCGGTGTAGTTATTGGCCCTGGCATAGGTGTAGTGTGCCAGGAACTGCAGACCATGGGAGAACCGCTTGTCAGCTTTGACTTGGAACGCGTTGTAGTTGCTGCTGGCATCGTTGCCGAGAATCGAAATATCGTTCGCGCAGCACTGCAATGTGGCGCCTGTGATTGGGTCAAGATACCCGGGATAGGTGAATTTATTGTTGTAGAAACGCCTGGAAGCTTGGTCGCCAGCGCTGTAGCCGCTGTAAACCAGATCGCCAGCCGGACAGACTTCACCCGCAACGCTGCAACTAACGACGTTTGATCCCGTGGCCGCTCGTACTGGGTTGATATTGTAGGACGGGCCGTTGCCCGCAAATCCATGACTGCCCTTGTTGCCAACGTAAGCAACTTCGAGGGACAGCGTATTAGTCACCTGACGCTGTACCGTTAGGTTCCAGGCATCCAGAGTGGGCAATACTTGCTTTAAAGGCCGGATGTTTGTATTGGCCCGTCCGTCAGGCCCGAGCAGCGGCAATTGCCCGTTGCTTGGAATGGTGGGAAACACGGCTAATGGAGGACCTGTCGTCAAGTCGAACGCCGGGATAGTGTCGTTCGACGCGGCCGGCCCGAATTGGGTAACGGCATTGACGCGTTGCTTAATCAACACAGGCAGGTTTTGGGTGACGGTGTGACCAAAGTTGGAGCCGAACACACCCAAGTCAAAGCTGCGTCCATATCCCGCCCGGATGACCGTCTTGGGAGTCAACTGGTAGGCCAGACCCAAGCGCGGCGCGAAAGCATCCAGCTTGTTCGCGATATTGCCGTTGAGCCCGTAGGGACCGTAGCCGCCGACGCGAATGACGCCTTCGGTCAGGTTCGCAAATCCACCGTTCCCTTTAGCGTTCACTGCTTCCGGAGTATAAAGCTCCCAGCGTAGCCCGTAGTTCACGGTCAGTTTGGTGGTGGCCCGCCAGGTGTCCTGGCCATAGACGAAGAACCGATATTGATGCTCCGTCGCATTTAGCACCGTACTTACATAACGGTTCAACAAGCTCACATCGCCAAGCAGGAAGCTGGCCAGATCGAGTCCGCCGGAACCGCCGTCAGACGTGATCTTCCTGTTGAAATTCAGTTCGCCGGTGCGGTTGGCGTCGCTCGGCACTCGCAGATTAGTGGCGCGGCGGAGGTCGCCACCCACTTTGATCTGGTGGTTGCCGAGGATCTTGGTCCAGTTGTTCACGATCTGGAACTGCTGCTCGCGCTCGGTTAGAGGGCAGTTGCAACGACCCACGTTCAGGCCGTCGCCAAAGTTGGAGAGTGTTCCGTCCAAGAAGAAAGACGGCAAACCGGAGGTAGCGGTGTTGCCAAGGTTAAGATTCGGAATCCCGAAGCTGGTGGCGGGTGTGGTGCCCTCGTCCGACTTGTGGGTTTGCGGATTGTAGCGAAAGAACCCGAACCGGACGTCCGTCAGCAAACTGGAACTGATGGTCTTTGTAAATCCCGAAGCCAAGCTGTAGTTGTGGGTCACGGCGGTGCCATTCAAACCACCCAAACCGTTGCCCGTTCCGCCCAGTGGGCCTAGTAGGCCAACCCCGGACAGATTGAAGTAGCTGAGACTGAAGCGTCCAAATACGGTCAGCGACTGGCTGGCGTTGTAGTCAATCCGAGTATCAAAGGCATTCTGCTTAAACGGCCCCGATCCCGCGCCAATAAAGTTGTTGGTGACCTGGCTGTTGGATGGAGTTGGAAACAACGCCAGAATGTTCTGAACCTGAACCGGAATTCGTCCAATCGGAATGTAGTTGGGTTGCACGGTGCAGCCCAGCGGTCCGCAGAACGGGGCGCGCCCGGTACCATTGTTGGGGTCGCCAGTGTTTGGGTCGTAGATGAATGCAGTCGATGTGGGATCCGTCACCGGTAAGCCGTTTCCGATGAAGGGAACGTATGCGCTCAGGTTACAGAAACCCGGTGTATCGCTCGCCGCATTGGTCGCAGGGTTGCAACTGCTCAACACTTCCGAAGTGGGAATGGTGAGAGTGCTGCTAACGCCAGATGTCTGCTTCGTGCCCTGATAATCACCAAAGAAAAACAACTTGTCTTTGATGATGGCCCCACCCAACGATCCACCGTATTGCTGCCACTTGCTGGCCGGGATGAAACGGTGCGTGATCGGGTCGGGAGCGTATTGCGTGAAGGGGTCGCGGGCTTGATTGGCATCGGAGCGACGGAAATAAAAGCCGCTGCCGTGGAATTCGTTGCTGCCCGATTTAGTCTGAGCGGTTACCAAACCAGCTACGGCCTTGCCAAATTCTGCATCGTAATTCTGCAGAGCAACTTTGGCTTCGGTGACGCCGTCCAGGTTAGGGTTGATGACGATAATGCCAAGAATCGGATCCTGGTTATCGGTACCGTCGAGTTCAAACCCGGTGCCGCTGAAGTGCTGACCGTTGACGAAAATCTGTTGTCCGCCTTGGGGGTTCTCAGTGGCGGCGTGACTCCAACCCACCAATTTCTGAGTTCCAGGGGAAAGCAACTCAAAGGTCGTGAAGTTACGGTTCAGGATTGGAAGATCTTCCACATACTTGGAGTTGAACTGCACCGAGACGTCTACCCGGTCTGTCTTGAGCTGCGGGGCTTCGGCGGTAACTTCTACGGTCTCACTCGCGCCACCGACTTGGAATTTCAGGTCGACGTGGGAGCCGTTGTCTGCGGAAACAACAATGTCTTTGGTTTCGGTGGTCTTGAAACCAGGTCCGGAAACGCGCACCGTGTAGGTGTCGGGAACCAAGTGAGTAACGGAGTAGTTGCCACTTTCGTTGCTTGTGGTCTCATCCGTGGTGCCTTTGGTTTGATTGACGACGGTTACTTTCGCTCCCGCCACTGCCGCACCCTGAGGATCCGTCACCGTACCCAGAATGCTGCCATAAACTGCCTGCCCGAACGCTGCTGTCGGGATCAAGCCTGTAAGGCAAAAACATAACGCTAGTACCGCTGCGCCGACCAAACGCCTTGTCATATTTCCTCGCCTCCGCATA
>JBBQVN010000038.1:0-27310 GCA_038211475.1 Terriglobales bacterium | reverse complement strand
CATTGGGTGACACTCGCCAAGGCCTACCGATTCACTGGCGATCGCAAGTACACCGATGAAATGTTTCGGCAGTGGCAGAGTTGGCATCAGGAAAATCCCTACCCGATCGGCATCAACTGGGCTAGCAGTCTGGAAGTTGCTTTCCGCAGCTTGTCGTGGCTGTGGATTTACCACCTACTCGAAGGCTCCACCGCATTGCCGGCAGCATTTCGCCAGTCATGGCTCGCTGCCCAGGCACTCAACGGGCGTCACATCGAGCGCTATCTTTCCACATACTTCTCGCCCAATACCCACCTGCTCGGCGAGGCCGTTGCGCTGTTCTTCCTGGGAACTCTTTGTCCCGAGCTGAAATCCGCAGCCCGGTGGAAATCTCGCGGCTGGCATATCATCCTGGAGCAGGCGGACTGCCAGGTTGCAGGAGACGGTTTGTATTTTGAGCAGTCCAGCTACTATCACGTGTACGCCCTCGACTTCTTCTTGCACGCCGCGATCTTGGCTAAGAGCAACGGTCAACAGTTACCCGCCACTTTCCGTTCCACCTTGCGCAAGATGATGGAGGCCCTGTACCTGCTAACACGTGACGGGCCGCCTGCGAACTTCGGCGACGACGATGGCGGCAGGCTGTTTGACCCTCGTCGCAACCGCGGCCAGCACCTTGCCGATCCGCTTTCTACCGGCGCAGTTTTCTTTGATCGCGCTGACTTCAAAGCAGTGGCCCGAGGCCTCAGGGAAGAAACCGTCTGGCTCTTAGGCGCCGAGGGTGTCGCCGAGTTTGATCGCATCTCACCCCAGCTTCCTGCCCCAGCCTCAACCGCACTGCCAGACAGCGCCGTGTACTTGTTGACTCTCCCCTCTCCGGCGAGTCATTTGACCGTTACTTGCTGGCCCCGCCCGAGCAGCGGTCATAGCCATGCTGACTGTCTCAGCATCTGCTTGAAATCCAGTGGAGAGCCTCTGCTCATTGACTCGGGTACATCGCAGTACGTAGGTGAAGACAATCGGCGCGACCGCTTCCGCGGCACCGCCATGCACAACACTGTGCAGGTGGACGGCATGAGCCAGTCCGAGCCGGCGGGGCCGTTCTCCTGGAGGACAGTGGCCCAAGCAACCGTCAGTTGCTTCGTTAAGAGTCAATCTTTCGACCTATTCGCCGGCGAGCACAACGGCTACTCTCGCTTGGTCGATCCGGTCATACACCGTCGCTCAGTGGTGGCTTTCAGTGCGGGATTCTTCTTGGTCCGGGATGTCATGATTGCGAAGGGGGAGCACCAATACGAAGTTCCATGGCGACTCGCACCGGACCTCCGCCCGGTGGGTTCGGGCCGGTTTTGCAGGCAAGGCACGTCGCGCGGATTAGCCCTCGTCCACGCCGCCAAAGACGTATGGAGTCAACAGGTGGTCGAGTCCGTCTGGTCGCCGTGCTATGGACGAGAGGAAAAAACATTCGTCCTGGAGTTTCGCGCCACAGTCACCGGTTCTGCCGAATGCGTTTTTTTGATTGTTCCCACAGAGGATATCGAGAACGTATCGAGCGATTTTTCGCAGCTTCCGCAGACGGTTGGCGAGGGCTCTACCACTGCTTACTCTTATCGCAATGGCGGAGCCGAATGGGTTTTCCTGTTCGGGGAGAAGGGTCAGACTTGGTCCCACGGAGCGGTATCGAGCGATGCCGAATTCGTGGTCTGGAAAAGGGAGTCGGCGGGGACAAGTAGCGTGATGCTCGCGAATGGCAGCTTTGTGGACATTTCCAACCAGTCGATGCTCCGCTGCAAAGGGCCTGTTCTCGCCTGCGAGTGGAACGTCGAATCCGGCGGCTCGTCTCGCTACTGCTCCGATGCAGAAAGCGTGGAGGACTAATCCGAGCCTCTAACCGATTTTCCCGCCGTCGTAATGTGTCCGTCCACCAGCGTGAGTAACTCTTCGCGCAAGTGCGGGCCGCATGCCAGCAAACCAGAGAGCAGGGGATTCCGGTTGTTGCACCGCAGCGGTTTGGCGTCCAGCGTGCCGACGAACCCACCCGCGCTCGCCACCAGCGCGGCACCCGCCGCCACGTCCCACTCGTTCTTGGGCGTCAGGGTAAACGTCACGTCTGCCAACCCAGCCGCCACCAGGCCCAACTTGTAGGCCACCGATCCCATGGGCAAAATCTTCAGCTTTCCGCCTTCAAATTCCTTCCACTCGCCCCGCTTCACTTCGCTGCGGCTGGCCAGCGTCAAAGCTCCCTCGAGCGAAGTTCGCTGGCCAGGTTGGGTGGCTTTCCCATTGCATGTGACGCCCGTCTCCAGCGATCCCAGAATTAGCTGGTCCGTGGCCGGATTGCAAATGCCCCCGGCAACCGGCACGCCGTCTTCGACGTACGCCACCGAGATACAAAACTCCGGGATGCCCTTCACAAATTCTCTCGTGCCATCCAGGGGATCGACTACCCAGACCCTCTTCTTGTCCAGGCGCGTGAAATCATCCACGCTCTCCTCAGACAGCCAGCCTTCGCCGTCTCGGAGCAGGTTCTGCCGCAGCAATGAGTCCACTGCCCGGTCGGCCTCTGTCACCGGATCGTGACCCACTTTAAACTCCGCCTCAATCGCGCCCGGCGTATAGCGGTTCAACACTTCGCGGCCGGCTTCCAGCGCCGCATGGATTCGGGACAGAATGTCACTGTTCGATGTCGTCATGAATTCTCACAAAAAATCAGGCAATAAGCATCCTCACCCCGGTGGCCAACAACACCACGCACAGGATTCTGCGCAACCAGGGTAGGGGCACCCGAGTGCTCAAATGAGAGCCCAAAATCCCTCCCGGGATGGAGCCGATTAGCAATGCCCCCACCAGCGGTAAGTTTACGTTTCCGATTCGATAGTGCAACGCGCTGGTGACTCCGGTCAGAAACACCGCATGCACAATGTCGGTACCCACCATGACCCGCGGGTGGAAGCTGTAAAATAGCAGCAAAAGCATCATCACGATGCTGCCCGATCCCACCGATGTCATTCCAACCAGAATTCCCGACACCAACCCAATGAGTGTTATCCCAATGAACGACTTCATGGTCGGTGGACGATGGGATACGCTGTCTTCAATCTTTGTCTGAAACAGCAACAGAACCGGAATGCAGACCAGCAGGATGCCGATCGCCATCTTAATGAACGTGTCCACGCCCGCGCCGTAAACGTTGCGCAGATGGTTCAAAAAAGTAACCCCAACCACCGACCCGGGCATACTCCCCAGGGCCAGAGCCAGCACCACTTTCCGCCGCACTGTCCCTTTCTTCAAGTGCATGAAGCTGGCGGGAATTTTCGTCGTGAAATTGAAAAGCGCATCCGAACCCACGGCGATGATTGGCCGTATGTGCAAACCGAAGATCAGCATAGGCAGCAGCAGTACGCCACCGCCTAATCCGGTCATGCCGATCAGCGTTCCTACACAGAAGCCGATCAATACTTTGGCCAAGAGCAAATACATCGAGTCGAATGCGCCCCTCAACTTCTATGGATTACTGTTCGCGCTGGCTTGCGGCCTACGCTTGGTTGCGATCTACTCCGATGAAGCCTTCGCGCTCCAGATGCAGAATGATTCCCTGGGCGGCTTCTTCAGCGGACATTTGCGCTGTGTCGATGACCACCTCGGCGTTCGTCGGCGTCTCGTATGGATCTGAGATTCCGGTGAATTCCTTGAGGATCCCCGCCCGAGCCTTGGCGTACAAACCCTTGCGGTCGCGCTGCTCGCACACTTCCACTGAGGTTGAGATGTGCACCAGAATAAATCCGCCCATCGACTCAATGTTCTCGCGCACGAATTTCCGCGTGGCCTCGTAGGGAGCGATGGGAGCGCAGATCGCAATCCCGCCGTTCTTGGTGATCTCAGAAGCTACATATCCAATGCGCCGGATGTTGATGTCCCGGTGTTCTTTGGAGAATCCAAGTTCCGACGACAGGTTCTTCCGCACCAAATCTCCATCCAGCATGGTCACCGGGCGTCCGCCCACTTCCAGAAACTTGGTATGCAGGATGTTGGCGATCGTCGACTTCCCCGACCCGGAGAGGCCGCTGAAGAATACGGTAAAGCCCTGCTTGTGCCGCGGCGGATAGCTGCGACGCAATTCCTGCACCACTTCTGGATAGGTGAACCAGCTCGGAATGTCCCGGCCTTCGTTCAATCGCTGCCGCAGTTCGGTTCCCGAAATATTCAGCACACGCGAGCCCTTGGGTACCTCGTTGTCGGGCACGTATTGGTCCTGATCTTCCAGATACACCATCATGCTGAATGGCACCATGGTGACTCCCATCTCGGCTTCGTGCTTCTTGAACAATTCCTGGGCATCGTACGGTCCGTAGAATGGCTTGCCGTCTTTGTCGTTGCCTGGTCCCGCGTGGTCGCGTCCCACAATCAAGTGAGTACAGCCGTGGTTCTTGCGGATTAGCCCGTGCCACATCGCTTCCCGCGGTCCACCCATGCGCATGGCCAGCGGCAACATCGCCAGCTTCACCGTCCCCGCAGGGTACTTGGACATCAGCAGCTGGTAGCACCGCACCCGCGTGTAGTAGTCCACATCTCCCGGCTTGGTCATGCCCACCGAAGGATGGATCAGCAGATTCGCTTCCACCTGCTTCGCCGCCCGGAAGGTCAGTTCCTGATGGGCTCGATGCATGGGGTTTCGCGTTTGGAATGCGACGGTTCGACGCCAGCCCAGGCGGGCGAACTCCGCGCGTAACTCAGCCGGCGTCAGCCGCAGTTGTTTGAAATCATAGTGGGATGCAGCTTGGCAACTCTCGACTTTGCCTCCAACGTACCAGCCGTTGCCCTTGTTCATCGCGTAGTCCGCGCCCGGGTGCCGCTCACTGGTGGTGCCAAAGACTGCCTTGGCTTCCGCCGCACGGTCGGGGTGCCAGATATCCTCAACGTGCAGCACCGCGAGCATCACTCCCTCGGGGTCGCGCAGCGCCACTTTGCTGCTGCCGGCAGTCAGCTTCGTGGCAAATTCTTCCGTGACGTCCAGGGTGATTGGCATCGGCCACAGCGTGCCATTTGCCAGCCGCATATTGTGGCAGACGCCCTCATAATCGGCTCGGTTCATGAAGCCTCGCAGCGGCGAAAAGCCACCGCTGGTCAACAACTCCAAATCGCATAACTGCCGCCCCGTCAGATCCCACGAAGGCCATTCCCGGGATTGGGACTTAAGTTCAGCAGCTCGGTCTGCTCCAACCAGCAGATTGACTAGTTCGCCGCCGTGCGGCGCAATAAGATGAGATGTTGCTTGGGTCAAATGACTGGACCTCCACCTTGTGAATGTTTTTTTTAAAACTGGATTAGGCTCTGCTCTACCCCGCACCGCCAAACACACCTTCATTCTCGAACTACTGGCGACGCTGCGATTTGATCCTCTGCTGACCTCAGCAGTCTCTCGCAAGCTGTTCTTGAATTGAGGGTTGCTGCCAAATCTGATTCTAGAGGGCAGACACCTCTCCGGAATGGCAAAAAGCGGCACGTCCAGTGTCAATCATCCACTGCGGATGCGTCAAGTTACCAGGGTAATTTGTTGCCATGATCTCAGGAAGCAGCGGATTGAAAACTCTCAGAGCCCACCTTCTTTGTCCAGCACACCGTCGAGTTCGGCTGGTGTGTCCATGGATGACCGGGGAGCCGTGGCGGCACTCCCGAACATGGCTCCGAGTCGCCCAGGAAGCCGCACTCCCAGGTGCCCTCCGTGGAGCAGATACCATAGCAACATTCCGCAGTACAGACCTCCTCCGACTCCAATCTGAAACAGCAATTGCCAATAGTTGTGAGCACGGAACCAGCTCTGAAGCCCAAACAAGACAATTGCCAAGACTGCGCTCAAGCTCAGAGGTAGCGAGTACGCCTCCACCAGAAAATGGCCCACCGGAACCTCCAACTCCTTGCACAGGTGGCGCGGCAGAAACAGCGTACAGGTTAGAAACAACGGGATCGCTGTGCCAAACGCATCCCCAAGAATCCCAAATCTTTGCACCAGTACGATGCTCAAAACCAAGTTCGCAATGCCTTCCCCCAACGTGACCATGGCCAGCGTTTTGTGTCGACCCATTCCCATCAGCACGCGGCCGGATGTCGCTTGGGCGCTCCAGATCGCGACCGGAATCAGCAACACCACCATCACCGGGTAGCTGGAAACATACTTCGCTCCCACCCAAACTTCGATGATCGCCTTGCCCAGCACAAGCAGTACCGCAGTCAGCGGAAACATGACCAGCGCACACGCTCGATTGCCCAGAACAAAAATGTTGCGGAGGGTCTGGCGGTCGCCTCGCGCATCAAAGTGGCTCGACATCGGCGTGAAAATTTGCGCCAGACTCGACACAATCTCCGCCGCGTAGTCCACTGGACGAGCCCCAATTGAGAAAAAAGTAATTGCCGACGACGATAGGAACGCTCCGATTACCATTGCGTCGGTTTTAAAGCGTAGGCGGGCGGCCACGATGATCATGAAGGTGACCGCCCCATAGTTTCCCACCTGTCGCAAAGAAGAACGGCTGACATACTGCAATCCGTACCGAATGGGCAGCAGCCGGAACACCACCAGCATCCGGACGACCGCGGAGATCATCGGCAGCAACACGGTGATGAACGTCACCATCAACAGTCCATATCCGTAATGCAGCGCGACCACGGTGAGCGCAGCTCGCACCAGCATCGCCAGCACGTTGGTCATGTTGAGCCAGTAGAAGCGTTGCAGTCCCTCCAAAACTCCGCCGAACATTCCCAGGGGAAATCCCAATGCGAGCGAGGCTCCCACCATCACGAACACCCATCGGACAGTGGACGTAAGCGCCGGGGCCACATGGAACAGCCGGTCGACATACACAGCACCAACGCCGGTCAACGTAAGCAGGAGCATGGCTACACCGATGTAGCCGAAAAGCGTGGTGTTCAGAAGCTTGGTGAGTTCATTCTGGTCATCCACAGCGCGGTATTTCGATACGAAGCGGATAATCGACGATCGGATGCCCAGGTCGAAGAGCCCGTAATAGCCGGTGAGGGAGAAGACCAACACCCAGATGCCGTAGGCTTCATCGCCCAGATGGTGAATGATGTAGGGGGAAAGGAGAATCCCCACCGCGATGGTAACGCCCAGCCCAAACCAACTCGATCCCACATTCTTGAGCGCTTGGACCTTATCAAACCCCTTCATGCTTGGTCCTGCGCCAACCACAGACACACCCGCGGTTCTGCCATGAAGGCCTCCACCGCTACAGCTCCCGAGTAGCCTTCCCCGGCGTCCACATCCCACAGCCTCCATCGGGATGGGGATGCGGCATCCAGATGATCAACCCGCAAATCCGCTGGTTTTGCACCTGCCTGAGACGTGTCGAAGCTATCCAGTGCCAGCGATATCCCGCAGCCTAAAGCTTTTACATAGGCTTCTTTTCGCGTCCAGATTCGGTAGAACGCCGTCTGTTTTTCCTCGCCCGTCAGCCCTAGCACTTGCTCCCTTTCCCGCAGTGAGAAGAACCGTTCCGCCAGCTTGTCCAGTTCCTCATTTTGACGCACCTGTTCCACATCAATTCCAATCTCACAGCTCTGAACGAATCCAAGCAGGGCGACATCCCCCGAGTGCGTGACGTTGAATCGAATATCGGAGGCACTTTCAGACAAGCTTGGTTTCCCGTGACTAGAATAGCAAAAGTTGATTTCGGTTCCGCAGCACCCCAGGTACTCTCCCAGCAGACGTCGCAGATTCGCCCGCGTGATCACAAAGCGACGGCGGTCCGCCTCAAAGCGAAACCGCGAGGCCCGCGCCCGCTCCTCCTCCGACAATGTGGCTTGCATGGTCCGCCAAGTGCTGTTCGCTGGGGCTAGATTCACCCGCCAGACATGCACGTCGCCGGACTGAAGCGATCGTATGTCGTCGATTCTGCTTGCTCGTATCACCGGCAGTCCCCCGTCTAGATTACCCTAGCCCGTCAGCGGTGCAGCGAAGGTAGCTCTTGCCTTATACTATGAATACAAGCGCAGTCCTTTAGGTCAGTCATGAAAAAGATGTCAGCGATGAAAAGTCTGCTTGCCGCCGTTATTTTGGTGGCGATTCCCGCTTCCGCTCAGAAACCATCGACCCACCCTGTGTATCGCCATTCCAGCAAGTCGCTGTACTCAGCTCCCGGGGGATCTGTGCCGACCAAGCATCACGCAATAACAGGGGCGGTTCCGGCGAACCCATCGCGAAAGGAACTGGTGGGCTTGGAAAAGACCGAGGCAGTATCGGCCAAGCACCGTGGTTCCACTCCGCCCACGGCACGCAAAGTTGAAAAGAAGGCGCCGGACGGTCGAAGTGACGCCGTCAACGCGACCTATCAAAAGCCTAAGGGGGGCAGAACCGCAGGCAACGCCTCGACGAGCAATAAAGTTCAGGATCGCAAGGTTCCCATCCACTAGCTAGCTTGTGGTGCGGGTTTGGTGCCCGGCTTCGCATGCGCACGTTCCAGGAGCGAGTACTTCAGCAAACACCACAACGCGCGGATCCCATCTCTCCACCCGATTTTTTTCCCTTCCTCATAAGTTCGTCCCGAATAGCTGATGCCCACTTCGTACACGCGGAGCCGGCGCTTCGCAATTTTCACCGTAATCTCGGGCTCAAACCCAAAACGATCTTCCTCGATCGGAATCGATTGGATCACCTCTCGTCGAAACATCTTGAAGCAGGTTTCCATGTCGGTGAGGTTGATATTGGTCAGCGCGTTAGAGAGCAACGTCAGCACCCAATTTGCCACCGAATGCCAAAAATAGAGCACGCGGTGCGGCCCTCCGCCGAGAAAGCGCGACCCGTACACCACATCCGCTTTCCCTTGCAGCAGCGGAAGCAGCAGCGCGGGATATTCTTCCGGGTCGTATTCGAGGTCGGCATCCTGGATAATCACATAGTCGCCGGTCGCGGCTTCAATCCCGCGTCGCAAAGCTGCTCCCTTGCCCCGATTTTGCGGTTGCAGAAAAACTCTCATCTGCGTATGTTCCGCCTGCAACCGCTGCAGTAGTTCGCTCGACCCGTCCCGCGAACCATCATCCACGCAGATCAGTTCGATCTCCAGAGGGACGGAAAGCACTCTGCCAACCACTTCCCGCAGGGTGCCAACTTCGTTGAACACAGGCATCACGACAGACAGTTTCACGGCCAACCCTTTCAAAGAGGGGACGCTCTCTTGCAGCAATCTCGTATCTTAACAGTTGAATTCTCTCGCCCGTGAAACCGCGAAGGCATCTCCCACTCACGAGGCCCCGGCCCTCGCTAACTGGAAGGAAGCCAACCAGCGCCTTCAGGAGATCGAGATCAACCTTAAAGGAAAGGCCGGAACCAAGTTTCGGACGCAACTCTCACCACATCGATCAGCCATCAGAGAGCTGCACCAAGGTCTGGCATTCGCCGAGAGAGAGGAGACACGAAAAAAAATTAGAATCACACGGATTCGCGGCGGATGGCACCCGCAATCCCTCGCTGCGAGGGCCGGGATTTCGTTGGAGCGAGGACGCCAACCGCTCAATTCACACTCAGCTGCCAGCGCTGACGAGTATGTGTCTCTGGCGTGCTGACAGCCCCGCAGCCGCAACCTCCGGCTTTATGCCAGCCCTTGCGGTCGCCCGGAGAGGAATTCGCCTAGAACGGGATGTCTTCGTCCGCGATCGGCGACGACTGTGCGTGCTCTGAATCTGGCACCTGCTGGTCGTAGCTGTTCGACCCCGCCCGCGATTCCTCGGCTCCTTCGCCTGAGTGGCCCGACCCGCCCTCGCCCGTACCGCGTCCGCCCAGCAGAACCATCTCGTCCACCACCACCTCAGTCATGTATTTCTTCTGATTGGTTTGCTTGTCGTCCCAGGAGCGCGTCTGCAGTCTGCCCTCGAGGTAAACTTTGCTGCCCTTTTTCAAGTATTGGGCTGCGACCTCGGCCAGACGCTGCCAAAACACCACGTTGTGCCATTCCGTCCGGTCCTGCCACTGTCCCTCTTTGTCTTTAAACCGCTCGTTGGTGGCGATAGACATCTTCAAGACTGCAACTTGATTGGGTGTGTACTTCAGTTCTGGGTCTTTCCCCAGATTTCCTAACAAAATTACCTTGTTCACGCTCTTTGCCATAGAAAGCTCCTCGCCGTTTTTCGTCGCGGGCTGGAGCCGGACCAAGAGGTGGCCAGACGCGACGAACCAGGAAATGAAATTGCACTCAGGGTCCTGCCTAATAACTCGCCCTCACTATAGCAGAGACTCTGCCCCGCCGATTTCCCATGTCACAAACCCCTGTGACTCGCGTTATAATCAACCCCCATGGGTGTTGAAGCTACCGCCGCCAAAGCTGCCGGGATGGTCCCCGACGATCAGAAGTTTGAACCCCGTTCCAAGGGCATCGTCACCCCCCGCAAGAAGAAGCCCAAAGAGTTGGCCGTCATTACCGAGTGTTGCACCGGTTGCGCCGGCTCCCCGGCCTGCGTGGAATATTGTCCGGTTGAAGACTGCATGTTCTGGGTTCCCGACGAAGACCATCCTCCCTTTGGCCGCATCCAGGTCGATCCCATCCTATGCATTGGCTGCAAGAAGTGTCTCAGCAAGGGGCCCGACGGCGCTTTCCTCGACGGTTGTCCGTGGGATGCCATCGTGATGGTCGACATCGCGGAAGTTGAAAAAGAAGTCGGCCCCATGGCCATCTAACTAACGGCCAAATTCGCTCGCTAGACTCACCAGGCTTGACTCACTCAATTAGTCTCGCGCTGACTCGACTCACCCGTTTAGCTCGGTCCACACCAGCTTCGTGAACTCCAGAAACCACGTCTTCGCGTACCGCCGCTCCCGCCACCACCCCGCCGCCCGATACTCGGGGTCTTCTACTCCGTGAATCGTCATCTTCACCGGCAGGCCCGCAGCGTGCACCGTCTTGCGCCAAATCATCCCCGCCCGTCTCGTATGGTAGTCCGACGTCACCACCCGAATGGACTGCCACCCTTGCGTTCGCACGCACTCCGCTAAGATGGCAGCCTCCTCCTCGGTCGAGTTCACTGCCGGCCCGGTCTCGCAGAAATCAAGCCGCTGGGCTGCGTCGCTTCCAAACAGTCTCTGGATATAGCCGCGGGCCGCTGGAACCATCGCTTCACCCCAGTACGACTCCTTGGGCACACTCAGCAGCACCCGGCTCACCCTCCCATCCTGCAGTAGGTGCATGGCCCCAGCCAGGCGCGCCCGCTCACCCAAAATCGATCCTTGCAACACGATCGCCGCGTCTGTATGGGCCGGTTCGGTCTCCTCGGAAATCAGCCACCAGCCAGATTGTCGCAACAGCAGCAGCACCGCGCTGAGCACCACCACGAGCCACAGAAATCGCCTGCGCCTCACTGCCTCTGCGCCCGCTCACGAATCGCGTTCGCCGTGGCTTTCGCCTGCTGCCTCACCCGGTCCGGTATTTCCCGCAGTTCACGTTCGTAGGGTTCCACGAACTCCAGGTCTTCCAATTGTCCGACTACGTAGAGCGCTCGCAGGGCATCCCACACCTGCTCGGTTTCCGGTTGTATCACGGCCACCGGCTCATTCACCCCCACCTTGTGCCCAGTCCCGACGAACAGCGACTGAATCCGCCCGGGAATCGGCGACCTCACCTCGGTACTCTCCCCGCCGTTCGTGATCTTTGCCACCAGCCCTCCCTGATGAATGGCCGTCCCCGGCTTGCTGGCATCGCCGATCACCCCCGAGCTCGGTGCGGTCACCGTCGAGGGCTGCAGCAGCGCCACAATTTGTGGACGCCCCGTGGCATCTCCAAACCGCACCAGCGACAGCGCGGCATTGCCTCTCACCATCGGCGAGGGATCATTCAACATCGCCAGCAGTGCCTCGTGGAATCCCACCCCTTGCGTGTCCTGTCCCATCACCCAGCCGTCCGTATTCCGCACTTCCTCCACCGGATTCTTCGCCAGCCTGATCAGTTCTGGATAGTAGAACTTCACCGCTGCATCGCGTTGCGACATACGCTCGCCCATCTGAATGAGCGCGTGCTGAATGTGCCGCGGATGCTGTTCATCGCGCAAATACTCCGTCATTTGCTTGGGGGTGAGGTGACGTCCGAACCAGGTGTTCCACCAGAACAGGAACGGCATCAGCACGATCAACCACGCCGTCACAAAGAAAAGCAGCCGCTGGCGGCTGCTCATGCGGTGCCGGGGAGGGGAAGCGACAACCTCTGCATTTTCCATAGGCCTAAACAAAAATGTGATACAGCATCAGGTACACAATCACGCCCGTCACTGAGACATAGAGCCACAACGGATACGTCCATCGCGCAATCGCACGGTGCCGGTCAAAACGCTCCCGCAGCGCGCGGCTCAGAGTGATCAAAATCATCGGCACAATCACCACCGCTAGAATCGTGTGCGAAATCAGGATGCTGAAATACAACGGCCGCGACCATCCCGTCCCCCGGAAATGCACCGACCCCACGTGATAGTGGTAATACAAGTACGACGCCAGAAACGTGGTTGAAACCGCCATCGCCGCCAGCATCACTCCCCGGTGCGCCGCCTTGTTGCCCCGCACTATCAGCGTCCGCCCGGTTACCAGCAACACCGCGCTGGTCCCGTTCAACGTCGCGTTCACGGTAGGGAAAAGGGAATAGTCAGCCATCAAACTCGCGCCGCCAGCTTTCGCGACCCTTACGCCGCCGGTTTGGTGCTTCTGCGGTTTACCATCACAAATGCCAGCCCAAACATTACCAGCGTAAACAACGTCAACGTTCCCAGCGATGTTGCCAACGAAAAATCACTCGGGCTCGACGGATACAGCAGTGTCCGCAGCGCCTCCGTCCCGTAGGTCAACGGATTCATCTGCATGATTATCCGGATCCACCCCGCCGCTTTACTCAGCGGAAACATTGACCCCGACAGTAGCCACAGCGGAATCAAAAACAAATTGATGATGGCGTGAAACGCTTGCGTTGAATCCATCGGCCACGCAATCGCAAAGCCCAACGCCGTCAGCGCAAACGAAACCAGGAAGATTGTCAGCACCACCAGCAAAAATGAAATCAGTCCCAGTCGCACTCCCACCAGCGGCGCGAAAACCAGAAAGATCATCCCTTGAATCGTCGCCAAGGTCGTCCCGCCCAGCACTTTTCCCAGCACAATGGCCGAGCGCGGCACCGGCGCTACCAGCACCGACAACAAGAACCCTTGCTTGCGGTCTTCGATCACTGACATCATGGTGAAGATTGAAGTGAACAACACAATCATGATCAGCGCGCCGGGATAAAAATAATCCAGATAGTGCTGCTGCCCCGCTCCGCCGCCCGAACGGAACGACGTTCCGAATCCCGATCCAATGACCACCCAGAACAGCAGTGGCGAGACGATCACGCCTACCACTCGCGACCGCTGCCGGTAAAAGCGCACAATCTCGCGCCACCACAGCGTGAACGCCGGGAGAAAGATGCCATCCCGTCGCGCCGCCGTTTTTGAAAAACTTACACTTTGAGTTGCCAAGTCAGCTCGCTTTCGTCGTCTTCTTGCCCAGCATTCCCCGGTCCCGCATTTCCAGATAAGCATTCAGCAGCAGGACTCCGGAAATCGCCAGCATGATCAAGCTCATGAACAGTCCGTCCACCGTTGTGATTTGCCCGTTGATTACGGTCCAGAGCACTCCCAGCAACGGAACAATTCCCAGTACCAAAGAAACCACCAGCATCATTGGCATAATCATCCTCGGTTGTTGCTTGAATATTCGACCGCTCTCCCGCTAGGCTTCCGGTTTTTCCTCACTCCAAAAGCGATGCCCCGTCCGCCGGATGAACACGTCTTCCAGCGTCGGCTTGCTTACCGACAGCGCCTGAATCTCGCCCGGAAACGCCTCCACCACATCCGTCACAAAACGATGCCCACTCTCAATCTCCAGGCGCACATGCTGCCCCATCACCGTGGCCTCCATGCCGAAGCGCGACCGCACTTGCTCCGCTAGTGCCTCCGGGTCGCGTGCTTCCAGCAGCACAACATCGCCTCCAATTTCGCGCTTCAGATCCGCCGGAGTGCCGAGTGCCATCAGTTTGCCTTCGTTCAAAATCGCCAGCCGGTCGCAGCGCTCCGCCTCTTCCATCAGGTGTGTGGTCACGATCACGGTAACGTTCTCCTGGTCGCGCAGAATGCCCAGATACTGCCACAGGTCGCGCCGCGCCCCCGGATCCAGCCCCGTCGTTGGCTCGTCCAGCAGCAGTACTGACGGGTGATGCAGTAAGCCCTTCGCCAGTTCGATCCGCCGCTGCATGCCACCTGAAAACGTCTCGACCTTCTCGTTGGCTCGGTCCGACAGTCCCACCCGCGAAAGAATTTCCGTTATGCGCGTCTTCAGTTCTGCCCCGTGCAGTCCGTAAAGATGCCCTTGATGCCACAGGTTTTCGTACGCCGTCAGCTTCCCGTCGTTGCTCTGCGCCTGGAACACTACGCCGATATTTCGCCGCAGCGCACTAGGATCTTTGGCCGAGTCAAATCCTAAAATCACCGCGTGCCCCGATGTCGGCACCATCAATGTTGAAAGAATACGGAACAGCGTGGTCTTGCCGCTGCCATTGGGTCCCAGCAATCCAAACAGCTCAGCATTACGCACGTCGAACGATACCCCATCCAGCGCGGTGCGGTTCTCGTAACGATGCACGATGTTTTGAACGGAAATAACGGCAGGGGCCGAAACTTCGGCCTGCGACTCGGGACGGTGAATTACAGTTGTCGGGTGCGCCACAGCCTATTTTACGACGAGACGCGGTTTAGCATCATCAGGGCAAATAAGAGCGGCAAATACACCACCGTCGCCAGCAACAATTGACGCGCTCCCCGCTTCGATTTCGGCGCGTTCAGCGGCAATCCAAGCAATGCCAGCTTGAACCCAAAGTAGCACAACGCCAGGCCCATCACAATCGCGCCGCCCGAGTAAATCCAGCCGGACATTCCCAGGAAGGTCGGGCTCATGCTGACCGGAATCAAAATCAACGAGTACAAAATTATCCGGCCCGCGGTTGACTTCCCATCCGGGTCCACTACCGGCAGCATTCGAATCTTGCCCGCCGCGTAGTCTTCGCGATAGAGCCAGGCAATCGAAAAGAAATGCGGAAATTGCCACACAAATACGATGGCGAACATCACCAGCGCGCCCCAGTCCAACCGCCCCCGCACTGCGGTCCAACCCAACACCCCCGGCATCGCCCCGGGAAACGCGCCAATCGTGGTGCAGATCGGATGGATGCGCTTCAACGGCGTGTAAGCAGCCAAATAAACCACGGACGTGGCCAGGGCCAGCAATCCCGTCAGCAGGTTCAGCGCCAGCGTCAGGTAGATTACGCCGCCTACCGTCAGCAACGCTCCCGCCAGGGTTGCGTGCAGCAAACTCATGCGGCCCGTCGGCAACGGACGGTCCGCGGTCCTACGCATGTGCCCGTCTATGTCATGTTCAATCACTTCATTCAGCGCGGCGGTGCCGCCTGCCACTAACGCAATCCCCGCCAGCGCATGCAGCAAAATCCACGACAGGGAAGACACTCCATTCTTCAACGCGCCAAAATAATACCCGCACCACGCAGTCATGACGATCAGCGTTGTCACCCGCATTTTCGTCAGTTCGGCATAGTCGCGGAGCAGGGTCGTCCATCTGCTCTTCGGAACTGCCAGCGCTTGCGTTGCTATGCTCATGTGGCTAGGCTTCGCTCCCCAGTTGTGACCCGCTCTTCCACCGCTGCTGGTACATGACGCCATACTTGAATGGCAAGCACCACCGTGGTCGCCAGCAGCAGCGAACCCACGGCCACGTGCGCTACCGTTGATGCCACCATCGGCAACTCCGGTTGCGCCGCGTCCTTCCCCCATGCCACCCGGGTCAGGAACGCCATGAATCCCAAAAACAACTGCCCAATCATCAACCCGATCACGCCCAGTGCCGGCTTCCGTACCGCCTCAATGTGACCAAAACGCGTGACTGCCCGCAGCGCCGTCCACGAAAGTATAAACGCCACCACCACTGCATTCACCACATGCGGCCACCAACTCATGCCCTTGTGCCGGAACATCGCTCCCAGAATCAGCTGCACGTACAGCACAAAAATCGAAAGCAACGTCAGCGTAAACAAGTTCGGCTTCCGCTGGTCAAACTCCACCGGCGGCGCTTCCTCAAAGCTCTTACCGGTAAACATCGCGATGCACACCGCGATACAAAAAAACGTTTGCGCCACCGCCGCGTGAGCGCTGGAAACTGGCGCTGGCAAAAGAAAGATTACCGTCAGCCCGCCCAGAATCCCTTGCGTAATTACGGTCCCCAGCGCGGCCAGTCCTAGCATGCGCATCCAGCGCCGCCGCTCCGTCCGCCAGGTCCACACCGCCAGCACAATCGTCAGCAGCCCAACGAACTCCGCCACCATGCGATGCCCGTGCTCATACCGCACTCCACCCACCATGTGCGGCATTTTATAAATAGAGCCGAACGTGGTCGGCCAGTCCGGAACCGACAGCCCCGCATCATTGCTGGTGACTAGCGCTCCGGCTACGATCAGGAAAAGAGTGATGCTTGCGGTCAACACCGCGAAGCGATGCAGCCCGCGGTTGTACTCTGTGGCAACTGCTTTCAGAAGGCCCCCTCGGTTTCCCGTCGCCCCCACTTGGCTTCAGAAACCCTAAAACCGGGGCGGCCCATTAGGCCGCCCCTTCTTTGGAAACTCATGATTCTAGCAGCTTCGGGGCCGCTACTGCTTGAAGCTGATGTCCGCCGTCTTCGCGTCCTTGGCGGCCACGGTTACCGATTGCGTCTGCTCGCCCATTTTTTCGTGCACAAACGCGATTGTGTACGTCCCCGGCGGCAGGCCCTTCAACTCATACTTGCCATCCTTGTCCGTCACCGCATAGAACGGGTTCTTCACTACGTTGACGTACATCTTCATCCACGGGTGTTGATTGCACTTCACCGGCAGCATGATTTCCTCGCGCGCGAAAGTCTTGCTGATCGCGGCAGCCTGCGGCGGCTGCGATTCATTCCACTCCCGGTTGTTCGCCGGTGTCGGATGAATGTTGTGCGTGGTCGGATCGCTGTTCTTGATTTCCAAATTCTGGTTCACCATCAGTCCGAGCACGTGGGGATGGTAGCGGCAACCGTTCTGATCGATCGTGGCTGCGGTGGCGGGGGTATCAAATGACCGGTCGCCCAGTCCGTCTTTTACGTACACAAACACGTTCTGCAGGTTGCCGCCATTGACCACAACCGCTTCGGCCTCGTTGGCGCCCTTGCAGGCCGGATCCTGGCTCATGTCAATCTTGATTGCTTTCGGAGCCGTTCCGTCGAATTTTACCGTACCGCTGATGCTCGCCGCCGTCGCCGGATCAATCGGCGTGGCTGCCATGGCTGGTTTCGATCCCATTGCAGGTGTGGTCGCTTCTTCCGTGCTTTCCTTCTTGTTGCACGCCGCCAGCAATACCAAACCCAGGATTGCCAGGAATAGGAGTATCCATTTGCTTCGTTGCATTATGTCTTAATCCCCTTCGTGAAATTTGAGTTCAGACGTCCTTTAAAGCCCAAGCCCCGCCGCCCACGTCCCGGCTGCGGGCCGCTCTCAATCCTTTAACCCTCAATAAAAAACACAATCGAGAGCGCTGCTATTCTAACGCGCTGCCCCGCCCGATGCATGACTATTTTCCACTCCCGGGCCCGCCCCCTTGGCGCGGATCGGAGCGGCCGGCTTTCCGGGCTTGCTCGGCGGTGCATTGGTCGCATGGTTTCGCGCCTTCGCCCCCGCCACTCGCCGTTGCTCTTCCGGCGACAATTGGAAGATGTAATCCACCAGCAGCTTCGATTGGTCCCTGTCGTAGCCCTCGAACGAAGCCGGCGTTGGCCCCGCGAACACCCAGTGATCGCCGTCCAGCTTGAACAGACCGGATGGCATGGACGTCCCCGGGCTGATGGCCTGAGGATCCCGAATCCAACGCTCGGTCCAATCCGGCTTCAGCCGTTCTTTCGCCAGTAAGAAGTTTGGCGCAGTGGCATGCTCATCGTGCTTGGCGTCCCCGGTGGCGTGGCACTTCAAGCACGGCGCTGCATTGCTGCTAAATAAGCTGCGCGCCATGTCCGTCTCTTTCGTCGTCAGCGTTGGAACCTGCTGCGGAATGTATGGCATCGGCTGCTGCGAAAGCGCTTGGAAGAATCGCACCAGCTTGCGCAATTCGTTGTCTGAGAATGTGAAAGTAGGCATGCGCACCTTCAGGTACGGACGCACTCCATTCCGGTTCGTGTCCGTGGTGCTCAGCGACGGGTTGGCCAGGAACTTGCGCAGCCACTCCGGATCCACTCTCGCTCCCTCGGTCAGCAGCTTCGGCGGCAACTGCTCTTTCCAGTCCGGATCCTGGTACTTCTTCATTCCCATAAGCGCCGTCGCTTGGCTCGGCACGAACTGGTGGCATCCCTGACAGTTGTATTTCTGGACGATCCACCACCCTTCCTGGATGTCCCGCTTCGCATCCATTGGGCGGTATTGGTAGCTCGCTGGCAACCCTAGCTCCTGGCTGCCCTGCAGGAAGGTGGACAAGGCTTGAATTTGCTCCTTCGCCAAATGCGGATTGGGCATGCGCAACGCTTCCGTCTCTGTCTTCACCATGCCCTTGTCGTAGAGTTCCGGTTCGGCCAGTTTGTGCTCGAAGAAACCTTTGTGGTCGTACCACGCCCCTTTCGATGGTCCTTCTGGCAGTCGCGCCACGTCCTCAGCATTGCCGATCGGCTCCTTGCCCCCTCGTTGCGCCGCGTCGGTGAATAGCGCGAAGTCCAGTCGCTCGATCGGCTTGCTGCCTTCAAACGTCAACTCCGTGCCAATCCGTCCTTCGTCTTCCATGCCTGCGATTTCGTGGCATCCCGCACATCCGTAGTGCCGGATCCACTTCTTGCCTTCTGCTTGTAGAGCCGCGTCTTCCATAAATGACGCATCTGGATACGCCGACGGCTCCTGCTTTTTCATCGTCATCAAATAGCTGGCAATGTCCTGCGCATCTTCCACGCTCAGCCGAAGGCTCGGCATCACCGTCATGTTCTGCACTTGCATTTCGTGCCCGTCGTTCGGGCAGGTACTGTGCTCTAAATCGAACACAAAAGGCTTGCCCTTCTTGGCATAGTCTTCCGGCCCAATATCTTTCTTCTCATACGGACAATACGGACGCGTGCGTTCCCGCGCATTGTGGATCCACCGAACCAGGTATTCGTAGTTCGCCTTCTCCCCCACCCGGGTCAGGTTCGCGGCAAAAGTCCCACCCTGCATGTCGTTGCTCTCGCCCATCGAGTGGCACGCCAGGCATCCCCGGGTTTCAAACAACTCTTTCCCGTGTCCCGCGTTTCCAGGCTTTTGCTTCGGCATCTCATCCTTCAACGCCGACTGCCACAGGTAGGCCGAGATCGCCTGAATCTGCCCGCCCGTCAGCCGGAAGTTCGGCATCTTCGTCGTAGGACGAAAATCCGTCGGCCTCTTCAACCACACCGGGATCCAGTTGCGATTCAGCTTCAGCCGCACTTCCTTCAAGTTCGGCCCAATCTTCTTCATGTCCTGCATCAGGTTGTGCGACTGGAAATCCAGTTGCTGTACCCGCCCATCAATCTTGCTGTTCGCCACCCGCAGCGCCACCGCCTTTTCGTTCAGGCTGTTGGCCTCCTCGTTCGACCCCGCGCTGTCCGCCTGCTTCATCAGATACGCCGATTGCTTTACGTTCTCCCGCTTCTGCTGATCTGCCAGTTTCAGTTGCTGGTTCACCGACTGCAGTTCTTCCGGTTCTTTGTCGTACCCTTCGTAACGATGGCAGCCCATGCAGCCGCGCTGCCGGTACAGATATTTGCCTTCCGAAATGACGGCTCCCGAATCGCCCGCCAGCAGCACTGCATCCGCGGCATGACAAGTCTGGCAACCCGCTTCCATGTTTTGCTTGGTGAACAGCGGCCACAGCCAATGCTCGTAGTTGCCGTGCGCCTTCTCTATGCTGGTGGTCGCCCGTCCATTACCCTGGTGGCACGACGTGCACCCAAATTTCTCCGGATCGTGCGCATTCATTAATTCTGCGGATGGATGGCTGGTGAAGGCTTTCGCATACTCATCCGGCTTCTTCGCCCCTTTCGCCTCCATCACCGCCGCCGTCAGCTTTACCGGTTCGCGAATCCCCATGTGGCAAGACTCGCAACGGTCAACGATGTTCGCCTCGGCCACGTTGAGCTGCACAATCTTCGGATCCCAATCCTCCGTCTTCCTTTGCAACCCCGCTATCTGCTGCGGCGTCAGGTCCACCATGTGGTCAGTGACGTATGCATCCAGCTTCGTCTTGCTCTCGGTGACCGGCTTCAGTGCTTCCGCCACCTCGGCGTTCACCTTTACCCGCTCACCCCGCAGCCTGTTGTACTCCTCCTCCAGTTGTTGGTAGTTAAACTTCTTCTTGCTGCCATCCGGATATTCGACCGTCGCCGACTCCGCTTTGTAATTGTCGATATCCTTTTGCTTGCTCTGCTTGGCAGACGCGCTAGTGCTAGTCTCCAGTTCATAGGTCAGCGCATTCACATACGCTCGCCGGTCGGTGAATACGTTTTGCACTGCCAGGATCCGGCCGCTCAGATCCATCACCTGCTTCCGCAATTCTTCCAGCCGCGGCTTGGCTTGCGCCGACGTGCTTTCGTAATTCTGTTGCAGGCTCGCGTATTCCGGGTTCTTCTTCACCTCGTCCACGGACGTCGCCGATTTCGTCCGCGCCGTCTTCAAAAACGCCAGATAGCGCGTCTTGAACTCGCCCTGGTACGACTTCCAGGGACGCTGCCCCCAGCCCTCATCCCACATGGCCCACAACAACGTCACCATCAGGATCAGGGTGGCGATCAAGTAGTGCATCGCATACGATTTGTTGACTACGGGATCGTTCTCTGGAATCGGTCGATCGGGCACCGCGCCCTCCTAACAGGCATTTAAACTTGCACCGTGAATCTCTTCCACCACTTCGCCGCGCCAGTTACACGTTGAACCAGGGCGTAATCCAAACGTATTTAATGTGCCAAGCCAGCCGCAGCAGCATCTTCAACGGCAACGCCAGCATGATCAGCAAAAACACTTGCGTCATCGAGAACTGCACCAGGCTCATGCGCTTGAAATCTTTGGCCATGTAACGGCGGAACAGCGAGTACACACCCATCCCGCCCAGCACGAAATAACCGCCCACTACCAGCGCCCCAAAGATCATCTTCCCCGCGTTTGACGCAATACCAAACAGATCCGGCAAGTCCCGGTTCACTTCGTAAATTTGCCGGTTGTGGTCCCACGTCTGCCCCGGCCAGAACCACTGCCATCCTGGACCGCGGATGAACGTTCCAATGATGATCATCGCAATCCATAGCACGATGAAGCCAAACAGAAAGGTCGAGATTGCAAACTTCCTTTGCTTCCACGTGTAATACCCGCTGCCCAGTGGGTTGGTATCCACATAGGGAATGATCATCAACCCCACAATGATCAGCGTCGGCATCACCACCCCGGCAATCCACGGGTCGAAATACACCAGCATTTCCTGCAGCCCCAGGAAGTACCACGGCGCCTTCGCCGGGTTCATGGTCAGGTTCGGATTCGCAGGTTCTTCCAGTGGCGCATTCAGCGTAATCGACCACACCATCAGGATGATCGTGATGATGATCGCCGCCAGAAACTCAATGCGCAGCAGGAACGGCCAAACGTGCACTTCCTTCTGCCATCCCGGCTTGAAGGGCCACGTCTTGCGATGGTGGGTCTTCGCCAGCGCCGGGTCCGCTTCCAGTTCCGTGATCAAGTCGTCGTTGCCCTTGGCCTGTTTCCATGCCAGGTAAATATAAAAGCAAAGCAGTGGGATCAGCCCCACGATGGGTACATTGTCCGGCGCCGAAATAATATCCCACAGTTGATGCCAGTCCATGAGTCCCTCTCCTCACCCTCGGGAGTTATTGCCTATACAAATTGTCGCAACGAAAAAAATCCAAACCGCCCCGCCTCACCGCCGCGGCTTGTCGCCTTCCGCCTCCAGCATCACCGGAGCTGGTCCGGAAATGCCGCCGTCCTTTCGCACTCGCCAGAAGTGCACGATCATGAATATCGACGCCACAATCGGAATGCCAATGCAATGCCAGATGTACGACCGCAGCAGCGCATTCGCGTCCACGATCGATCCCCCCAGCAGCCCGAACCTCACGTCGTTGTATGGCGTCATGCCCATTTGCGGTCCGAAAGGGCCTTCATTCCCCAACCCCGGCGTCGCTCGCGCCATGTTCGTCCCCACCGTCACCGCCCAGAATCCCAATTGATCGTCGGGCAGCAGGTATCCAGTGAACGAAAGCAGCAGCGTCAGCACCAGCAGGATCACTCCTACGTTCCAGTTGAACTCGCGCGGCTTCTTGTACGATCCCGTCAGAAACACGCGGAACATATGCAGCCACACCCCGATCACCATCAAGTGGGCCGCCCAGCGGTGCATGTTGCGCAGCAGTTTTCCGAACGGCACATCGTGCTCCAGGTAAAGCACGTCGCGGAACGCCTGCACCTTCGTCGGATGGTAATAGAACATCAGCAGCGCACCGGTGAAGGTCAACACGATGAACAGGTAGAACGTAATCCCCCCCATCCCCCAGGTGTAGCTGTAGCGCACCGCATCGCGATTGATTTTCGCCGGATGCAGGTGCAGAAACACGTTCGACAAGATGCCCAGCGCCCGGTTTCGCGGCGTGTCGTCGTGCTTGTGCCGGAAAATCGAGGTGTACACCTGCGTCTTCGTCGGATCCTTCAGGCCATCCATCTGCTCCTTGGCCTTCGTGGGAATATCCGTCTTGAGCGCCTGCACATCCGCTTGCACCCCCGCCTTGACGCGCTGCAATAATCCAACGCGTTCTTTGCCGTTGCCGTTCGCGCCGCCGTTTCCGTTCTCTTCAGGCATGGTCCCTCTTCATGATTGCGTTGTGGGTATTGATCTAGACCGGTAAGAACGCACCATCGTCGTTAAACCGGCTGGGTTGCCCCTTGGGCCACGAATACAGTTTTGCCGTATCCACCAGAATTTGGCCATCTGGAGCCACGTCCACGTGTGCTCGATCCATCGGCCGCGGTGCCGGCCCTTCAAAGTTCACTCCCTCGCTGTCGTACCCGCTCCCGTGACACGGGCACTTAAACTTGTTTTCGCTAGGCTTCCAGTCGGGAGTGCAGCCCAGGTGCGTACAGCGCGCGTAAATCACAAACAGCCGATCCGGCGTCCGGTCCACCCAGATGCGGTACTTCTGCTGCCACTTTGTATCCACGCCCAGCGCGTAGTCTGACGGGTATCCAATCTTGAAACTGGTGGCCGGCTCGAACAATGTGCGCGGCAAAAAGAATCGGAAGAACGAAATTAGCCACGCCGCCAGGAAGGCCACCACCATGCTCCATACCAACCTGCGCCTGCGCATCTGGTCGTCCGTGTTTTCCGGCCCCACTGTCGCTAACCCCGCCGACGCTGCCGCCTTCGATGTGCCCACCGCCGGGGTCCCAACGTAGCTGGTCGCATCCGCCTTGGCTGGTGCGCTCTCCGCCCCCGCGCCCGGTTTAACCTCCGGGATTTCCGCCATGAGTGCCTCCTGAATAAATTTGGCCCGCTCGACTGCTAGTTCGCCGCCACAAACTGCGTTTCCGCCAGCCCACTCCCCACCTTTGCATCCCGACCGATCGCTTGCATCACCAAGCCCGCCAGCGCCCGAATAAATCGTGGCGAATCATTCAGTCCCCGCGTCATCTCAAACTGCCGGATGCCCAGTCCTTCCGCCTCTTCCCGAGCCTCGTGGTCAATCTCTCCCAACGTTTCCACGTGATCGGAAACAAACGAAATCGGCACGATGCACACGTCTTGCACTTTCTCCGCTGCCAGGTCCCGCAACCCGCGATGCAGCGACGGTTGCAGCCACCGGCTGGCTCCCACCTTGCTTTGGTAGCAGAGCCGATGATGGTTGCGCCAGCCTCCGCGCTCCATCAATATCTCCACCGTTTCCTCAATCTGCCGCTGATAGGGATCGCCCTTTTGTATCACTGACACCGGCACGCTATGCGCGCTAAACACGATTTCAGCATTGTCCGGCCGGGCAAATCTTCCCAACGCCTCTTCAATTCGCTCCACCAGCGCGTCCAGATACTCGGGATTGCGATAAAAATCTCTCACCACTCTGGTCCGCACCGGGTCCGGAAACAGCCGCCGCCATTCGTTCAAGCTGCTCCCCGTCGTCGTGCTCGAATAGTGCGGATACAGCGGCAGCAGCACTATCTCATCGCATCCCGCCGCCCTCACCTGCGCAATCGCTTCGCCGGTAAACGGATGCCAATACCGCATCGCCACAAAACACTGGGCATTCACCCCTGCGGCTATCAGTTCCTGTTCCAGGGCGTTGGCCTGCTGTTCCGTGAAACGCCGGATCGGAGAGCCTCCGCCCACCACTGCATAGTGATGCTGTACTTTTTTTGCCCGCGTCTTTGAGATCAGCCGCGCCAGTGGCTTTCGCCCCAGCCGCGCAAAAGGGAAGTCAATTATGTCAGGATCGCAAAACAGGTTGTAAAGAAAAGGCTCGATGGCTTCCAGCGTATCTGGCCCGCCAAGCTGGAACAACACTACCCCCACTTGCCCAGTTGTCTTTAACATCCCTGTCCCCGGAAGAATACGGATGTTACTGAAACCCGATGCAGTTCGTCAATGCTCAAAGCAAAGAGACTCGTATCACTAGCAAATTCGACGAGCTCACCCGCGATTTCAACGTTCTCCACCCGCAATTTCAACGTGCTCAACCGTGCAATCCTCCCGCCGCGCTCGCAAAACAACTAGCCAAATCAAGTGAACAACAAGAAAAAGGCGAAACATTTCCAAGCCCGCTGCTGAACTCCTGCCATCCCGAACGCAGTGAGCGATGAACACTTGTCATCCTGAGCGCCGCGAAGGACCTGCTTTCCCAGCGTCCGCTGCGTTTTGGGCATCTCAAGCGTAGCGAAGTACTCGCACTCCGCGCCCCGGAGGGGCTACTCGAAAGTAGCCCAGCGCTTCAGCGCTGGGTATGCCGCCAATGATGAGAAGAGTCTCGGAGGGACGACCGAACCTCTCGCGTCTGTGCGGCTCCGTTCAGCATCGGTTGTTGAGAGATTACACACTCCGAGCGAGAGAGGGATCTGCAGTTCGTGCACAATTTGTCATCCTCGAGCGCAGCGAGCGATCCGCCCGCGCCCCTACCAGCACCCATGGCCTTTACTCGCACTCCCCGCCCGTGCTAGCACCCATGGCCTTTACTCGCACTCCGCGCCCCGGAGGGGCTACTCGAAAGTAGCCCAGCGCTTCAGCGCTGGGTATGCCGCCAATGATGAGAAGAGTCTCGGAGGGACGACCGAACCTCTCGCGTCTGTGCGGCTCCGTTCAGCATCGGTTCACCGCTGCGATCGCCCGCCAGCGGGGCTTTACCCTAGTCTTCCGCCACCCGAACCGGCGGATTCGCTACGGGATTTTCCATCGCTTCAATCACCGAGTCCGCAAATTCCGCTGTCCCCGCCTTCCCCCCAATGTCGCGGGTCAGCTTTTCTTTGTGCCGGTACACTTCATCCAGCGCGTTGCGAATCTTCCATGCTGCATCTTGCTCTCCCAGATGACGCAACATCAGCAGCCCCGACCGCAGCACCGCCGTCGGATTCGCCAGATCCTTGCCTGCAATGTCCGGCGCCGACCCGTGCACCGCCTCAAAAATCGCGCACTCGTGTCCGAAGTTCGCCCCCGGCACCAGTCCCAACCCTCCCACAAATGCCGCACACAAATCGGAAATAATGTCGCCGTACAGGTTCTCCAGCAGCAGCATGTCGTACTGGTAGGGGTTCATCACCAACTGCATGCAGGTGTTGTCCACAATGTGCTCGCCATAAGTGATCTCCGGATACTCTTTCGAAACATTGCGCGAGCACCGGATAAACAACCCGTCCGACAGCTTCATGATGTTGGCTTTGTGGATGGCGTGGATCTTTTTGCGCTTGTACTTTCGCGCCCACTCAAACGCAAATCTCGAAATCCGCGTCGACGCCTTCTCCGTGATGATCTTGATGCTCTCCACCACCCCGGGCACCACTTCATGCTCGATCCCCGAGTACAACCCCTCGGTGTTTTCCCGCATGACGATCAGGTCCACATCCGGATACCGCGTCGCAATGTGCGGCAAGTTCCGGATCGGCCGGAAGTTGGCAAACAGTTCAAACCGCCTGCGCAATTCCACGTTGATGCTGGCGAAGCCCCCGCCAATCGGCGTTGTCACCGGGCCCTTCAACCCCACATGCGTGCGCTCGATCGATTCGATCAGTTCCTTGGGAATGTACTCGTGGTATTTCTCGAACGCCCCGGCCCCCGCCTCGAACGATTCCCAGTTAAACTTCACGCCCGTAGCTTCCAGAATGCGCACCGCGGCCTGCGTGACTTCCGGTCCAATGCCGTCGCCGGGGATCAAGGTGACTGTATGCGCCAAACGTCCACTCCTTCAATTATTCGAAATCACTGCGTTTTTGCTGGGGTTTTGCTGCGAACTTCGGCCGTGTCCTTTGCCTTCAGCAGGTCCTGCAATTCGGCCAGGAACTCGTTGACGTCCTTGAAGTCCAGGTACACCGACGCGAACCGCACATACGCGACCTTGTCATAGCGCCGCAGCCGGCTCATGATCAGCTCTCCCACTTCGCTGGTCTTGCGCTCCCGCTCCGGCGACTCGATTACAAACTTCTCCGCCTCGTTGACGATCTGCTCCAGCTTGCCGATCGGCACCGGCCTCTTCTCACAGGCGTGCAGCAGTCCATTCAAAACCTTCTGCCGGTCAAACTTTTCCCGCCGGCCGTCTTTCTTCACCACCATGTACGGAATTTCGTCGATCCGCTCGTAGGTGGTGAACCGCTTCTCGCACTTCAGGCACTGCCGTCGCCGCCTGATCGAGTCCGCTTCCTTGCTCTCCCGCGAATCCACGACCTTATCATTTTCAAACCCGCAGAAAGGACACTTCATCGCTATCGGCTTCTCGCTCGCTTCCCGGTAACCTCAATGGAAACCTCAATTGTAACAGGCGAAATGCGGCGGCCCGTGAAGCCCCGCGCGCCTCTCGAAGCCCACTCAAACCACTCCCGCCTATTACGGGTGATGGCTTTCCTCCGAAAGTTGCCGCAGTGACAGCCGCTCCCGATGCGCCAGCAACAACCCTACCGGCACCACTGCTACGAACGTCACCAGCCACAGCATGATGCCGCAACTCGCCGCCAGTTCTTTCGGTACATCGAACACATGATAGAGCGCCGCAATCGTCGCCAAC
>JBBQVN010000037.1:0-27540 GCA_038211475.1 Terriglobales bacterium | reverse complement strand
TTGTTCCTCGCGCGTGCAGCCATTGTGGCACTCAGTAATAGCGATGGGTAGTTTGTAACGTTCCCATGCCTCCATCAATATGGATTCGGGGCTGGCCGTCCCCTCTTCAAGCACCCGCGCAGCCAGAATGTCGGCGTACTCGTCTCGTCCATTCCCCCCATGAGTATGTTCGGGATATCGGGAAAGATGTTCATCCAGATAACGAACTCCGCTCAAGTAGTGGTTAACGCCAACGATCGCCGGCAGATAGGCGTTGTCGAGAAACCACTCTAGTTCTGCCTGATCGATGCCCGACGAAATGAAGCGCTGCCACATCGCATGATCGCGGGTAAGACGACCGCTCAGTAAGTCCCATGTGCACCATCTTCGCTCGTTTTCCAACTCTGCCTGATATGCAAGCTTCGGAGTGCTGAAAGCCTTACCCAGGTCCTCGGTTTGAATCAGCCGTGCCGAACTATTCACCTTGTTGATTTCCCGCATGCTAAGGACCACCGCCCGACACTGGTTCAGAAGGGCGCGTGCAAACGAGAGGTCGTCACAGTGGTGAGGATACCAATGGCCGTACAGAGCGCTGAAACGGGCGGTAGTCAACGGTTCATTGACCGGAGTATAGTCCTCAACCCACGGATATCGTCTGGCTACTGCGGCTGCATACGCTGATAGTTTGGTCGGAAATTCGGGATCCAGAAGGTTCGTTGATCGGGGACCACTGCCATGGTGCATAAGCCCCACGACCGGTCGGATATTAAGCTCTCGTAGCTTTTGAAGCGATACATCCGCCCAAGCCCAGTTGGCAGAAGACAGACCGTTTGGAGCGATTTCCTCCCAAAGAACTGGATGCCTTAGCGCAGCGATTCCGAGAGTTGCGAACTCATCCAAGTCCGAAAGACGGCTGTCGTGACCGCTGCGACCAAGTTGCTGAAAATAATTTTCGCCCACGCGGTTGATGGTGCATTCCACGCCGCCCCACAATTCCGGAGCCTTGCCCGCTGCCTTCCGATGAACTTGCAACTTCTCCCCCTGTCCGACTTCAACGACGTTTTGCACGACGAGTACTCAGTTCGCGCACAACTTCGATGCCAAGCAAGCACGCTATGATGCCGCATTTAACTCTTTCGAGAGGAATTTGTGATGGAGCCGCAACCTATTGAAAGAACAGAGGTTAAGGAGGGCTGGTACCGGGTATACAGTATGCGAAGTCAGAACAGAATTTAGACTCTAGGGGTTGAAAATGAAGCACGCGCCAAATCTCGCCGCGCCGAGGTTGAATGCTACATGAACGGGGGATTGCTTACCCCGAGTTTGGGGCAGGCGCGCGGCTTTTTCGATCTATCTTGCGGGCCGCCGCGAGAGGCGGCCGGCGGCGACGATGTTTAACGAAATTTGCCGAGCGGCCCCGTCACTTACTTGCGACGCCGACCGACTGTAGCTCCCATTGCGGCAGAAAGCCCGGTCCCGAGGCATAAAGGATTAAAGAATTCAGAAGCCTGGTTGAGTACGGGTCAGGCCCGTAATGTTCGAAACGATAGGTGACTATGAGGAGCCTCCCACGACCCGAACGCATTTGCGCTGCCAGGGCGCAGTTTCTGTTGAGCCAGCCAAAAGTAATTCCCGATAACACGTCGTCCATAACGTCGGGTCGAATGCCTTCGATGACATAGTTGGGCGCGACAGGCAATGATTCAAACCCTAGGATGCAAGAGAAGGCAAGCGCAGAAAATGGCTCACGGTCCTTCCGAATCCAGTTGAAATTTGAAAACCAGCGGCCATCGAGTTCACTGCCGGCACGGGGCGTAATTTTCAACGGCAATGTTGGTGGAATCGCATCTTCGGAACCCGCGATGAGAAGCACATTACCCCCGTCCCGCAAGTGGGCTGCAACAGACTCATCGTAGCGGGCTGCGATCAATAACCCCGTTCCGGTTTGAACCTCGGCTATGGGATACCCCGCACTTCTCAAATTTTCTTCCAACGGCCCCAGTGTATCCCGCTGCACCATCGCCGACACCTTTGAATCACGACTCTCCGCCGGCAGGAGAAACAGATCATAAGCGTTTACCGAAATGCGCTGCCCGTTTCGATGACGGACTTCGATTTCCAGTCGCTCTTTTGTTGGACGATCAACTCGTGGAAGCTCGAACCGAATTGGTTGAAGAGCGGTGACGCTGCCCGGCGGCAAATCAGACGGGAGAGCCAACTGTCCGCCAATATACTGCTCTGTTGACCAGCGTACATGAGCGCCCCTCAAATCCTGTTCACCAAAATGCGAGAAGACCAGCGGAAACTCAACCGTCTCACCTCCCAGGAAGCAATGTTTGGGCAGCTTACAAATGATGAGGTCCGGGTGCTGAATCGCACTTAGCTCATCGGCAAACACTTTCTCGTTGCGCCACATATCCAGTAGCCCATTCACTTCCCAATGAACGTCTGTAATGCCCGTAATAACATATCCCTGCACCGAAGGGTGGGCTCTGATGCTTTCGATTTCGTACTTGAGCGAAGCGAACTGATGCCACTGAGTTTGCTCGGCCATTTCGTTGAAAGAGCCGAAGAGTTTCTCAAAGCCAAACAATCGAAAGCGGTCGAATACACCCCTCGGGCGTGGGACCTCGCGTTCGCCAAATGAATTTTCAAACCACCAGGGCAGGTGCCGAGGCAATTTTGGCAAGCCCCAGTTTCCGAACTCCGAGACAACTAGCGGCTCTTGGCCGGAACGCTCGGCATCGCCATACGGGCTGAATGTCCAAGCCGGACGCGAAGCGAATTCGTCCAACCATTTGTCCCACTGGGCCGCTTGATCGGGCATTGAGTAGTACTGATGGAAATCTTCAATATCGGTTTTGAGGTGAAAATTTCCTTCACATGAGCTGTTGTCAACGACCAGTCTGCCCACCGGTTTTAGCAGTCCCTTAATGCGATTGAATGTTGTTCGAAGCCAATCGCGCTGGGAGGCATTGCTGAGGTCAATCCCCCACGACTCGTTCATGATTGTTTGCAAAACGATGCAGGGATGATTCCAATCGCGTATCAGAATTTCCCAAAACATCTTCTCAGTGCGCACGGCCGCCATGCTCGAGAAATGATCAGATGGGAACCAACAGTCGCTCCACGAAGGGAGTTCGGCCCACACCAGCATACCCAATTCATCGGCCACATCGAGATAGACAGGATGAGCCACTTTCAAGTGACATCGCAACAAGTTGATTCCGAGCCGTTTTGCCTTGACCATCATGTCCCGCACAAATTCAATCGAGGTCGGAGTGTGGACCGTCTCGGGATAAAAGTCCTGATCCAACGCAGCAATCATGTAGAAGGGCTGGCCATTCAGATACAGCTTTCCGTCACGAGCTTCGAACGACCGGAATCCAAAACGCGTACGTCGATGGTAGTGGACGGCGCCGGTGAGGGTGGCGCTAACTACGTATAGCGCTGGAGCCTGTGGCGCCCACATCTTTGGCTCCTGAATATTGCCCTCGATGTGCATCGTGTGAGACCAGGGATCGACCCCTTGGCGGCTCACGAACACGGACCTTCCTGCATCGTCCAGGATCTCGACTTCAATACTGGTTGCTTCGGCGATCGTGCCCTCGAGTGCGGTAAGGCCGACTCCTGCAAGACGTACGCTCAGTTCGAAATGGCCATCGACTTGAGAGACGATGTCGAGGCGTTCGATGTAGAGACTAGGACACAATTCCACACGAACTCCCTGCCAAATGCCGGAGTTCTGTACATACCAGTTCTGCTTACCGTGCGGAATCTCGTTGTACATCATGTCGGGAAATAGCGCGCGATTTTGCGCTACATCCATCGGTGGGTCGATGACGCGGATGAGAAGTTTATTCTGGCCTGTATGCACGGCACTGGTGACTTCGAAGCTGAAGGGCGTGTATCCGCCTTCGTGAGTGCCAATGAAAAGGCCATTCAAAAAGACTTCGCAGAAATAGTCCACCGCGCCGAATTTCAAGAGTACGTGACGGGTATCGAGAAAACGGTTTAGCTCAAAGGTCGTCCGATACCACGCGGCGCCCATGTAGTCACGCAGGTCCTCAAACTGAACGTTCCAGGACAAACCAACGCGGGCGTTGCGCCACTCGGTTGATTGGTCGGCCTCCTCCCGCTGCATGCGGCCGGATCGATCTAGCAAAAGCTGCCAACCGTCCTCGAGCTCCAACCGTTGGTTAGTATTGGACGAAATAAGCGGAAGGGAAAAAGTCAAAGCGGCACGTACTCGGAGTGGGAAATTCCTCACTATATTAAATGAAATTTAGGCGAAGCGCACGGCCTTTGCTGGAGCTGGTTTGTTCAAGGTCTTCATCCGCCAGCAGCCACGATTTTCTGATTTCTGAATCGGTTGCAATCGGTCGACGAAAGCTTGCGAAGGCGGCCCGCACCTGCGCACGGCTTGATTCTACAAAGCCTGCGCGAACCGCTTGCATGCTGTTCATCGCTGGCAGATGCTTTTCCAACTCGCATTCTGCTAAAATCGTGTGGCAGTTGGGAATCAGTAAGTCTTGGAGTCATTCGTGGCAGATGAAATAGTTCGATCATCCAACCCGTCGCCGGCGGCCCGCCTCGGTCCTCTGGAACAACAACTACTGCAAGAGTTATGGTCGTGCGAAAACGCGACGGTGCGCGAACTGCTGGAGAACTGTAAGCTCAAGCTCGCGTACACCACGGTGATGACCACTCTCGACCGCCTGTTCAAGAAGGGCCTGCTCGACCGGGCTCCCGAGGGCCGCGCTTTTCGTTACTCGCCGCGCCACACTCGCGAGGGTTTGCAGAAATTCAACGCGATGGAAGGCCTGCGAAGTCTGCTTCGTCTCAACACGCCTTCGTCGCTTCCACTCTCCTATATTGTCGACGCGGTAGGCGAAACCGACGTTGCCCTCCTCGATGAACTGCAGGCTTTGGTGGAGAGCAAGCGTCGTGCCCTGCGTAAAGCGGAGAAGCGCTAATGTTCCTGGCCCGTGGCATCGCCGTATCGCTCGCCGTATTTTTTGTGCTTTACGGATTCTTGTCGCTCGCCACCCTGGCCGTCTTCGAAGTACTGAGCCGCATTGCCAAGGCGTCAGTGCCATACTCCGCCGGTCTAATCTTCGCGCTTCGTATCCTTCCCTTTGCTGGGTCGGGCTTTTTTACAATCCTGCTTGCCGTTCCGTCTTTCTATCTTCTCGAGCCGCGCGGCGGCGAAGAATCTCTGGGCGTCGTCCCGGCAATTTTGGCCTTGGGCTGTGCGAGCTTGTTTGCAGCGGGCATTCTGAGGGCGTTTTTCGCTCAAACACGGACTGCCCAGGTAGTCGCTAGTTGGCTGGACAACGCCATCGTGCTGCAAGTTTCCGGCGCGGCTAACGTGTTTCAGAGTATCCAACCGATGCCGCCGCTGATCGCCGCGGGCATTCGCAAACCAAAAGTCCTGGTATCGGAGCCGGCACTGGCGGTGCTGACCGAAGCGGAGCTCTCCAACGCCCTGCGCCATGAACTTGCCCACATCCGTTCTCGGGATAACTTGAAGAAGCTGCTCTTCCTCTGTTCTCCGTTTCCAGGCATGAAGCGGATGGAATGCGCGTGGGCGGAAGCCGCCGAAATTGCCGCCGACGATGCCGCGGTCACGAACTCCGCCGATGCGGTTGATTTGGCCGCAGCCCTGATCAAGCTCTCTCGTTTGGGCGCAACCCCAGCCCAGCCCCATCTGACCATGGGCCTGATTCACCATTCCCCTCTGACTACGCGCGTCGAGCGCCTGTTGCATTGGGAAACCGCTCACTCGGCATCCGGACTGACCCGCGCTTGGTACGTATTGCCCACGGCCGCAGTAGTCAGTGCGACCTGCGTGGCTCTTTCTTATAGCGCAGCTCTCACCCAGTTCCATCTCTTCACGGAGTGGCTGGTTCGCTAGCGTCAGCAGGAGTGGTCCAGAGTTGGGGATGCCGATTCTGCAGGAAGGTCAAACCAAAGCCCGGAGCCGCGTCTAGACTGGTACCGCCGTCTTTCGTTTGGGATTGTAAAATGGCAGCGCCACAACCGTCGCGGTCGTCTTCAGCCGTTGCGCTTCAATGGTTAATTCCATCTGCAACTTGGTTCCCGGCTTCGAGTGTTCGGTGTTGACGCTGGCCAGGGCAATCAGTTTCTTGAGCAGTGGAGAGAACGTAGTGGTGGTCGCCTTACCGATATGCTTGTCGCCAGCATAAATGGGCACTGCTACCCGTGAGGCCTGGCTGGGAGCGGCTGGCGTCAAACCAAATTTTTCGTGCTCCTCTTCCACTTCCACCCAATCCACTTCCAGTCCTACCAGTTGCCGCGCCACGCCATTCTTGGCATCTTTCGCAAGCGCCTGCTTGCCGATGAAGTTTTCTTTCTCAAGATGCACCATCTTGCCGAAGCCCAACTCGTACGGGGAATACTTCTGCGACGGAATCAAAGCCTTTTTCGAACTGCTGTAGTCCACTTCGATCAGCAGCAGACCCGCTTCTACACGCGCCACATCCAGCGCCAGCATCCCTGCCGCGTGAATATCGAACTGGCGGCCCTTCTGCATTAATTCGTCCCAAACCCGTACAGCATCATTCCAATTGACCCAGACTTCATAGCCCAAATCACCGGTGTATCCAGTGCGCGAAATATCCACCGGCACGCCCGCGATCTTACCTTGGGTCATACGAAAATACTTCAGATTGGCGATGTCAGCCTCCGCCACCAACTTCAACAGCTTGCCTGACGTCGGCCCCTGCAACGCCAGAGCCGCGATCTTCTCCGAAATGTCCTCAATCTGTACCTCCATGTTCAGCCCATTCTGGCTAAACCAACGGAGGCTGGGATCGGCCGCAGTCCAGCGATACACGTTCTCGTCCAATCGTGTGATCGTCCCATCGTCAATCACTTTTCCCTGCTCATCACACCAGCAGCAGTAAATGACCTGACCCACTTTCACTTTATGAATGTCGCGAGTGATGATGCGGTTGACAAGCCTGGTGGCGTCCTTGCCGGTGATCAGGTACTTGTAGAGCGGCGTGATGTCGATCAGCGCGCACGCATTCCGGATGGCGTTGTACTCATGCTCGTGGTGCACTTCGTACACGCTGACGGTGTAGTATCCCGACCACTCGCGATAATTCATGCTGTGGCAGAGCGCCGATGTGCGTTCGTGGAAAGCAGTTCCGATGGGCAAGCGGGTCTTCCTCGGCTTAACTTGTTGAACTCGGATTATATGCAGCCCCCATGGCAGCCTGCAACTAAAACTGGCTGATTCGTGACCCAGGGTCAGGCTGAAGCGTAAACACGAGACAAACTGCACTTGCCCTCGATAGAATAGCGAGTCACTTCTCTCAAGAATGATTCGGGTGCTTCACCTCCGAAAAGGGGCTCAATCTTCCGTGTCCAATGCAACGAAATACGATGTAATTGTGATCGGTGGCGGCCACAACGGCCTGGTCAACGCAGCCTACCTGGCCAAGGCCGGAAAAAAAGTGTTGGTGTTGGAACGCCGGCACATTGTGGGCGGGGCCGCTGTCACCGAAGAAATTTTCCCCGGCTTTAAATTTTCGGTGTGTTCTTACGTCGTGTCGCTATTGCGGCCGGAAATCATCCGCGACCTGGACCTGCCACGCCACGGACTTGAAATCCTGCCGCTCGATGGAACCCTCACTCCCATGCCGAACGACGAGTATCTGTGGCGAGTGAATGACCACGGCAGGTCACGGCGGGAGATTGCCCGCCACTCGCGTCTGGATGCTGACGCTTACGACGAATTCGGCAAGGCCATGCAAGCCATGTGCCGCTTTGTGAAGCCGATTCTCAGTATGGTCCCACCCGACCCGGCCACGCTCAATCCCAAGGAATTGATGAAGCTTCTGTTCATTGGCAAGCGCTTCCAAGGCCTTTCCAGCGAAGACAAATACAACCAGGTGCAATTGATGACCATGAGCGCCATTGATTTCCTGGATCAATGGTTCGAGACCGACGTGCTGAAAGCGACCATGTCCGCATCGGGCATCATCGGCACTTTTCTCGGTGTGCGTTCGCCCGGAACAGCCTATGTCCTGCTGCACCACTACATGGGAGAGATTGACGGCGCCTTCCGAGCCTGGGGCTTTGCTCGCGGAGGTACCGGCGCCATCTCCAATGCCATCGCCGACGCAGCCCGCGAAGCCGGCGTTGAAATTCGCACTCTTTCGCCGACCGCAAAAATCATCGTCAAAGAAGGCCGAGCCAAGGGCGTTGCCTTGCAAAACGGTGATGAGATTTACGCAGACATTATTTCCTCCAGCGTGGATCCGCGTCACACCTTCGTAGAATTCATTGAACCTGGCCATCTGCCCGAAGACTTTTTGGCCGACATTAACCGTTACAAATTTCGTGGCTCCTCGGGCAAAGTGAACCTGGCACTGGATGGCCTGCCAAATTTCAAGTGCATCCCTGGAGATGGCCCCCATCTTCGCGGCGCCATCTCCATCTCGCCCAGCGTGGAATACATGGAAAAGGCGTACGATGACGCCAAGTATGGGCATTTTTCGCGGCGGCCGTACATCGACATGGTCATTCCCAGCCTCACCGACCCGTCGGTGGCGCCGCCGGGCAAGCACGTCATGTCATGCTTTGTGCAGTATGCGCCCTACAAACTGGCGCCCGGGCTGCATTGGGATACCGAGAAAGAGAAGTTCGGCGACACGGTGATTGATACCATCGCCCAGTACGCGCCCAATATCAAAGACATCATCCTGCACCGCCAGGTCGTAACCCCGCTCGACATGGAACGCGATTTTGGACTGACGGAGGGCAACATCTTCCAAGGAGAGCTTTCTTTGGAACAGTTGTTCTTCCTTCGGCCAGCACCGGGCTATGCCCGGTTTAGGACTCCAATCAAGAATCTTTACATGTGTGGTTCCGCGACCCATCCCGGCGGCGGCATTATGGGCGCACCGGGACGGCTGGCTGCATTGGAGATTCTGAAAGACGGGAAAGGGGGCGCCTAGACCATGGCCGACGCGCGCGACATTGTTATCGTTGGAGGCGGGCACAATGGGCTGGTCACCGCTTTCTATCTGGCCAAGGCAGGATTCAAACCGCTGGTCATGGAACAGCGCCCGCAAATCGGCGGGTCTGCCATCACTGAAGAAATCCATCCCGGCTTTCGCTGTTCCGCATTAGCTCATAGTGCGGGCCCGTTGCGCCCGGACGTCATTCGCGATATGCAGTTCGAAAAATTCGGACTGAGGATCGTCACTCCCGAGGCAGGCGTGGTTTCGTTGTCGGCAGATGGGCGAGCCCTCACTCTCTATAACGATTCGAAGCGCGCCGCTCAGGAGATTGCCGTTTTCTCGCAGAAAGACGCCGCCACCTACGCCGAGTTTGAAACTGCGCTGGGAAAGATCGGCAAGGTAATCGGCGAAGCGCTGGCTATGACCCCGCCCAACATTGACGACCCATCTTCCGGCGATTTGTGGGGCATGTTGAAAACTGGGCGCAGCATCCGCAACCTCGGCCGCAAGGATCTCTATCGCGTCCTGCGCTGGGGACCGATGGCAGTGGCAGATTTGGTTTCGGAGTTTTTCGAGACCGACTTGCTGAGGGGCACCGTTGCGGCTCGTGGAGTATTTGGAACCTTCCTCGGCCCGTGGTCTGCCGGCAGTTCCCTGATGTTGATGATTCGAGCGGCAAGCGATCCCCACCCGGCAGGTTCCGCGAGTTTTGCGATCGGTGGCATCGGCGCCATCACCCAGGCTATGGCTGCTGCTGCGCAAAAAGCGGGCGCGGAAATCCGAACCGGCGTAGAGGTTGCTGAGATTCGGGTGAAAGACGGAGCCGCCTACGGCGTAGTCCTGACCACTGGCGAGGAAATCTCGGCCAAGGCCGTAATTTCTAACGCCGACCCCAAGCGGACTTTTCTGAAGCTGGTGGACTCGACCCACCTCACGCCTGACTTCGTCCAGAAGATGTTGCACTACCGCGGCAACGGCACCGTGGCAAAGGTAAATCTGGCACTTTCTCGATTGCCTGAGTTCACTGCTTTGAAAAACTCGAACCCAGCGAGCCTCGCCGGACGGCTTGTTATCGCACCAGGAATTGACTACGTGGAGCGTGCGTTCGACGAAGCGAAGTACGGCGATTTCTCTAAACAGCCATATTTGGAAGTTGCCATCCCATCGCTCGCCGATCCATCGCTGGCGCCCGCGGGCAAGCACGTGATGTCGATCTATATGCAGTACGCGCCCTACAAGTTGAAAGGCAATTGGGATGAGCAGCGGGACGCTCTTCAGTCCACAGTCATCAATACTCTGGGCGGTTATGCGCCGGACTTGCCCAATTTGATTGAAGCCGCCCAAGTCATCACGCCTCTTGACCTGGAGCGGACCTACGGACTGACGGGCGGGCAGATTTTCCATGGAGAACTTGCGCTCGACCAATTCTTTACCATGCGGCCGCTGCTGGATTGGGCACGCTACCGGACGCCCATTGACAATCTTTATCTCTGCGGAAGCGGAACCCATCCGGGCGATGGTCTCACCGGCGCATCGGGGGCTAACGCCGCGCGCGAGATCGTGAAATATTTGAAGAAATAACCATGCGCAACACCGCCATCATCCTGGTGAATTGCCCTGATCGCAAAGGCCTGGTGGCGACCGTGGCGGAGTTCGTGTTCCGCCATAGCGGAAATATTCTCCACACTGACGAGCATACAGACGAAGAATCCAAGCGCTTTCTGATGCGCCTTGAGTTCGACCCCAACGGCATGGACATAGGGCTGGATGAATTCGCCGCCCGCTTCGCACCCGTCGCAGAAAATGTCGGCATGACGTGGCGATTAGCGCGGTCAGACCAGCGCCCGAAGATGGCGATCCTGGTTTCGAAATATGACCATTGCCTGGTAGATCTGCTCCACCGCCACCGCAGTGGAGAATTGCGCTGTGACATCCCACTGATCATTTCGAACCACCCCGACACAAAACCGATCGCCGACTCCTATGGCATCCCATTTTTCGTCGCGACGGTTACCAAAGACACCAAGGCCGAGGCCGAGCAGAAACAGATTGCTTTGATTCGCGACCACGATTGCGACTTTGTGGTGCTGGCCCGCTATATGCAGGTGCTGTCCAATGATTTCGTCGGCACATTTCCCCACCGCATCATCAATATTCACCATTCTTTTCTGCCGGCCTTTATCGGCGCGAAGCCCTACCACCAGGCGTTTGAACGCGGCGTGAAGCTGATCGGCGCCACCAGCCATTACGTCACTCCAGTCCTGGATGACGGCCCCATTATTGAGCAGGATGTTGTTCGTATCTCGCACCGTAATTCCGTGGAAGACCTAATTCAGAAGGGCCGCGACCTGGAGAAGGTAGTCTTGTCGCGGGCGGTTCGCTGGCATGTCGAGAATCGCGTCCTGCTCTACGGGAACAAGACGGTGGTCTTCGATTAGATCGGTCGAGCTCCACATGGACAACAGCACAAAAGCCGCTGCGACGCCCATTTGCTATACGCCCCAACGCGGTAGAGACTCCCTCTACCGCGACGTAGTCACCCCGCGTGAGCTTGCCAGCCTGACTGCTCGGTAGCCCTTCCTGTGGTGGGTCCAATACAAAAGCCGCCTCGCGGCGGCTTTTGTTTGTTCCAAACCTTGCGTCTTTGCAGCTAGTCTCCCGAAACCGTTTCTTCCACTTGCGGCTTGGGTGCGCTTGCGCCATTGCCGCTCGAGGAACCCGTGAGTGCTCCCAGAGGAATGAATCCGCCTTCCGAAGTTGGCGTTTTCTCCTTGAGCACGACTTCGCGATACAGGGCTGACATTCGGGCATCGTAGGCCGGATCCGCCTTCTGTTTCGCGTCGCGAGCGCGCAACTTCTCTTCGCGAGCCGTCTTAGCAATGCCCAGTTTGTCGAGATCGTGCTGCACTTCGGTAGCCACGATGCTCTCGCGCAAATTGAGCTCGTGTCCGGCATCTTCCATCTTCACCTTCTTGCCACCCGCGAAGATTTCGTGCCGGCCGTGCTCTTCGTACCACTTTGTAAGGGTGGCGGTCATGTGCATCTTTTCGATGATGTTGCGCCATCCCACGCCGGTGTTATAGGCGCAGAAGGAAATTTCACCCTCTTGCGTGGCGTAGGGAATGATGCACTGCTCGGTGCGGCGGAAGTCGTAGTTAAACAGGTCCTGGAACCACATGCCTGCGATGAACAGGAAGTTCCAGCGATCCTGGCGGCGCTTCTCGACGTCGGCAATGGTGCGGTCAGGACCGACCTTGCCGTAGTTCTTGCCGGTGGCGTTGAAGTTCTTATCGAACTTTCGCAACAGGTCCATCATCTTGAAATGGGTGGGCGATTGGAACGGATCGTAGTTCTTCATCAGCGCCAGCGCCATGCCGACGATGGTCAGGAACTTGCCGCGCGCCGCGTCGTTCACACGCGCCACATCTTTGGCCAACTGGTCGCCCTTCAAAAACGCCGTCACTGGAACGGCTTCCTTGGTTTCTTTGTCAATCATTACCGCCATACCCGTGCCGCAGTTGGGATGGCAACCGCAGGAGAGCTGGCCCCAGTCGTTTGTGGGTTCGCCGCTGTGCATCACGTCTGCCCAATCGGAGAAGGTGCTCATGAACGAGATGGGGAACCAATCGCGCGTGGGTTCGCCCATGCCAATCTGGTTCTTCACATCATGTGCCAGGTGCGACAGAGTATAACGCTGCGCTTGGCGGCGGTCGTCAGTAACGGCTTCGTCGCGTCCGGTGAACGAAACCGGCTGGAACGACAAAAAGCCGATCTTCTTGGGATTGTCGAGCGCGAACTGGATGATGTGTCCGACCTGCTCGTTGTTGATGCCGTTAACAATGGTGACCACCGGAACGATTTCGCAACCGGCGCGGTGCAGGTTGTCAATTGCCTTCAACTTCACATCGAACAAGTTGCCGACGGCGCGATGCGAATTCGCCGCGTTGCCGATGCCGTCAAACTGCAGGTAGGCATAGCGCATGCCGGCTTCGACTGCCTGCTGCGCGAACTCGAAGCTCTTGGCGAATTCAATGCCGTTAGTGGCTGCCTGCACACTGTTGTACCCAACCTTGCGGGCATATCGCACCGCATCCAGAAAGTATGGCGACAGCGTGGGTTCGCCGCCCGAGAACTGCACGCTCATTTGGCGCCGCGGCTTGATGGTGATGGCATTGTCGAGCATGGTCTTGATTTCTTCCCACGTCAGCTCATGCACAAAGCCGACCTGGTTGGCGTCCATGAAGCAGGGATCGCACATCATGTTGCAGCGATTGGTCAGATCGATGGTGAGCACTGAGCCGCGACCGTACTTTACGGTTGAGGAGCCGTGGTTGTGCAGCTTCTCGTCATTGTGCGCCTTAATATCGCGCCCAGGAAATACGTCTTCCAAATGCTGCGAGAAGGCGGGGTCAATGGACATCACATCTTCAAAATGGCCGTGCTTGGGGCAGTCCTTGACCATCAAAATCTTGCCGTCACGCTCAATGATGGTGGCTTTAATTTCTCCGACCTTCTCGTTGAGCAGGATTTCAACCGGCAGTTTCCCGTCTAGAATCTGTTGCCGAATTTCGGGTACGCATTTGGGGCACAGGGAGTCGGTGGTGCGCGGCCAGCCCAGAGGCGGCTTGGATTTTTCCCAGGATTTGAGCAGAGGCTTATCAGACCACTTCGGTGTGGGGGACGGATTGACATTCATCCCGTTCAGGCGTGAAAACACCGCCCACGCGCCGCTCGCAGCAACGGTGGCTACCTTTTCCACATATTTGATTGGCTTGTGCATGTAGTCTCGCTCTCCAATGCGGAAACTAGGTTTCCGCGGGTCGAACAAATATTTGTGCGCTTCAGGCACTCTGGCGTGGGATTCCCACTGGCACCCCGCGCCTCTTGGTATACAGTGTGATGTTATTGGAAGGAAAGGGGTTTACCCACCGTAAAGACATCGAACGGCAGAAAATCGGGGCCGGATAGCGCGGATTGGGCACCGGTTGGGAGGGCGCATTCCTGCCCGCCACGTGAGTTGCGACGAACAGGTTTGGAGCTAAGGCGTAGAGCGAGATGGGTCAGTGCCCGCCCCCGTCCGGACGAGCTGGGGTCTCGGTGGAATTTGAGAGGATCGCCATCACGGAAGGTGGCAGCTTATCGGCGTTCGCCAAGAGCAGCGACACCTGCCACATCTGGTCCGAGGACAGACTCTTGTCGTAGGCTGGCATGCCGGTTAGCCGAATGCCGTTCGCGACCTTCCAGTAGGTTTCGCCCGGCTCGTCATCGGTCACGCCCTTTCCCCGGAGAAGGTGCGGAGGCTTGGGAAACTCGCCGAGTGCGATGGCGGTTTGTTCCTTCCCCGGAAGCCCGTGACAGACCGCGCAATTCTCAAGGTATAGGTGGGCCCCAGCCACCAGATTCGCCTCGTCGGGTTGCATGGGCGGCTGACCCGTCATTTCTTTGCGCAAGTGAGCTTGCAGGGCCAGCCGCGCCAGTTGCTTCTCAAACGGCATCATTGGCGCAGAAGTGGCGACGGGCGCCATTCCAAATGCAAAGTAAGCGTATACAAATAATCCGCCCACTAGAATGGTCAGGAATACTCCGAGTGCAAATCCCTTCATCAGTTCTCCGCTGGCGATGCTGCTGAGCCTAAACCTGTCCCTTTGAAACAACTTCACCCTAGTGTTCTATCACTTCACGAACTCGCCTGTACCGCCGTTGTTCCACGGGTTGTACGTAAGGCTAAACCGCACACGATCCGATATGGGAGGGTGGCTGTAATACAGAAACACGTCCACTGGATTCGGATCTGGGTCTGCTAAACCCACTTCGCCCAGCCTCTGGAAAGCTTGCGCTGCGACTTGACCGGAATCTGGCGTCAGGCCGTGTGTGACCTCCAGTCCATACTGGTCGGCCTGGTGCTCCTGGTAGCGCGTGACGAGGCTGGTCACAGGGCTGGCTACGAAAAAGAAAACGGATGCGAGCATCATCAGCGCCGGCAGAGAAGCCCAGTCATCGAGTCCGCGAAGTCCCCAAACGGAGCCCCAACCCGACAGAACCCACCCCATGCAACGAAACGCCAAATAAAAAAACAGGAGCAACAGCACGGTAAAGAAGATGAGTGCTTTCGCCACATGCTGAAGAACATAGTGGCCCATCTCATGCCCTGCGACGAAAACAATTTGCGGCGTAGTCATCTTAGCAATGGTAGTGTCCCATACCACGATGCGCTTGGAGGCCCCCATCCCGGTCACGTAAGCGTTGAGTGAGGTGGTCTTCTCCCCGGCTCCCATCCAGAACATACGTTCCGGCGGAATGTTCTGACCAGCCCGCTGCACCATCTTCTCCAAATCGATGGTGAGCGCCGGATCTTTCTGTTGCAAAGGCTCGAACTTGTGGAACATGGGATCGATGACCCAAGGCCCAATGAAGAACAGAAAAATGGCGATGGGCATGGCGAAAAGCCAAAAATAGAACCACCACAGCTGCGGACTCCGACGAATCACCACGTAAAGCAGCCAGATCAGGAGAAATCCGAGCACGAGTGAAATCAACTCCCCCTTGAGCCAGTCCCAACTCCAGGAACGCCACCCCTGCACCGAAAGTCCATACTGCTTCTCAACCCACTCGCCGTAGATGTCGAGCGGCAACGAGAGCACCGCGATGGTGAGCAACAGAAACGTCGAGAAGACGAGACTCTGAAAAAACCGGTGAGATGAGAAAGATTCCGCCCAATCGCGGTATTTCGCGGAAAGCTTCCAGCGCAATACCAGCCAAAATACGATCAGCCCGTAGACAAAACCAAGCAAGGCCAGACGAAAGCGAATGCGCCGCAGGTTGTGAGCCTTCCGGTAGAGTTCGGGAGGAAGCGTGTAAGCGTTTACTTGTGGGACTGTGTCCGAAGCGGTGCTTACGGCTGAAGGCGAGGCCGGAGTTTCATAACCGATTGACCGAACCGAGGGCGGGGGCGCGTAGGATAATCCGTCCCTCGGTTGAGTCCGGGCCATGCCTGTCCCAGTCAAGAAAGCGAAGAGTATAGGAACAACAAAGTGAACTATTCTCATGCTGGGATGCTCGCTAGAACCCATCAGTCTTAACCACCAGTGGAACCATCGTCAAGCTAATTCCTCGACTTGGGGTTCTTCGAAAGCCGCATAACGTGATCTATTCGAGGAGTTCAAATTTCAACAGTTCGGGGCTTTCTTCCTCAGGAAGAATCGTAGGTGACGCGAATCACAGCGCGATGGTTATGCTTCATTTAAGATGTAGTTGTTCAGGCGTCCCGGCCTGAGGAGGATGTCATGAGGAACTGGTTGCTGTTGACGGCGATAATGATGATCGGCGCGCTCTTTGTAATGGCCCAAAAGGGCTCAAACCCACCCAACGCCGCTCCCCCCGCCCAACAGTCGATTCCGCCGGAAGCAAAGAACCAAGCTAATCCGGTGAAGCCGACTGCGGAATCGCTTGCCGCAGGCAGGAAGCAGTATGACTTCGATTGCGCCATGTGTCACGGCAAGAACGGCGATGGCAAGGGCGATCTGGCCGCCGATTCCAAGGCCAAGGTCTCTGACTTCACCGATCCCGCTACTCTCAAAGACAGGACCGATGGCGAACTTTTTTACGTGACCAAGAACGGTAAGGGCGAGATGCCGCCGGAAGGTTCGCGGGTCAAGGCGGAAGAAATTTGGAATCTGGTCAACTACGTGCGGTCGTTCGCGAAGGCCGCCAAGTAGATCGTTGTGGAGTTGCGGCCGCCGGATGCACGCCGTTCGCTAAATTAGGGCCTTCTGCAAAAGCTCGGCAGCTACCATGTCTTCCAGAGCGCAGCCCACGCTCTTAAACAGCGTAACTTCCTCGTTGTCGCGCCGAATAAAAGTTTTGCGAGTGAGCATTTGATGTAGATCGGCGAGGATCTGCGTGCGCGTGATCACCCCGCTGGCAAGGGGAATGATGAGATCGCCAGCCTCGGCGAGGGCGCTTTCGAAGGTATCTACGACGATGCGCGCATTGCGTACCGTGGCATCGTCGGATTCGCGAGTATAGGGCTGAAAACCACCCACCAAATTGAGATGGGCCCCGCGGCGAAGCAGGTTGCCGTCGAACAGCGGTGTGGGCGAAGTAGTGCAGGTGCAGATGACATCGGATTCCGCGGCACATGTGCGCGGATACACCGGCTCGATGGAGAGGCCTACTTCGGCGGACATCTTCTGGGCAAAATCCCGGGTACGAGCCGGGTCAATACCGCAGACGAGGTACTGCTCGAACTTGCGAACCAGCGGCATCACGTGAAAGTGGGCGCGGGCAAGCTGTCCAGTACCAAAGACGCCGAGGGAGCGAACCGCTGGCCGGGCAAGGTGTTGAGTGGCGACGGCGGAGGTGGCCGCGGTGCGCAGTGCGGTCAACCAACGTGCGGGAGTTTGAAAAAGAGGCGCGCCCGTCCGAGGATCCAGAAGCGAGTAGGAGGCCTGGACGCGGTCCGCGCGCTCCGCATCGTTGTGCACGATGGCCATCTTGACCCCAAAGGAATCGCTGGAGGATTCATAGCAAGGCATGATGAGCAGGATGCCATCGCGGGTATGGATTTGCGTGCGCACCGGAAGGGTCATCGACGGGAAGCGGTTGCGAAACGCGTCCTCAATGGCAGCGATGAGGGCGGCTGGATCCAGCAGGGCTTCAACTTCGGCTTCGGTAATGGCTAGCAACAGATTCCTCCTGGCAGGCGTGCATCCAAGGCCTGCTTTCAATTAAGATACTCCGGCCACGATGAACCGCGAATTTCACAGAGCGTACAGCCAACAACTGCAACGGGACATGGACGCGCTTGTCTTTGGACATGCGGGCCACCCCCTAATCGTGTTTCCCACTTCGATGGGCAAGTTTTTCGAGTACGAAGACCGGGGAATGATCGGAGCGCTGGCGCCAAAGATCGAAGCTGGGGAACTGCAAGTGTTCTGTCCCGACGCAGTCGATACGGAGAGCTGGTACAACAAGGGCGTTCACCCGCGCGTCCGGGTGATGCGACACATCCAGTATGAGAACTACATCTTGCAGGAGCTCTTGCCGTTCATTCGCTGGAAAAATCAGTCCCCGGGCCTGGCGGTAACTGGTTGCAGCTTCGGCGGATACCAGGCGTTGAATTTTGCGCTGAAGCACCCGGATGCGGTGACGCAATGCATCAGCATGGGTGGGGCGTTCGACATTCATCAGTTCTTGGATGGATATTACGACGACGACTGCTACTTCAATAATCCGCCGGATTTCCTCCAAAATATGAATGACGATTGGTTCTTGAACCGGTACCGGCAGATGAAGATAGTATTGGCCACCGGCGAATGGGACATGTGTCTCGACCAGAACATCAAGATGTCGCATTTGCTTAACGCCAAAGGCGTTCCGAATTGGCTGGACATCTGGGGAGACCATTCGGAACATGATTGGCCGTGGTGGCAAAGGATGGCGGTCAAGTACTTTTAGTGGTCGAGTTCAAATGAGCTGAGGAGCGTCTCGTGAAAAAGGTCGGAATTTTATTTGGGATGGAAAACACGTTTCCGCCAGCAGTGGTGGAGAAAATCAACTCCATGAAGGTGGAGGGAGTCGCGGCAGAGTTCGTCAAGGTAGGCGGCGTGAAGATGGACGGTGGAAACCCCTATCGCGTCATCATTGACCGCATCTCCCAAGACATTCCGTTCTACCGGGCATACTTGAAGAACGCCGTCGTGCATGGAACGATTGTGATTAACAATCCCTTCTGGTGGACTGCCGACGACAAGTTTTTTAATTACGCGATGGCAACCAAGCTGGGTGTGGCCATCCCGCCAACCGTGCTACTTCCCCACCACTCGTATCCCCCCGATACCACGGAGCGGTCGATGCGAAATCTTGAATTCCCGCTGAATTGGGACGACATTTTTCAGTACGTGGGGTTCCCGGCATTTTTGAAACCGTATGCGGGTGGGGGCTGGAAGCACGTTTACAAGGTGCACTCGCCCGAGGAATTCTTTCATTACTACAACCAGACGGGCGACCTGTGCATGACGCTGCAACACGGTGTGGAGTTCGACGACTACTTCCGCTGCTACGTGGTGGGACAAGAAAAGGTACACGTGATGCGCTATGACCCCAAGGCTCCTCATGCGGAGCGCTATGTCAAGGGAAATCCGGCGCCTTCGAATGACATGGGGGCGCGGGTGGTGAAAGACTCCCTGACCCTGTGCCGCGCGCTGGGATATGACCTAAACACCGTGGAGTTTGCCGTGGAGGATGGGATCCCGTACGCAATTGACTTCATGAATCCCGCGCCGGATGCAGAAGTCACTTCCGTAGGGCAGCAAAACTTTGAGTGGATCGTGAACGCCACGGCGGAGTTAGCAGTGAAGAAGGCGCTCAGCAATGAAAATCCCGGAAAAGATTTGAGGTGGGCGCCGTTGCTGGCAGGACGCTGAGGTCATCGCTGCAAACGACGGCCAACATAGCTGCTTTGGGGAGAGGCATTGCTATACTAAAAAGACCCGGCGCGAAAGTGCCGGCAACAAAAGTGACCCCCTTCGGGTGGGTCTGAAATCTGCCAATGAAACCAAGCTTTACACTGGGAATTGAAGAAGAGTACCAGACTGTCGACCCGGTCAGTCGCGACCTGCGTTCGCACATCCACGCCGAGATGATCGAGAAGGGTAAGCTGCGCCTTCAAGAGCGGGTGAAGTCCGAGATGCACCAGTCGGTGGTGGAAGTCGGGACCTCGGTATGTGCGGACATCAAAGAGGCTAAAGTCGAGATCAAGTCGCTACGCCGGAGCATGATCTCGCTGGCAAAGGAAAACGGGCTAAGGCTGGCGGCAGCAGCGACTCATCCATTTGCGGACTGGCGGGCCCAGGAAATCACGCCCGACGAGCGTTACCAAAACATTGTGGAAGACATGCAATTGGTGGCCCGGGCCAACCTGATTTTCGGCTTGCATGTGCATGTTGGGGTCGAAGACCGTGAAACCGCAATCCAACTGATGAACCACGCACGCTACTTTGTGCCGCATCTGCTGGCGTTGTCGGCGAATTCGCCGTTCTGGCTGGGTATGAATACGGGATTGATGTCGTACCGCTGCAAGGTGTTTGACAAGTTTCCCCGCACCAATATCCCGGATTATTTCCCCAGCTGGGGCGAATACGAAAACTTCATCAAGCTGCTGATCAAGACCGGCTGCATCGATAACGCAAAGAAGATTTGGTGGGACATCCGGCCGCATCCATTTTTTGACACGCTGGAGTTTCGAGTGTGCGACATTCCGATGCGGGCGGACGAATCGATTGCGCTGGCGGCGCTGATTCAGGCAACCGTGGCCAAACTGTACCGGCTGCATGAAGCCAACCAAGGCTTTCGGCTGTACCGGCGCGCGTTGATCATGGAAAACAAATGGCGAGCGGCGCGCTACGGAATCAACGGCCAGATGATTGATTTTGGCAAGCAAGTCGAATTGCCGGAGCGCGACCTGATCCTGCAGTACCTCGAATTTGTGGATGACGTAGTGGATGAGCTGGGCTCTCGCGAGGAGATCAACTACATCTATAAGATGCTGGAGCAAGGGACGGGCGCGGATCGCCAATTGCGTGTCTTCAAGGAGACCGGCGACATCAAAGCAGTTGTGGACTACATCATTGAGGAGACCGCAGCGGGACTCGACTAGCGCCCGGCACACAGGGGAATGAATACAACTTTGATCCAGACACCTACTCCATTGAACAGCCTTCCGTTTGACCCTGAATTGAGCCAGGGCGCCCGCAACGCGGTGCAGGTATGCTTGCACATCCAACCCACCGAGAAGGTTACGGTCATCACCGACAACGTGAGCCGGCAGATCGCAGCTTCCTTGGTCCACGAACTGGAAGTCGTGGGCGCGCCCTACCACGCGTGGGTGTTGGAAGACCTGGCAACGCGTCCACTCATCGATTTGCCCAAGCCGATTGTGGACGACATGGAAACCAGCCAGGTGAGCATTTTCGCGGTGCAAGCGCAGCGCAATGAATTGAAGTCGCGCATGCAAATGACCGACGTCGTCAATCGGCGGAAGATGCGGCACGCCCACATGGTCAACATCAATCGCCAGATTATGTTGGAAGGCATGCGAGCGGATTTTCACAAGGTGGATCGCCTTAGCAGGAAAGTTGTGGAGATCGTCGAGCACGCCAAGCAAATCCGCGCCACCAGCGCTGCTGGCACCGACATGATTGCGGACCTGAACCCGAACTATAAATGGATCAAGACTAGCGGCATGATCACGCCGGAGAAATGGGGCAACCTGCCAGGCGGCGAGGTGTTCACTACTCCGGGAGAAGTCAACGGAGTGTTCGTGATTGATGGTGTGGTGGGCGATTATTTGTGCGAGAAGTTCGGCGATCTGAAACATACGCCCCTCACCATTCATATCAAGGGGAATCGGCTGACGGAAGTTCACTCCGAGAACAAGGAACTGGAAACGGATTTCTGGAACTACACCCACACCGACGAAAACAGCAACCGGGTGGGCGAGTTTGCCATCGGGACCAACATCGAACTCAAGGACGTGATTGGGCAGATCCTGCAGGACGAGAAGTATCCGGGAGTGCACATTGCGTTTGGCAACCCCTACGGTTTCCACACTGGAGCGGACTGGTATTCTTCGACCCACATTGACGTAGTCGGGAGACGAGTAGATATATGGGTGGATGGTGCGCAGATCATGAAAGATGGAAAGTTTTTAATCGAGGCCTAGCGCTTGTTGATGCAGAATGACGATCGGCGATCGGCAGATCCGTTGAACCACCGGTCGTGGATCCATTCTCCCTTGCAGCATTTTGATCGGTTATGATTCCCGCCCTTCGTCAAAGGTTCAACGCGAATTTTTCGCCTGAAAAATTCCAGAAGCTTGGGCGGGAGATGGCTTCCCGTTGCGGCGTCGAAATTCCCTTCCGGTTGTGCGAGACGCCATGTTTTTTCCCCAAAGTCCTATTAGATGAATTGGCGGACGCTGGGCGGGAGTTGATCCTTCAGCTAGTGAACGACCCGCAATATCTGGCGCGTTCGAACGCCTCCATTCCAGCTGCGTTTAATGTACCGAACGAACCATCGCATCCCATGTTTGTGCAAGTGGATTTTGGGTTGGTGAAGGATGCTTCCGGCCAACTGAAGCCCAAACTGGTGGAACTGCAGGCATTTCCGTCGCTATATGGGTACCAGCCTGTCCTCGCCCAAGCCTACATCGACACTTTCAAACTGGATGCAGGCCTGCGCTATTACCTGGGCGGGCACAATGCGGCGTCGTATCGGGCTCTGCTGCAGAGGGCCATTGTGGGCAACCACGCGCCGGAGAACGTCGTGCTGATGGAGATTTATCCCGAGCAGCAGAAGACGCTGCCCGATTTTTTGGCAACCGAGCAACTACTAGGGATCAAGACCGTTTGCATCACCACAATTTCGAAAGAAGGCAATCGGCTATTTTACGAACGCGACGGACGGCGAATCCCGATTGAGCGCATTTATAACCGCACCATTGTGGATGAACTGGAACGGGAAAACGTTACTCTGGGATTTGACTTCCGCGATGATTTGGATGTGGAGTGGTCGGGACATCCCAATTGGTATTTCCGCATCAGTAAGTTTTCCATTCCCTATTTGAAGCACGAATCGGCTCCGAAGACATGGTTCCTGGATCGCATGGAGCGGATTCCCGACGACTTAAAGAACTATGTGCTAAAGCCGTTGTATTCATTTGCCGGTCTGGGAGTAAAGATCGGTCCCAGCAAACAAGACATTGACGCGGTGCCGCCGAACAAGCGCGGGGACTACATTCTGCAGGAGCGGCTTCACTTTACTCCCGTGATTGAGACCCCATTTGGCCCGACCAACGCGGAGCTGCGAATGATGTATGTGTGGACGGAAGAACTACAGCCTGTACTGACAATCGTGCGCATGGGACGGGGATTGATGATGGGTGTCGATCATCAAAAGGACATGGAGTGGGTGGGGTCGTCGGCGGCGCTCTATGTGTAATCTATTTTGCGAGCCGTGAGTAATTTGTAAAGGCAAAAGCTGAACGCACGGTCACAGACGAAGCTTTGATTCGCTCGAAATTGTGTGGCTGCCTTTCCGACCAGCAGCATCTTGCGCCTGTAGGACGCGAAAAATCATCTCATGGACATGCCTTATTGTAGTCAACGGTCGGGTCAAGCGAATCCTCCCTTAGCGCAACGATCTCTCTACGCGATCATCGTACTGGTGCTGGCGGCGCAGTTGGCTTTGCCGGTTTGGGCCCAACAGGCGCAACCCTCGTCAACCCCGGCAACGCAGACGGTCCTTATCGACCCCTCGGCCCCGCTTCCCCAGGACAGCGGAGCGACGGGGCTAAAGCAGATGCTGCGCCGGCTCAGCACAACAGCGCGGCTGATGCAGACGGTGGCGCATCCCGACGACGAAGACGGCGGCATGCTCACCCTGGAGTCCCGCGGCAAGGGGGCGAGCGTGGTACTGCTGACCCTGAACCGGGGCGAAGGCGGACAGAACAAAATCGGCAGCAACCTGTTCGATGTCCTCGGCGTATTGCGCACTCTTGAACTCACCGCCGCTGACCGGTACTACGGCGTGGAGCAGAGGTTCACTCGGGTGGCAGATTTTGGCTTCTCAAAAAATTCGGAGGAAACCTTTCAGAAGTGGCAAGGCCATGACGTCGCGCTCGCGGACATGGTGCGCGTGCTAAGGACGTTCCGTCCGAGCGTTCTGGTAGCGCGATTTTCAGGGACGGAGCGCGACGGGCATGGCCATCATCAGGCGTCGAGCCTGCTAACGCAAGAAGCCTTCCGGGCCGCGGCGGATCCCAATCGCTTCCCCGAGCAGATCGCGGAAGGGCTGAAGCCATGGCAAGCCAAGAAGTTGTACATCGGCAACGTTTGCGGCTTTATGGCACCGACTTGTCCCGCGGAGAACTACACCCTCCGATTGAATACGGGAAAGACAGACTCGGATCTCGGCGACTCCTACATTCAATTCGCGATGAAGGGGCTGAAACATCAACTCTCTCAGGGAGCGGGCGGGTGGACAGTGGAACCGGGGGACCGGTTCACCTTTTACAAGCTGGTCGAGTCGCAACTTCCGGGGCCAAGGCCCGACAAAGAACAGGATTTCTTTGACGGAATTGATACCAGCCTGCCGGGACTGGCGTCACAACTTGAAGCGGATGAGGCGAAGGCGCCGTACTTGCACTCGGGACTGCTCGACATGCAGCAGCGTGTGGAGCAGGCCAAACAGGCGACCGACTCGCACAAGGCGGCAATCTCGCTGCTGGAGGGACTGCACACCACCGACCAGTTGATTGAGAAGGTCCAGGCCTCTTCGATTGCGGCGGCGACAAAGGCGACATTGTTGGCGGAGCTGCGAACCAAGCAACAGCAGTTCCAGGAAGCGGCGAACCTGGCGATGGGGCTGAAGTTTAGCTTGGTGCTGGATGCGCCCCCGGCGGCGAACCCGGAAGCGGCGTTCATGGCGGTTCCGGGACAGGCGTTCCCCATGATGGCGAAGTTGGAGATGCCGACCGCGGGCGAGGTGCAAGTCCGCGATTTGAAAGTGAGATTCACAGAGGCGGCACATACGGCGGGCGGCACCTGCGGCGAATTGGCTGCAGAATGGCCGCGTGAAGCGATCAAGCTCCGTGAGATGACGAAACAGATTCGCATCACGCCGTGTGAAGACGCACAGCCTACGCGTCCCTATTGGCACCGGGCGAATCCGGAGACTGACAGCGTCAACACCATCGACGATTCGCGATGGGCGACTCTTCCCTTCCCCCCGGCGCCGTTGCAGGCCGTGACCGAGTATGCGGTCGGAAATTTGCACGGTTCGATCACAACCGTGGGGTTGGTGCGGTATCAGAATTCGGGGTCAGTGGCGGAACGAGCGTTGGCGATCGCACCGGCGTTCTCCGTGTCTCTGGAACCAGCGAGCCAAGTCATTCCGGTGAACCATCAGGGAGGAACAAACATCCGCGTACTGGTGCACGGCAACGTTCAAAATTCGTCTGGTACCTTGCGGTTGACGCTCCCTGCGGGATGGCGAAGCGAACCCGCTGAACAGCGAGTCGGCTTGAAGGAGCCAAACCAATCACAGTGGGCGAATTTCAAGGTCTTCCCTGGAAAGCTGCAGGAGGGGCGTTTCGAGGTTCGAGCTGGTTTGGAGTCGCAGGGCAAGACGTACAGCGATGGATATAGCATCGTCACCCGCGAAGATTTGAATATGTACTACTACTATCAGCCCGCGGTGCAGCGTGTCAGCGTGGTGAGTGTGAACGTTCCGGCGGGACTGAAGATCGGTTACATCATGGGCGCGGGAGATGATATTCCCGCAGTGCTGCATCAATTGGGCTTGGATGTAAAGCTTGTGGATGCGTCGCAGGACCTCAGCGGATTTTCGACCGTAGTGCTGGGTATCCGCGCCTACGACACCCAGAAAGACGTGGTGGCCAACAACAAGAAACTGCTGGATTTTGTTGCAGCGGGCGGGACGCTGCTCGTTCAATACAACGCCAGTACGGGAGATTTCAACAATGAAAAGCTTACCCCGTATCCGGCTCAGTTAAGCCGCGCACGCGTTTCTGTTGAAGAATCGCCGGTGGAACTACTGGCTCCGGCCAGTTCGGTATTTCACTTCCCCAACCAGATCGGGCCGCATGACTTCGACGGCTGGGTGCAGGAGCGCGGACTGTACTTCATGGACCAATGGGACAGCAAGTTTGAAGCGCTGCTGTCTTGCAACGACCCGGGAGAGAAGCCGCAGAAAGGCGGATTGCTGCTGGCGCACTACGGCAAAGGAACTTATATCTATACTGGGTATTCTTTCTTCCGTCAGTTGCCGGCTGGCGTTCCCGGGGCGGTCCGGCTCTATGTAAATCTGTTGAGCGCAGGGCGAGAGTAGCTAGCCAATCGCTCGCTGCTCGTCCGTCTCGAACGGGAAGAATTAGTGTCACCATGATTTGAGGCGCGCGAGCGCGAAGAGCCTGTGAACCCCAGCGAGGAAATCAATTCGCCTCCCCTGATTCGCGGTATGGGATTGGGAAGCGCCACGGCCCTGAACATGATCGACATGATCGGGGTGGGGCCGTTTATCACGCTGCCTCTGATTGTGAGCGCGATGGGCGGTCCCCAGGCGATGCTGGGATGGGTGGTGGGGGCGTTGTTGGCAGTGTGTGACGGTCTGGTTTGGGCGGAGCTAGGCGCGGCAATGCCGGGATCGGGTGGGTCGTATCGCTACTTGAAAGAAATTTACGGGCCGCGTGGATTGGGGCGGCTGGTGTCGTTCCTGTTCATCTGGCAGTTGTCTTTCAGCGCGCCCCTTTCCATTGCGTCCGGCAGCCTGGGTCTGGCCCAGTATGCCGCTTACTACTGGCCCGGATTAGAACATCGCTACGCCGTACTGAATGGGATCGCAGAGATTCCACTCCTGGGGCATTTGGAGGTCAGCGCCTTAGTCATGCCGGGGACGTTCGTCGCCATCGGCACCTGCGTACTGGTGGTGTTTCTCCTGTATCGGCGGATTACTGTGATCGGTCAACTGTCCAAACTCCTGTGGGTGGGTGTGATGGGCACCATCGCATGGATCATCTTTGCCGGAGTTACGCATTTCCATGCCCAGCAGGCCTTTGATTTTCCTCCCGGAGCATTCACGCTTTCGACCAGTTTCTTCCAAGGAATGGGCGCGGCTCTGCTGATTTCGGCATACGACTACTGGGGCTATTACAACGTCTGTTTTTTGGGGGATGAGGTAAAAGATCCTGGCAAGAATATTCCACGGGCCATGCTGCTTTCGATCGTGATCGTTGCGTGCTTGTACCTGGTGATGAACATCAGCATTTTAGGGGTAGTGCCATGGCGCGAAGTGGCTGAGGCTGGACACGCAAACAGCAAGTTGTATGTAGTGTCGGTGTTCATGGAGCGAGCGTATGGACCCTGGGCGGCTCGACTGGTCACGGGAATGGTCATGTGGACTGCATTTGCGTCAGTATTTTCGCTAATGCTCGGTTACTCCCGCGTTCCGTACGCGGCAGCACTGGATGGGAACTATTTTCGGGCGTTCGCGCGAGTGCATCCGAAGCACCGGTTTCCTTACGTATCGTTGCTGGCGCTCGGCGGGGTCGCGGCCTTGTTTTGTTTTCTGCGATTAGCGGACGTGATTGCGGCGCTGGTGGTGATCCGGATTCTGCTGCAGTTTCTGGTGCAAGCGGTGGGCGTGATCGTGTTGCGGGTGAAGCGTCCGGATTTACCGCGTCCGTTTCGTATGTGGCTCTATCCGGTGCCCGCGCTGATGGCAAGTGCGGGTTTTTTATTCATTCTGTTTGGGCGAAAGAATTTCGGAAAAGAGTTGCGCCTGGCGGTGTTTATCTTGATACTGGGCCTGATCGTTTATCTAGTGCGAGCATGGCGGGAACAGGAATGGCCGTTCGTCAGAATGGCCGCCTGAATTTCTAAATTTGCGCGGAGGAACTGTTTATGAAAAAAGTGATGATGTGCCTGCTGGTATTGGCTGCAAGCAGCTTGGCGTTTGGGCAGACGGCAAAGGCCGCCGAACACCGGAC
>JBBQVN010000036.1:0-27704 GCA_038211475.1 Terriglobales bacterium | reverse complement strand
CGCGCCAAAAAGGCCGAGCTTGTGTTTGGTAAGTAGATCCACGGTACGGTCGGGAAGGGCGTTGCCTTCCTTGCACCAGAACTCCCAGCCGATGTCGGCATGAACGTATTCGGCGTCAAAGCCGACGGCCTTGAGGACGCGGATGGATTCCGGCAACACCTGGTTGCCGATGCCGTCACCCGGCATGGACACGACTATATGTTTTGCCATTAAAGCTCCTTGAGAAAATCTGTTTCAGCTCGCTAATTTTCTGGTTACCAAATTCTCCACGCCGCCTGCAATCACCAGCGATTGCGGCACGCTTCCTAGCGCCGGGAAATTGAACTGCTGGCCGCGCCAGTGAATGGTACTGGTGGTGAAATCAATGTCAATCTCTTCGCCGGGGATGAGCGTTTTCTCTTTGGCAGCGATCTGGACGGCAAACTGATGTCGCAGAGTCTTGACCAACTCGGGGACCTCGATGCACAGAAACCCATTATTAAACGCGTTGCGTAAATAAGTCTGCGAGAAGCTAGCCGCAATCACCAGCGCGATGCCCTTGGCCTTTAGGCAGGTCACGGCCTGCTCGCGGCTGGAGCCGGTACCAAAGTTAAAGCCGCTGACAATCACGTCGCCAGCCTGAGTGATGGCTGCAAATTGCGGGTCGTAGTTTTCCATCACCACGTGCGCCATCATCTCGGGCGTAATGTCGTCGCGATAGGTGTAGTCCTTGCCGTAGATGGCGTCGGTGTTGAGGTTGTCTTGCGGCACAAAGATTAAGCGGCCGGTGACGCGGGCGGGAAAGCCTGCGAGAATCTCGACTTCTTCGGTAACGCCGCTGGTTGCGAACTCATGATAGTTGCGAGCGGGCGCTCGATTCGCGAACGAGTGCGGACCGCGAATGTATCCGGCAATAGCGGAGGCTGCGACTATTTCGGGACTGGCCAAATAACATTGCGCGTCGCGCGAGCCCATGCGGCCTTTGAAATTGCGATTAGTGGCGGAAATGCCGACCTCGCCCTTCTCCAGCAATCCCACTCCAAGGCCGATGCAGGGGCCACAGCCGGGCGGCAATGGTTGCGCTCCGGAATCCATCAGAGTTTGCCAGATGCCGCGGCGCTCGGCTTCCTCCTGCACCCACTGGCTGGCCGCGCCCAGATAAAACTTCACGCCCGCCGCGACTTTCTTGCCTTCGAGTACGGTGGCCGCAGCTTGCAGGTCTTCGATCCGAGAGTTCACGCAGGACACGAGGTACGCTTTCTGGATGGCAACGTGCTTCTGCTCGATCTCCGCCACCGAGTGCATCACCTGGACCGAGTCAGGACCGGAGACGTGAGGCGTGACTTGCGAGAGGTCGAGGACGATGCGTGCGGCATAGGTTGCATCGGGGTCGGGCTGAAGCGGATTCGTCTCCCATTGGCCAAGGTCGGCGGCGGTGAAGCGCTCGATGCCGAGCGAAGCCAGACGATGATGAACCTCGCGCATGTAGGCGAGAGTGACGCTATCCACCGGGAACCAACCCACCAGTGGGCCCCACTCGGTGGTCATGTTAGAGATGGAGAGCCGCGCGTCCATGGAGAGCGAAGCTACACCGGGCCCGGTGAATTCGACGGCGGCGTTCAGCGCTTCGTCGTGGTTGTAGAGGCCGCAGAGAGCGATGATGACGTCTTTGCCGGTTGCGCCTTCGGGCAACTTACCCTCAAGCACAACCTGGATGCTGCGCGGAATCTGCCACCAGAATTCTCCGATCGCCCAAACCGCGGCCGCGTCAGTGCGAACGATCGGAGTGCCAATCGCGCCGAGCGCTCCATACATATTGGAGTGCGAGTCCGAGGCGACTACGAACGAGCCGGGCACTACGTATCCGCGCTCCACCATGATCTGGTGTCCGATGCCAGACCCGGCGGGATAGAAATCAATTCCTTGTTCTTTGGCGAAGGCCTCGATGGCGCGGTACTTTTTTAAGTTTGATTCATCCTGATTCTGGATGTCGTGGTCCAGCGTGAAGGTGATCTGGCTGGGAGTCTTCACCTTCCTGGCGCCGATGCCCTTGAACTTGCTCATGACGGCCGAGGAATTGTCGTGGGTCATCACGCGGTGAGGGCGGATGGAAACGAAGTCGCCGGTGCGGAGCGGACGGTCGGGACCTTCTGCAAGGTGGGACTGCGCGATTTTTTCGACTACGGTTTGTGGCATGGGGGAATCTCGCCTGCGCTATTTGCGGCGCGTTGATACTTTTGCTGCTTTGGGCTGAACTTTGCTCGCGGACTTCGCGACGCCCGGCGAAACTCGACGCGGTCGAAGGTCCGCTTTCATAAGGGCCATCAACTTTGAAACCGATGGCAGCTTGTCGAGGTTCCAGATGGCGTCTTTCAGTTTCTTCTGCGCGGCTGCAGAGAGAACGCCGTCCGCCAGCGCCCCATACTTTTCTTCAATTTCTGCGTCGCTCAATGGGTTGCGCGGGTCGCCTTTAGGATAATCGAGCTGCTTGGAGAGAGTGCGACCGCCGGTTGTGGTGATGTTCACAATCACGCGCTGCAGAGCGGGAAATACCCTTTCAATTTCGGGGTCGCCGATCACCTCGACCTTATTCAACTGCGCGCGAATGGTTGGGTCCATGATCTTTGCCATCTCAAACTGCGCGGGCGTGACCTGGCGATCCACCAGCGCGGCCGCAATGACATAAGGCAGCGAGTGATCGGCGGTTTCCTTGGTATGCGGATCGTACTTGCTGGGATCGGAAAGAATATCGGCGGCGCGGGCCAGCGACCGGATCTGTATTTTGGTGACTTCGTCGGGATGCAAGTCGTTGGTCTTGACCAAGTCTAAAACCGCGGAGATGGGCGCGTGAGTAAGCGCTTCGGTGGGGAAAAACTTCATGCCGCAAGTGGTGATGCGCCAGGAATCGCCGAGACCGTCGGTGAGCAGGTTAAGTTTCCACTCGGGGCCGAAGCAGTGAGTCAGGCCCTCCTTGCCGTCAATCACATGTTCGGGTCCGGTGTAGCCCTTTTCGGCAAGCAGGGCGGCCAACATGCCGCTCTGGGTAGCCATGGGGTCCACGGTATTCTTCATCATGGTAAGTTTGCCGGCGGTGACCGCACCGAGCGTGCACTGCCGGGAGGCCGAGATGCCGACGGCGTGCTGTATCTGCTCCCATGAAAGATGAATCGCCCGCCCTGCCACAAACGGAGAGACGAATGCCGTCAGCGTGGCGTGATGCCAGCCGCGCTCGCGGATGCCGGGGAAGGCGGCTTCGCAAAAACGCATTTCGAACTCGTGACCCAGAACCAGGCCAACGATCAGTTCCTTGCCGTCACTCCTGGCGCGCTCACATCCCGCCATCGCCGCCGAAAATATGTCCGAGGGGTGAGACGGATCTTGCTTCCAGTAGATGTCGTTGTAGTCCATGCATCGGATCATGAGCGCGTTGGCTAGCGAGGCAGAGACGGCGTCCATCTTCGTGCCCGTGCCAATGACCGTTGCAGGCCCCGGGCCCGCAATCTCCTTGAGCACATCGAGCGCGATTTTGACATCATGCTGCTGGTAGCCGCCCAGAGCACAGCCCACCGAGTCGAGCAGAAAGCGCTTGGCCTGATACATGGCTTCTTTCGACAGGTGCTTGAACTGGAGCCCAGCGGCCCAGCGCGACATGTGCGCGGTGATGGTCTCTTTGGCGGCGGTGGCTTGCTTGGCAGACACGTTCTCTCCTCAGCCTCTAATGTTCTTGGGATTCTTAAATGGCAGATAGGCCATGAAATCAGCATGATGCACGATGTAAGCCTCTGTCGTGCGCTTGACCAGGTCGCCTTCGGCGGCATGAGCGGCGATGATGTGGCAGACCTCGTCTGGTACTCCACATTCCAGCGCCAGCGCAACTCCCGTAAAGGGATGCCGCAAAGCCTCGCCGCGCTCGCTCTGGCGGCTCTTGCCGTCGGCGCCAATCTCATATTCCAGCAACTTGCCTACGTCTGCCAGAATCGCCCCGGCAATCACCGTATCGAAATTGACCGGTAGGGCGCGACCCATGAAATCTTGCATGGCCCTGGCGCTGTCGCGGGCAATGTGGACGACGCAGCGCTTGTGTTCCATGAAGGTGATCGGGCAGTTGGGGATGAGCAGGGTAAAGGGGATGCGGTTCAGGTCGTCCGGCTTCAGCGGCGTCCGCTCCAGCGCCTTCGTCCAGGTCTGGGTGACCTGCTCGCGCAGTTCGGCATTTTCAATCCACTGAATTTCCGGCCACAGCCGCTCGACCGCATCCCGCATGAAGCTCTCTCCATTTATGCAGACTAAATAGCTTATCTTGCGGGGCAAGGCTGCGTCGAGGGGCGGCTGCGCTCGAAACTCCGGCGGGTTTGCATTACATTAGATAGTTCACATCTTTAAATCGTTCACATCTTTGTAGTTCACATTTTTGAAAACGAGGTTCGCCACTTCTATGCACAGACAACGTAATGGGTTGAATCGGTTAGCGATGATTTTTGCCGTACTCGCTGTGGGAGTACCCGGAGCTCTGGTGCTGTGCACTGCGGGTCAGTCGGTATTGGCGGCGTCCGGTCCCGGATATCACGTCATCAATTCCTACAAACTTGGCGGCGTAGGAGGCTGGGACTATCTGCTCGCCGATCCAGATACGCGCCGCGTGTACATAACGCGGGGCACCCACGTGATGGTGGTGGACGCAGATTCAGGCAAAGTCGTGGGCGACATTGCAGACACACCGGGAGTGCACGGGGTCGCGCTGGCCCCCGAAATGGGCAAGGGCTTCACCAGCAATGGTGGCGAAAACATGGTGAGCGTGTTCGACCTGAAAACGCTGAAGACGCTCAGCAAGATCAAGGTAGGCGAGAGGCCCGACGCCATCGTCTACGATTCGCACTCCAAGCGCGTTTTTACCTTTAATGCCAAGAGCGAGGATACGACCGCCGTGGATGCTGAGAAGGGTACGGTTGCGGGAACGATTCCCCTGGGCGGCAAACCTGAGTTTGCAGCAAGCGATGGAAAGGGCGACATGTTCGTCAACATAGAAGACAAGGGGGAAATCGTCTCGTTTGACCCGGTCAAGCTGACCGTGAAAGCGCGTTGGAAGCTGGCCGGATGCGAGGAGCCGTCGGGCTTGGGCTTCGACCGCAAGCATCGGCGCCTGTTCCCCACCTGCGGGAACAAGGTGATGCCGGTAGTGAATGCAGACAATGGCAAGACCGTCCAGACCGTCGCCATTTGCGATGGCCCGGATGCCGGAGGCTTCGATGACGACAACCAACTGGCATTCGCGTCGTGCGGCGATGGGACGTTGACCGTGATCAAAGAAGAGAGTCCCGACAAATACAGCGTGGCAGAAAACGCTACTACCAAGAAACGGGCGCGCACCATGACGTTCGACTCGAAAACCCACCAGGTGTATCTGGTGACGGCGGAATTCGGTACTGCTGCGGCGGCTACGGCGGAGCAACCGCATCCGCGTCCGCCCATGGTCCCCGATTCGTTTGAGCTGCTCGTAATGGGCAAGTAGTAGCTAACATCGGCCGCTGAAAGCTCGGTTCCGTTTACGAGGACGAAGCGTGGCATGGATGCATGAAGCAATTGGCGCGGAGCCTGTCCCGGAGGTCGATGCCTCGGCCCTTGAGGCCAAGCTTCGCGCCCACCTTCGTGGCGATGTCCGGTTCGATCGCGGCAGCCGCGCACTCTACGCTACCGATGGATCCAACTATAGGCAGGTGCCCATCGGCGTCGTCCTTCCTCGCGACCGGGACGACGTGGCGGCGGCCATGGCTTTGTGCCGCGAATTTGCCGCGCCCTTGCTGTGTCGGGGGGCAGGCACCTCACTCGCCGGACAGTGTTGCAATGTCGCCGTAGTGCTCGACTTCTCCAGGTATATGGCAGACATCCTGGAGATTGATCAGGTGCGGCGCATCGCCCGCGTTCAACCCGGCGTGGTGTTGGACAACCTTCGCAGTCAGGCAGAAAAGCATCACCTCACCTTCGGCCCCGACCCCGCGACCCACGACCGGTGCACCCTTGGCGGCATGATCGGCAACAACTCGTGCGGCGTGCATTCGGTGATGGCCGGCAAGACTGACGAGAACATCGAGTCGCTGGAAATCCTTACCTACGGGGGTGAGCGTATGTCGGTGGGCGCCACCAGCGATGAGGAATTTGCCGCTATTGTTCGTGGCGGCGGCCGTCGCGGCCAGATCTATGCGGGCCTTAAGCAACTGGCCGACCGCTATGGCAACCTCGTCCGCGAGAAGTTTCCCGACATTCCCCGCCGTGTTTCCGGATACAACCTTAATTACCTGCTTCCGGAAAATGGTTTTCATGTGGCGCGCGCGCTGGTGGGCTCGGAAGGTACCTGCGTTACCGTGTTGGAAGCCACCTGCCGCCTGGTACCGAGCCCTCCCGCACGAGTGCTGTTGGCGCTTGCGTGGCCCGACGTTTATCAATGTGCCGACCATGTGCTGGAGGTCATGGAGCACAAGCCCATCGGCCTTGAGGGCATGGACCATCTGCTGATCGAGTACACCCGGCGCAAGGGGATCAATTCGGAAGGGTTGGCGCTGCTGCCTCCCGGCGGCGGCTGGTTGCTGGCCGAATTCGGCGGCGAGACAGAGATTGCGGCCGAGGCCCAGGCGGCATGGCTGATGGACAAGTTGAGCCGGTCGGCCGCTCCTCCTGCCATGCGAATTTTCAAAGGCGCACAGGCCACGCGGGTGTGGGAGGTGCGCGAATCGAGTCTGGGCGCGGTCTCCCACGTGCCCGGAGAACCCATGCTATGGGAAGGCTGGGAAGATTCGGCAGTCGCCCCGGAAAAGCTTGGCTCGTATTTGCGCGAGCTGCGCCAGTTGATGGATGCCTACCAGTACAAAGGCTCGTTTTACGGGCACTTTGGACATGGCTGCGTGCACAACCGATTGAACTTTGACTTGGCGTCGAAGGAGGGCATCGCCAAGTTCCGCCGCTTCATGGAAGCAGCGGCCGATCTCGTGGTGGGCTATGGCGGCTCCATTTCCGGCGAGCATGGGGACGGTCAGGCCCGTGCGGAGCTGCTGCCAAAAATGTTTGGCCCCGAACTCATTCAGGCGTTTCGCGAGTTCAAAACTCTGTGGGATCCGCAATGGAAGATGAATCCCGGCAAGATGATTGATCCCCATCGCATGGACCAGGACCTGCGACTCGGCGCTGACTACAAGCCTTGGGAGCCGGAGACGCACTTCCAGTTCCCAGACGACCATGGCAGCCTGTCGAGCGCCACTCTGCGTTGCGTCGGTGTGGGCAAGTGCCGTCGTGATGAAGGCGGCGTGATGTGTCCCAGCTTCCGCGTGACCCGCGAGGAGGAACACTCCACCCGCGGCCGCGCGCATTTGTTGTGGGAGATGACGCAGCGCGACGTCATCCCCGATGGCTGGCAGAGCGAAGCGGTAAAAGAGTCGCTGGATTTGTGCCTGGCCTGTAAGGGCTGCAAGTCAGATTGCCCGGTGGGCGTGGATGTGGCGACCTATAAGTCCGAGTTCCTGTCGCACTATTACCAAGGCCGTGCCCGTCCGCTCAACGCCTTTGTCTTCGCGAATATTGACTTGTTTGCGCGAGTGGCGTCGCGCGTGCCCGGACTGGTTAACCTGGCGACGCAGCTGCCTGTCCTGCGTGATTGGGCGAAAGCGGCGGGAGCAATCCCGAAGCAACGGTCGATTCCTGCCTTCGCACCCCAGACGTTCAAGTCCTGGTGGCGCAAACGTGGTCCGCGCAACCTGGGCTATCCGCCAGTGATGCTGTGGCCGGATACTTTCAACAACTACTTCTTGCCTGGAACGGCGCGGGCTGCGGTAGAAGTGCTGGAAGCGGCGGGCTTCCGCGTCCTGGTGCCGCGGCCTAATTTGTGCTGCGGGCGTCCTCTGTATGACGTGGGAATGCTGGACCGCGCTGAAGCGCTCCTGTTGCAAACTATGGATGCGCTGATGCCTGAGATCGAGGCCGGAATTCCCATCGTCGGATTAGAGCCGAGCTGTGTGGCTGTCTTTCGCGACGAGCTGGTCAATCTGTTTCCCACCGACACGCGAGCCCGTGCACTGTCGCAACAGACCTTTCTGCTTAGCGAGTTTTTGGAAAAATACGCCAAAAATGTTGCTTTGCCAAAGCTGCCACGAACCGCACTGGTGCACGGACATTGCCATCACAAGGCAATCCAAAAAATGACTGACGAAGAGAGCGTGCTTCACCGCATGGGAATGGAGGTCTACTTTCCTGCGCCGGGGTGTTGCGGCATGGCGGGAGCCTTCGGGTTCGAAGAAGGGAAATACGATATCTCGAAGGCGATTGGGGAACTCGAATTGCTCCCCGCGGTCCGAGGGGCGTCGCCAAAGACCTTGATCATCGCCGACGGCTTCAGTTGCCGGGAACAGATCGCGCAAGAAACCGATCGCCATGCCCTGCATCTGGCGGAAGTGATTCAGATGGCGATGGAGCAGGGTGGCATCGCACCTCAGCCCTACCCTGAGGACCACCTGGTTGCGGCGCGCAAGGCTGAAATCCGGCGGTCCATGCAACACACGGGTTTGGTGATTGCCGGTGTCGCTAGCGGGGCGGGCTTGCTCTGGACGCTGCTCCACCGCAGAAACTAGCATTTCTGGCACAATCCAGTCGGTTTTTGGGACAATGGAATGAGGTCTTGACCTATGGACCGCGAAACCCCGTCATCGGCTCTTTCGGCGAGCGCCGTCCGCCCCGACGACGCTTTGTGCGGTTCCGTCCTAGTGCTGGTTCAATTCGATGTCGCGGAGGAAATCCGCCTGGCGCAGTTGCGGGAGATTTTCGGGGCGCGCGTTCAGGTCCTCAGTTTCAAGCATCCTGCGCCGGGATATGTCAGGTATCAGCGGCCGCCGGTGCTGGAACGCGCGGAGCCTCTGGTGCTCGAAAGCGGCGAACGCTTGGACGCCCAAATCAAGTATTACGATTGCGGCGTACTGAGCGTTGTCTTCGAGCTGCCGTTTTCGGGCGATTGGGATACCCTGACTCGTCTTGCCAGCCGCTGGGTGTGGGATACCGACTTCACCAGCTTCGCGCGGCGGATTGTGAAGGATAAGATCGAGCGCGCGCGGCCCTCGCGAGTGAAGCCCTATGCCGATTGGCTGCCCGAGGATTACTTCATCTTCCATGTTCTGGAAATCGCTGGTGCACCATCGGCCACGGATCTGCTGGGACGCAATGGTGACCGCATCGCTCAAGTGGTTCGCGGGGAGACGGTTCGGTTGTCGGACGGGGAACGGCATGAGATCCTGCAGTCGAGCATTTCCTACTAGAGCAGCGATCTCGCCGTGATCGGATGGAACGGTGCCTTTGTCTATGACACCGCTACAGGCGTCGAAACCACCATCCAAATGCTGGAATATGCCAACTCGCAGTTACTGGAGTTTCGCCACTACGACGAACTGCTGAGCAAGGAACTCCAAGGCGTTTACGATTTTCTGGAAACAGGCGGCGGCGGTTTTTTTGCCCGTTGGCGAACGGCCGGCGCCGCATCCCGCCTCCACACCGTGCTGCTCGACGTGAACGAACTCACCGATCGCGCCGACAATGCCATCAAATTCTTGAGCGATATGTTTTCCGCCCGCCTGTACAAGCCGGCCGCCTTAAAGGTCGGAGTGCCCGACTACAAAGACCTGGTGAACCAGAAGATCCACACTGCCGAAGAACTTTACCGCTTTATGATCAATCAATTTCATCCGAGCCGCGCCTTCCTGCTGGAGTCGATGGTGGTGATTATTTTGATCATCGAACTGTTTTACTTTTTCCACGGGCAGAAGCCGGTTTAGGCAATCAGTCATCGCCTCGCAACCCGTTATAATTTCCCCTCATGCGCGGACTCAAACACAAACGAGTGCTCATCACTGGAGGCGCCAGCGGCATTGGAGCCGCCACGGCTGCTCGGTTTCTGGAAGAAGGGTCTGCGGTTTGCGTGCTTGATCGCGATGCCCAGGCGCGGGCTCGAATCCAGCAGGAACTGCCGGCGCTTTCCGGAGTCCTGGCTGCTGACGTTAGCAGTCTGCCGCAGGTGCAAACTGCTATGAACGAAGCTATTCGCGCGATGGGCGGGCTGGATGTGTTGGTTAACAACGCGGGCATCAGCATCCGCCACAATTTTCTCGACATCACGCAGGAAGAGTGGAACAAAGTGCTCGCGGTGAATCTGACCGGCGTGTTTTACATCGCGCAGACTGCCGCCCGTCACATGTGGGAACAGGGCAGCGGAGTGATTCTGCAGACGGCTTCCACCAACGGCATCATGGGATATCCATATTACGCCGACTACAACGCGACCAAGGCGGGAGTAATCGAACTGACCAAGTCCATGGCACTGGAGCTGGCGCCCAAGGTACGGGTGTGCGCCGTGGCTCCCGGCTACGTGTTGACGCCGATGCAGCGCGCCGAGTACACCGATGCCATGCTGGAAGAAGTGAACCAAAAGATTCCACTGCGCCGCCACGCCCGTCCTGAGGAGATTGCCGCGCTATTCGCGTTTCTAGCTTCTGACGACGCCTCTTACATCACAGGCCAGGTCTACACCTGCGACGGCGGAGAGATTGCCGGTGGGATGGCGAGCCGATAGGCCATGGGAACTCTTGCCAAAAAAGTCGCGATCGTCACCGGCGGGGCATCCGGCATTGGGCGTGCTACCGCACTGCTCTTCGCTCAGCAAGGCGCTGCAGTCGTTATCGCCGACCGTAACTCCGAAGCGGGCGAAGCCGTGGTTAACGAGATCCTCGCCGGCGGCGGCAACGCGATCTTCGAATCTGTCGACGTCACTCGCTCTGCCGATTGCCGTCGCGCGGTCGGGCGCGCGGAGCAGGAGTTTGGCGGCGTCCACGTGCTATTCAACAACGCCGGCATCATCCGCCGCGCCACGATTCTCGATTTGCCGGAAGCGGACTGGGACCTCGTCATGGCAGTCAACGTAAAGTCGATCTACTTGCTGTCGCGCGAGGTGGTGCCACTGATGACGAGGGCAGGCGGCGGCTCCATCATCAACATGGCTTCCGGATGGGGTCTGACCGGCGGTGCTAAAGCCGCGGTCTATTGCGCATCGAAAGGTGCGGTCGTGTTGCTGACCAAGGCGATGGCCATTGACCATGGGCCGCACGGCATTCGCGTAAACTGTCTCTGTCCCGGCGACACCGACACTGGAATGTTGCGCAAAGAGGCTGAGCAACTCGGCGAAGCGCCCGAGCGCTTTCTGGCAGACTCCGCTCATCGTCCACTGGGCCGGGTGGGCCAGCCGGAGGAGATTGCCCAGGCAGCGCTTTATCTGGCGAGCGATACGTCGTCGTTTGTAACCGGGACGGCATTGGTAGTGGATGGCGGCGGGCTCGCGGGATCGGTCTAGTTATGCGTCTGCAAAACAAAGTCGCACTCATTACCGGGGGCAACTCCGGCATCGGAGAAGCCACGGCGCTGTTGTTTGCGCGCGAAGGCGCCAAAGTCGCGATCACCGGTCGCGACGAATCCCGCGGACTTGCGGTCGCGGAGCGCATTCTGCAGGCAGGCGGCGAGGCCGTCTTCATTCGCACCGATGTCCGCGAGACCGCCGAATGTCAGCGTGCTGTGGACGAAACCCTGCGGGCGTTCGGCAGCCTCGACATCCTGTTCAACAATGCGGGCGTCTTCTACCCTCACACCACGCTGGAATGCACTGAAGAAGAGTGGGACCTGCAGCTCGACATCAATCTCAAGGGCACGTTTCTGATGTCCAAATGCGCGCTGCCCGGCATGATCGCGCAGGGCGGCGGCGTCATCATCAACAACAGTTCTGGGTGGGGCATTGTGGGCGGCGATCGGGCGGTTGCCTACTGCGCCTCGAAGGGTGGCGTGGTGCTGCTGACCAAAGCCATGGCGGTGGACCACGGGCGCCAGGGAATTCGCGTGAACTGCATCTGTCCAGGCGACGTGGATACGCCCATGCTGCCTTACGATGCCAGGATGCGTGGGCTGAAGTGGGAAGACTACCTTGCGGGTTGCGCCAATCGTCCCATGGGACGGGTTGGCACAGCCGAAGAGATTGCCAAGGCAGTGCTTTTCCTGGCCTCGGACGATTCGTCGTTCATGACCGGAGCGGCGCTGGTAGTGGATGGCGGCGGAACCGCGGATTAACTCGCAACCGCAGTGTAACTCGCAACGAATCAACAAACTTATGAGCGCGATTCCATCAACCACAAATCGCACCCTCTCCCGTCAGTGGTATAAACGCGCCCACGCCTCGCTCGTCGAGGGCGTGAACTCGCCGTCACGCGGGGCGGCCGTCTATCGGGGCGGCCCGGTCGTGCTGGAGCGCGGTCGCGGCTCGCACGTTTGGGATATTGACGGAAACCAGTACGTCGATTTCATGATGTCGTTTGGCGCGCTCATTCAGGGGCATGCGCATCCGCGAATTGTGGATGTGGTCACCCACGCGGTTGCCAATGGTTCACATTTCGCTGCAGCAACTCCGGCGGAGGAAGTCGCGGCGCGAAGGTTTTGCAGCATGGTGCCCACGGCCGAGGCGGTGCGCTTCTGCAACAGCGGCAGCGAAGCCACCATGTTGGCCCTGCGCCTGGCCCGCGCTCACACCGGACGCAACAAGTTCCTCAAATTTGAAGGCCACTACCACGGTTGGTATGACCCCTACTGCCTGAACGGAAACAGCCGTCCCGCAGACCAGATCGGCCCGCCAAATCACCCAGCAAAAATTCCGGACTCAGCGGGCATTCCTGCATCGGCGTTTGACGATGTAGTGCTGGCCCCGTGGAATAATGTCGCGGCGCTGGAGGGCATTCTGCGCGAGCATGGGCGTGACCTCGCCGCCATCATCACCGAGCCCATCATGGCCAACATGGGCTGCATCCTGCCTCGTGATGGATACTTGCAGAGAGTCTGCGATCTTGCCCACGATTACGGCGCACTGTTCATCATGGACGAGGTGGTGACGGGCTTCCGTTATGCGCCAGGCGGGTGCCAGGAATATTACGGACTCAAGCCGGACCTCAGCACCTTCGGAAAAGCCCTGGGCGCAGGTTTCCCCATCGGCGCGGTCGCCGGGCCGCGTGCCATTCTCGACCGCTTGAAGTGGGCCGATGGTATGGTGTTGCACTACGGCACCTTCAACGGCCATCGCTTGACCATGGAAGTGATAGCGGCCAATCTGGAGTTGCTGTCCGTAGCCGGCGCGCACCGCCAGCTTTATGCGATAGGTGATGCAGCGATCGCGGGCCTGCGCGAAGTATTCCGGCGTCACCAATTGCCCGCCATCGTCCAGGGCTTCGGGCCGATGTTTCAGATTTACCTCACCAGCCTTAATGCAATCCACGACTATCGCGACTACTGCAGTGCGGTGGATACCGCGCGCTACTCCCGCTTCATTCATGCCCTGCTTGACCGCGGTATCTACATGACTCCCTCCAACGGATTGCACTGGATCATCTCGACCGCGCACACCGAAGCAGATGTCGCAGCCCTCATCACCGCAGCGGACGCGGCCTGCTCCGCAATCGCATGAAGCCCATTGTCTTCCTGGGCGGAGGGCGCATCACTGCGGCCATGCTGGCGGGCCTGCAGCTGGCCCGTTACAACACCCCGCTCCTGGTGCATGACCGCCATGCCAGCAAGCTCCGTCAACTGCGCAAATTGTATGGAGTCGCGACCGAGTCAAGCCTCAACCGCGCGGTTGAGCAGGCTGGAATTTTACTGATCGCCGTGCGCCCTGCATCCGTCGCGGAATTGCTGACTGAGATCCCTCTCTTCCAGCAACCGGTCCTTGCGGTGAGTCTTGCGGCCGGCATTCCGCTAGCTCAACTCAAGCGGTCCTTGGGACCGCCCGTGCGCTGGGCGCGAGCCATGCCCAGCCCAGTCTGCCGCTCTGGAAACGGCCTCACTGCCCTGGCATTTGATCGCGGCTTTCCGGTTCGTGAGCGGCGCCGGGTCCACCAACTGTTCTCTGCCTTCGGAACCGTGCTGCCCATTCCAGAAACTCAATTCGACCCGTTCACGGTAACGTATTCCTCGAGCTTGGGATATCACGCCGTGGCAGCTCTCGCCGCGGGTGCACAAAAACTTGGCCTTAACCGCAAGTCTGCATTGGCGGCCGCCGCGCACGCCATTGCAGACGGCGTCATCGCTTGGCGCGAGGCTGAAACGTCGCTGCAGTCTCTGCTGCACGAAGCCGCTACCCCCGGCGGCACAGCCGCAGCAGTGATGGCCGCCATGGATGCCGATGGATACTCTGACCTCATCACACGCAGCCTGCGGGCCGGGCTGGCCAGAGCCCGTGCCAATGCCACGAGCCCCGGCCCCTCCAAAACGTGACCTCCCCGGAACCACCCGCGACATCTGCCCTGGACAAATACTTCGTCGTCGACTGCATCTAAACCGATCACCAACACTCTCAACACTTTTGACAAGGAGTCGCAATGCTTCGTTTCGCAGCAATTTTTGTGGCGGTGTTTGCCCTGTCCTTTCTGATGCCCGCGCAGATCGTTCCAACCAGTGGCAACATCTTCGTAGGCTACTCTTACAACCGCGCCGAAGCCGCCTCCAGCCAGGGGATTAACCTGAACGGATGGAATGCTTCCCTCGAAGGCAAGATCCTGCCTCATATCGGAATCGTGGTGGACGGGAGCGGATACTACGGAAACCAGAATTTTGCAGGACCGCTTCCCTCTGGGTCTTCTGTCGCGGTCAATCTGAAACAGTACAACGCTTTACTGGGACCGCGCGTCTCGATTGGTGTGGGGCGCCTGCGTCCCTTTGCGGAAGGTTTGGTCGGCGTTTCACACGTCAGCGCCCCGTCGAACGGCTTCGTCAATTCCGACACCTCGTTGGCTTACGCCTTGGGCGGCGGCGTTGACTACCGCTTGCTGGGGCCAATCGGGTGGCGCGTCGAGGGCGATTACCTGCGCACCAAGTTGTTCAGCACTACTCAGAACAACTACCGCGTCTCCACCGGAATCGTGTTCCACTTCTAATCGAGCAGAAGTCCCAATCATGCCCGGGAGGGAGGCTGCTCAGCTTCCCTCCCGGCACAGTTTAAGAAGACTAGGGGATGTTGACCTGGCCCCCCTCCCGTACATTGGCCCGGCGTTGTTGTCCGCGGAACGAGTAGTTCACCAGCAGCCTTTTGCTGGAGCCCGGTGCGGGGTCTCCGCCCATGGAGTCGTTGTCCACTCTCAGGTTCAGCCGCCCGTTGCGCACCTCGGATCGAAGCCGTCCGGTCACATCTCGCGTCTGGCCGGGAGCGCCATAGGTAGCTCGGATAATAGTGAATCGGTTCCGGTTATTGCCATTCCCGGGGTAGTTGCCCACGTCGTCCGCGTCGCCGTCGCCGTTGCCCGGGCGTCCTTGCCAGCCGCCGTTCCAGTTGTTGTCTCCCCAATTGCCGGCTCCCCAACCGGAAAATTGCGAACCATCGACCGTGCTGCCTTCGCGGTATTCGAACATCCGGTCTCGACCGCTGCGGGGATCGCGCGCATAAATGCGCAGGGTCTTAACGTGCCCGGGAGCAGGATCAATTCCAAAAGTGCTGTTTCCCATGCGGAAAGAATTGTCTGACCGCGCCAGCTCGCGCAAACGCTGCGTCACATCCACATTCCTGCCGGCATATCCGTAAAACGCGCGAAGAATTTGGTATTCTCCTGCGCCGCCGCCGCCAGGATAGCCTCCACCGGGGCCCGGATAACCTCCTCCTCCGCCCGGCAACCCGCCGCCCCAGTTGCCTCCACTCCATCCCGTAAATCGGGAGCCGTCCACTGTGCTGCCTTCTTGATATTCAAAAATTTGCTCGCCGCCGCCGTTTGGGTTGCGCGCAATGATGCGGAGCGACTTTACATTGCCCGGCGAAGGATCGACGCCGAAGGTGCTGTTCCCCATGCGGAAGGTTCGATCCGCACGAGCGAGTTCGCGCAACCGCTGCGTGACGTCCACTCTCTGGTTGCCGTAGCCATAGTCAGCGCGGAGAATCTGGTATTCTCCAGAATCGCCGCCACCCGGATAGCCCCCGCCGCCGGGGCCGGGATAGCCTCCGCCGCCACCCGGCAACCCGCCGGTACCCCAGTTTCCCTGGCTCCATCCCGAAAATTGAGAGCCGTCCACTACGCTGCCTTCTTGATATTCAAAAACTCGCTCCCCGCCGCCGTTTGGGTCGCGCGCAATGATGCGGAGCGACTTCACATTACCCGGAGAAGGATCGACGCCAAAGGTGCTGTTCCCCATGCGGAAGGTTCTATCCGCACGAGCAAGTTCGCGCAACCGCTGCGTAACGTCCACTCGCTGGTTGCCATAGCCATAGTCTGCGCGGAGAATCTGGTATTCCTGGGCCACTGCCGACGCCGCCAAACACACTGCGAATGCGGCCAAAGCCAAGCCATGCCTCAGAATTTTGCGGGAGTGCATTGTATTTTCTCCTTTTCGAAATTCCATTCCAACCAGCTGCATCACACAAGAATTGTACACGCGCCTTTTTGGGTTTGCGAAGGTCGGCCGGGTCTTCTCAGTTCCAGTATTTGTGGTCGCGGAGGAAGCCCGCAGTCGTTTTGCGGGAGATTAATCGGGGCAAAGGGGAGTCGCAGGAAGGGTCGTTGGGAGTCACAGGAGGGAAGCCCAGCGGGACCCGGCGGCGAGCCCTGCCGCCGTGTGTTGCCGGCGGGCCTCAGCGGTGTAGATCCGCTAACTCTTAGGCGCGACGTACTCAGCCGGGGCAGCCGACCCTTCGCCAAAAAAGTATTGCTCCATTTGCTTCACAATCACTTCCTGGTCTTCGCGCCGCGCCGGGTTCAGCCGGTATTCGTTGAGCAGCATCTTGCAATGCTCCACCCACATGCCCCACGCTTCCTGGGAGACGTTGTCGTACACCCGGTGCCCCAGTTCGCTGTCGAATGGCGGTTCGTCCAAGCCGGGCAACTCTCTCTTCAACTTGACGCAGAACACTTTATGTTCGGGCATAAATGATTTCCTTGACCACGATTTCTTTGATTAAAATGGAAACGAAATTATCTCACGAAGCGCGAACCGTCCGGAGATGGTGGGCCCGGTAGGACTTGAACCTACAACCAACGGATTATGAGTCCGCTGCTCTGACCATTGAGCTACAGGCCCGGAATCGAGGCAAGCGACTGCGCTCCTGGAAATCCTGGAGCCTAAGGACCTGCAATCCCGGTCGCAGATCCCCCTAAAATGCCGGCGTCGATGCGGCGCGCCGGTGCTGTGGCCGCCAGCTCGATTCAACACAATCCCAGTATCGCATAGCCGCTGCACGGCACTCGGACAAATGCGGCGTGCCACCGTTGCTCCCCCATCCAGTAAGCGATGTGTCTGAACTTCGCCGATGACGCACTATGGGCGGACGTCATCCCGGCTCCAATTCGAACTCGTGGTCCCAACCGGCCCGGTCTGGCTGCCAAAGTCACCGAGGATGACGCTGGCCTGCGCGTGCAATCCGAAAGAACGCTAAGTATATTCGCGTGAATCGAAGAACGCACTTTTGTGAGTAGCGTGCCCCTGGAACCGTAGCGACGTCAGCGCCCGCCGGCCCTCCCTCCGCCCATTTGCCGGTGACCTACATCACTTGCAGCGCCATACCGACTGGCGCACAATGAAGTTGCGGGAGGAGGTTCATCCAATGCGCGCAATCTTCGTTGCGGTTCTTGCAGTCCCGCTAATATCCACTTTCGCGTTTTCGCAAGCTGTATCTCATTCCAAGACCATTTCCGGTCAACAACTCTATGAAGCCCACTGTGCCCTTTGCCATGGCCCCGACGCCAAAGGCGGAGGTCCCTTCTCGCCTCAGCTCAAGACCTGGCCACCCGATTTGACCACTCTGGCCCAAAAAAATAATGGAAAATTTCCCGCGATGCGCATTTCGGAGTCCATCGATGGCGAGTTTGACAAGTCGTCGCATGGCACCAAAGACATGCCGATTTGGGGTCCGACGTTTCGAGCCGAGGCTAAGGGCCACGCCGACAACGCCGCGTTGCGCATCAGGAATTTGGTGAAGTACATCGAGTCGCTGCAGCAGAAGTAGGCAGCAAAAGTAGGCACCCAGCCAAGCAGCACGCGTCCCTACTCGTATCGCAGCGCCTCAATGGGCTCCATCTGCACCGCCTTCACCGCCGGCCACAAGCCGGCGGTCACTCCCACTGCGGTCAAGATCAGGAACCCCCACATCATCACGGTGCCCGAAATCTGTAGAAAGATATCGCCCTCGTGGTTGGCCGTCTTGTACATGTCGGAATAGAGGGGCATCGGCGGAATCACTTTCGCCAGCAGCACAGAAATCAACATGCCGATCACTCCTCCGGCAAAGGTCAATACCAGGGCTTCGACCAGAAATTGCAGCGCGATGTCGCGCTTGCGCGCCCCCAACGCCTTGCGCAGGCCAATCTCCTTGGTGCGCTCGGTCACGCTCACCAGCATGATGTTCATCACCCCGACCCCGCCCACTCCCAGGGTTAGCGCTCCGATTGCGCCCAGAATCACTTCCAGCGCCAGGCCAAACTGCTTGATCTCCGCTGAGTCCTCGATGGTGTCCCAGTTCGAAGTCGCTTTTTCGTCGCGCGGATCAAAGTTGTGGCGGTGCGCCAGCACGCTGCGCACCTGCTGGATGGCCGGCTTGTCCATCTCAGCGGAAACCGGCTGGAAAGTAATCATCTCCGGATCGCGCCGGTCGGCGATGTCAACCATGCTTTCAAATGGAATGAACACATTCTCGTTGTCGGGCCCGTTGTTGGAGGAGTCCTGAATTTTCAGTTGCAGTTCGCCGACGACGTCCCAGGTGGCGCCGTTGATGGTGACCCGCTCGCCCACCGGATCGCGGTTGCCGAAGATTTTCTTCGCCGCATTCGGGCCCACGATCAGCACGTGCCGGTGTTCGGTAAAATCCGCAGGTTCAAAAAAGCGCCCGTGGTCAATAACCAGATTGCGCATCTCGCCGTACGAATACTGGATCGCCTTGCTGTTGACTGAGACCATGCGGTCGCCATACTTGTAGGCGACGATGTCGTTCCATTCGGCGCTGACCGCGCGCACCAGCGGAGCCTCTTCGCGCACCGCCTCCACGTCTTCATACTTAAACTTCACTCGCTTGCCGGCGCGTTGTCCTCCCGCCTGCATGCTGGTCTGCCCTTCCCACATGATGACAATGTTGTTTCCGATACCCAGAAAGGCATGCAGCACGCTGCGGCTCACGCTCTGCCCGTAGCTCAGCAGCAGCACTACCGTGGTCAGTCCCCAGGCGATGCCGGCCATGGTCAGCAGCGAGCGGACGCGATCGCGGGTGAGCGCCAGGTAACTCTGCGAGATCAGTTCTTTCAGTTCCAATAATTTACTCCTGACGCAGACACTCAATCGGGCTCAGGCTGGCGGCGCGCTGCGCTGGATACATGCCAGCCCCCAAAGTGATCAAGCCCAGAGTAATCACCGAGAGGGCGATGGCCCACAGGGAAATGACCGTATGCGGAATGAAGTCAGGTAGGGGCAGTTCATTGAACGCAAGCGAGGTGCCCACTCCAATGGTCAAGCCAAGAATGCCGCTCAGCAAAGATAGCGTTGCCGCCTCCGCGAAAAATTGGTTGCGAATATCTTTGGCCGTGGCGCCCAGCGATTTGCGCACCCCGATCTCTCGCGTCCGCTCGGTCACCGCCACCAGCATGATGTTCATCACCCCGATGCCGCCCAGCGCCAGCGTCATCAGTGCCACCGCGCCGAAGAAGATGGTCATCACGTCGAAAATGCGCTCCACCAGCTTCGAGCCTTCGAGAGTATCCCAGACGAATAGCGCGTCTTTGTCATTAGGATCGAAGTGGTGTTCGCGGCCAAGAATGGCATACACCTGCTTCATCGCCGCCTCATGTTGTTCTGGATCCACCACCTCCACTACCAGGTTGTTGATCCACCCTTTGAACAGGCCTGGACGCTCCGCCGGAGGAAAATCGCGCGCCATCGAAGCATAGGGAACGAACAGCTGCGTATTGTCTGGCCCGCTGCCGTAACTTCCATTTTGCTTCTTCTTTTCCAGAACTCCAATCACAGCATAGGGCGATCCGCCCATCGTCAGGGTCTCCCCGATGGCGGGCTTGCCGGGAAAAAGTTGATCGCGCGCCTCGACGCCCAGAATGACCACGCGCCTTCCCTCGTTTTCATCCTCGTCAGTCATCAGCCGCCCTTCCTGCACCTTGAGCGAACGAAATCGCTGATACGACGGCCATACTCCGCGCACCGGACGCGCCGACGCATTGTAGCGGCTGACTTCGCTCACGCTGCGCCGCAACTCCGGACTGACCGTCTTGATCAGGTAGGCGGTGTCGCGAATCAGTTCGGCGTCTCTGATGGAGAGACGGATTTCGCGCCCCGCCGCATACCCTCCGGCTTGCGAACTGGTCTTGCCGGGGAAGATGATCGCCAGATCGATGCCGATGGAATTCAATTGCTGCTTCTGCTGCACGCTGAAACCCCGGCCGAGCCCCACCAGCAGAATCACCGATGCGATGCCCCAGATAATTCCAAACATGGTCAGGAAGCTGCGCATCTTGTGCGCCGCAATCGAACTGACGGTTTGTCGCAGCACTTCCTTCAGGTTCACGGGGCCGGATTCCTCATTGCAATAGACCCTCTCCGCGCGGAACGGTTAGCCTGGAGCCTCCGTGTGCGCGAGCACGCTCAGAGGCGTGTGCGCGAGCACGTTCAGAGGATAGTGAAGTGAGAGCGATCAGGCGAGTCACGGCTCGATGAAATCGTGAGACAAGCGCGTCGCGCCCCGATCAAGAGACCTCTGCTTCTCATGAGGTACGAGCCGCGAGCCATATTTGTTCCGGACACTACGGCCGGCTTCCCCCGCGGTCCTTACAGCGTGTGCATGTAGGCCAGCAAATCCTGCATCTGCTGGTCGCTCAGATTCTGCCCGTAGCCCTTCATTTTGGCCCGTCCGTAGCGGATGATCTCGCCCACTCGCTCCTCATTGGCAGGCAGGCCGCTGATAGACAGATAGGGCTTCTTGAACACGCCTTTCATCGGCGGTCCTTGTCGCCCGCGCGTGGAATAGGGGGCGTGGCATTGATCGCAAAGGTTGTCGTAAACGCGGCGGCCTGCGATCTGCTGAGAGTTCAGGCCGAGTTCGGCGTCTGATTTGCGGCGTTCCACTTCGCAACCGAGCGAAGACAGCAACAGAATGGCAAGCAAGAAGCGGCTCATCCCCTTCAGCATACAACGGAGTCCAGCCGCGTTGCCGTCGTTGCTGTGAAGAGGGTGCGAGTGCACTCCCCGCGCGGTGACCGGGTCAGAGCCTCGGATCGGAGCTTGGCCGGAGTCTGGGTCCTGGACCGGAGGTTGCGGTCTCGCCCCCCCAGCGCCGGGCACTCCTCGCCAAACTAGTTTAGAATCGCGGGCGATGCGCTCAGTCTTCCAATGGAACCTGGGATCGCGAGTGCTGGAGTTGGGTCGGCGGACTTTGATCATGGGAGTGGTCAACGTCACCCCCGATTCGTTCTCCGATAGCGGTCTCTACTTCGATCCCGAAAAAGCAGTAGCCCACGCTTTGGCCTTGCTCGATGCTGGCGCCGACATTATTGACATTGGCGGCGAATCCACGCGGCCCGGCACAGTCGTAGGCGCGGCGGAAGGCACGGTCGTGGGCACGGCTGTAAGAGCGACTGCGGCTTCCAGCCAAACGCAGACCAGCCTGCCCTTCGTCGATGCGGCTGATGAGTTGGCCCGCGTGCTCCCCGTCATCACCGCAGTGAAGAAGCAGCGTCCCCAAGCCATCCTCTCCATTGACACCTACAAGGCCGCCGTGGCCCGCGCCGCCGTGCAGGCGGGCGCCGAGATCGTCAACGACGTGAGCGGCTTCCAGTGGGACGCCGCGATGCGCAAGACCTTGGCCGAATTGAAATGCGGCGCTGTATTGATGCACACCCGCGGACGGCCAGAGCTATGGCGTTCGTTGCGGCCGGTCGGCGACATCATGTTGCTGGTGAAGCGCGAACTGCGCCAGTGGACCGAGCAAGCGCAGTTGGATGGCGTGAAACGCAACCAACTGGTGCTCGATCCCGGCTTCGGCTTCGGCAAGAGTTATGCGGCGAATTATCCCCTGCTCCGCCAATTCACCGAATTGCAAGAGGCGGGGTTGCCTCTGCTGGCGGGCACGTCGCGCAAGTCGTTCATCGGCAGGACTCTGGCCAGCAACGGCGAAGATGCCCCGGTGAATCGCCGGCTGTATGGAACCCTGGCCACCGAGACCGCCCTTATCTTGGCCGGCGTGCATATCATCCGCACTCATGACGTCGCAGCCTCAGTCGAAGCCGCCAAAGTAGCGGATTCCATTCTCGACAATCAGGTTCGCTGACCGCAGCCTCGCTGATGCAGCCTTTTGATTGCATCCTCACTGACGGCAGCTTGGCGATTGCAGCCTCTTGATTGCAGCCTCACTGACGGCAGCCTCACTGATTGCGGCCTTGGTCACCGCAGCCTCGCTTACACTGGAGAGACTGCATGAACCCTCTCGAAGCACTCCTCACCAACCCGCGAGTCCAAATACGACGCGCGGGGTCACCGAACCTTGACGGCGCATGCGTTGTTTACTGGATGCAGCGCGCCCAACGCAGCTGGGACAACCCAGCCCTGGATTTGGCGGTCGAAGCCGGCAATGCTTTGGGCAAGCCCGTCGTGGTTTTCTTTGCCCCGGTTCCGTTTTATCCGCATGCCAACCTGCGCCACTACCGGTTTCTGACCGAAGGCATTCCGGATATTGCCGAAGCGGTGACCGCGCGCAAAGTTGGCTTCGTCTTGCGGCAGTATCCCGATCACAGCCTGTTAAAGTTCTGCGAACAGGTGAACCCTGCTCTGGTGGTGGGAGACGAAAACCCGCTGCGCGAAACCGGAGCCTGGCGCCGCAAGGTCACCGAACAGTTGCGCGTTCCCTTCTGCACCGTAGATGCCGACGTCATCGTGCCTTCGCGCCTTCTCCAAAAAGCGCAGTATGCGGCCCATACCATTCGTCCGCGTCTGGAAAAACTGCTGGGCACATTTCTGGTACAGCCCGCGAATCCTAGCGCGAAAGTTGCCTGGAAAAAGCCAGCGGCGGTCGCGAGCCTGGCCGTGGACACCGACATCACCGAGGGATGGACCATCGACCGCACCGTCGGCCCCGTTTCCACGTTCACCGGCGGCGCAAAAGAAGCGCGGCGACTGCTGCGCGAGTTTGTCGAGAAGAAGCTAGCCAACTACGCCAAGCAACGGAACCATCCTGAACTGGACGGCACCAGTCGCATGTCGCCCTACCTGCACTTCGGACACATCTCTCCCCTCACCATCGCACTTGCCGTAAAAGCTGCCGACGCGCCGCAAGCCGACAAAGACTCTTACATGGGCGAGTTGCTGGTGTGGCGCGAACTGGCGGTGAACCTGGTGACCTACCATCCCGAATACGATTCCTTCGAGTGCGGCGAAAACTGGGCGCACCGCACTCTGGCCGAGCATGCCTCCGACCCGCGGCCCATCGCCTATAGCGAGCAACAACTGGAGCACGCCGAAACCCACGACCCGCTTTGGAACGCCGCCCAAATGCAAATGGTTAACGGAGGATGGATGCACAACTATCTCCGCATGTATTGGGGCAAGAAGATTCTGGAATGGACGCGGCAGCCGTCGGAAGCCCATCGCATCGCGGTCACGCTTAATGACAAGTACGAACTCGATGGCCGCGATCCCAATGGCTATGCGGGCGTGGCGTGGGCGATTGTCGGAAAGTTCGATCGGCCCTGGTTTGATCGCGCAATTTTTGGCCAGATTCGTTACATGTCATTGGCGAGCACAGGAAAGAAATTCGACAGCAAGCGCTACATCCAACAACAACTCGCGCCGCCAATGTTCTGAGCAACACGAACGACACGTTTAGAGCGATATGTTTTAACTGACATGTGCTGAGCCATAGGTTCTGGCCCGGCGGAATCTAAAACAGCTTCGCCGAATCTAACAAAAGCGTGACCGGGCCGTGGTTCACCAGCTCCACTTCCATGGTTTCCTGAAAGCGTCCGGTTTCGCAGTGCAAACCCAATCCGCGGAGTTGATCCACAAAATATTCGTAGAGTTCATGGGCTGGCCGCGGGCGCAGCGGCTTGGTCAAACGAAGGACGTTTGCCGCGTCGTACGTCGCCCAAAAGAGTGAACTGAGAAACCACAAGTACGCTGCCTCCGATGTCGGCGAGCGCAAGGTTCGTTTTGCCTTCCGCATCTTCAAAGACGCGCAGTCCTGCGATCTTAGCGGCAAGGTAGTCTGCATCGGATCGAGTATCGTTTTGGGCGGCCCAGCAGGACCAGCAAGCCTTGCTGAATTTCGCCCACGCTAATCCCGGAAACCGTAACCCGGGCACGGCTCACGCGTTGCACCACGGCTCGCATCCGTTCAGTTTGGAGCCTGGCACTCCGACTGGCAAGTGCAGTGGGCAGGCGCTTTGGTTTGACCGGCGTGCGCGGCGGCATTTACGATTCCGGAGGCGCCCTTGCGAGGCTTCTTTACAGAGTTTCCTAAAGGCAATTAGACTTAGCGGTTCATCCCAGAAGCAGCGGACAGCAGAGTCGCCGCTTCCGTGGCGCATAGCGGAAAAGTTTGTGACAGATTCTAATCAGGCGGTTAAGGAGACACATGGCGGACGTTGACGAGAAAGTAAAGCAGATCATCGTGGAGCAATTGGGCGTGGACGAAGGCGAAGTGACTCCGAGCGCTTCGTTCGTGGACGACTTGGGCGCGGATTCTCTCGACACCGTCGAGCTGGTCATGGCGTTCGAAGAGGCCTTCGACATCGAGATCCCCGACGAGGATGCGGAGAAGATCCGCACCGTAAAAGATGCCAACGAATACATCGGCAAGCATGCGAAGGGCGGGAAGTAATTGGCTAGACGGGTCGTGGTTACCGGGCTGGGCCTGATCTGCGGAGTGGGCAATACTGTTCCGGAGGTCTGGTCGGCCCTGCTGGCGGGCAAGAGCGGAGTCGGGCGCATCACGCACTTCGATGCCACGGCCTTCGCTTGCCAGATCGCGGCCGAAGTCAAAAATTTCGACCCGTTAAATTTCATCGAGAAAAAAGAAATTAAGAAGATGGGTCGCTTCATCCATCTGGCGCTGGCCGCGTCTGAAGAAGCGATGAAGATGTCTGGGCTGCAGGTAACGCCTGAGGAAGCCGAGCGGGTGGGCGTGCACATCGGCTCCGGCATTGGCGGATTCGACGTCATCGAACGCGAGCACATCGCCCTGCTGGAGGGCGGTCCGCGAAAAATCTCTCCCTTCTTCATTCCCGCCTCCATCATCAACCTGGCTGCGGGACACGTTTCCATGCGCTTTGGCGCTAAGGGACCCAACGAAGCTACGGCCACCGCTTGCACCACCAGCGCCCATTCCATCGGCGATTCCTTCCGCATCATTCAGCACAACGACGCGGACGTGATGATTGCGGGCGGGTCCGAGGCGGCCATCACCCCCATGGGCGTGGGCGGGTTCGCGGCCATGCGCGCGCTTTCCACTCGCAACGATGATCCCGAACACGCCAGCCGGCCTTGGGACCTGGAACGCGACGGGTTTGTGGTCGGTGAAGGTTCAGGCATTCTGGTTCTGGAAGAACTCGAGCACGCTCGCAAGCGGGACGCTAAGATTCTCGCCGAGATTGTCGGCTATGGCATGAGTGCCGACGCTTTTCACATCACGCAGCCCGCGCCGGAACATGAGGGCGGCCTGCGCGTAATGCGCAACGCCTTGCGCGATGCCGGCCTGACCGCGGACAAGGTCGGCTACGTAAACGCACACGGCACTTCCACTCCCATTGGCGACACGCTTGAAGCCCATGCCATCCGCAACTGTTTTGGTTATTCCGTTCCGGTCAGTTCCACCAAGTCCATGACCGGCCATCTGTTGGGTGGGGCGGGCGGACTGGAAGCAGGCATCACGGTACTGGCATTGGGAAATCAGACCTTGCCGCCAACCATCAACCTGAAAACTCAGGACCCCGATACCGCCGGCATGGACTTTGTGCCCAACCATCCCCGCAAAGTGGACTTTGAGTACGCCATGTCCAATTCCTTCGGATTTGGCGGAACCAACGGCGCGCTGTTGTTTCGCCGCTGGACCGACTAGCCGCTCGCGACCCTCAGGACCATTCGGACTTCGGGATGCTTCGCTCTTCCCGTCCCATGTTGCAAATTTCAACTGCAAGTTATTATACAAACAACGGAAGTCGCAAAGTGTTGCGCATTTGGGCTGTACGGAGCGATCTAAGCTCCGGCAGGCGCCCGGATGACCTCTGGGGAGCCCTCAGGGGCTATCGGCCCGCCACGGCCCTTGGAACGCTCGCAAAATGGCATCGGGGGCGAAGGAGCCATACCGCGTGATGCCAATCTGGATCGGTTCCCCGGCTGAGAACTGCCCGAGAACTGGTCGGCCGCCTTTACCACCTCATAGTTTTCAACAACATACAGACATTTTCAATGAGTTACGGGCCGATGCGCCTCCTCGCGTCTGTTTCGCCTTGCGCCAACCCCTTGCTCGCGACTCCAGTCCGGGCGCTCCGGTCCTCGGCGCCGACATCTTCGCCTCCGCGGCTGCGTGGATGATTTTGCCGTTCCCCGCCCCGAACTCCCCGCCGATGCGCCCTCGCATACAATACTCCAGTGCTCGCGAGCGATAACGAAGAGGTTCCCCGCAAATTTGGCGACCAGCGGCGATTTAACTGGCGGCAGAAGATTCTGCTCTCTCTGATCACCCGCGCCGGCTATTCCGTGATCTGGCTGCTGGGGACCACCATGCGCTTCTCGGTTTCCATTGAGGAAGGCGGACCGGACCGCGAACACATCAAAGGAACGATCTTCAGTTTCTGGCACTGCTGCATGTTGCCGGCGGTCTGGTTCTTCCGCAACCAGGGAGTGCGGGTGATGAGCAGTTGGAGCTTCGATGGCGAATACACATCGCGCATTATTCGCAAGCTCGGCTTTGTGCCGGTAAAGGGGTCGAGCAGCAAAGGCGCGCTGCGGGCTTTCATGGGCATGCGGCGCGAAATTGCCAAGGGATGGCCGGCGGCGTTCACCATCGATGGTCCGCGCGGGCCGAAGTTTGTGGCCAAGCCCGGCCCGGTGTCGCTGGCCAAGTTCACAGGCGCGCCTATGGTGGCGTTTCATGTGGAGCCGAAACAGGCGTGGGTGCTCAGGACGTGGGACGAACTGAGAATCCCCAAACCGTTTTCGTGGGGCCTGGTGCGGGTGAGCAAGAAAATCTACGTTGCGCCCGATGCCAGTGAAGCCCAACTGGAACAGGGTCTGGATGAACTGCAGAATGCGCTGGAACGCTGCCAGACGTTCGCGCAGGAAAATGCGCATCGCGCTGGAACCGCGGAGTTTCCTGAGTTTCACTGGTAGGCAGCGCGAGCCCGGAGCGCGGATTGTTGTTCCGACGCAGTTCCAGAGGAAGGGTGGCCCACCCCGCAGCCTCGACCAGACATCGGCCTCTCTATCTACAAATTGCTAGCGTACCTGGAAGGCTACGTTGCTCGAAAGTGTGCCGCCAGGCGTGACTACCTTGACTGTTCCAGTGGTCGCGCCGGTGGGTACGCTGGCGGTGATTTCGGAACTCGAAACCACTTTGAAGCTGGCCGCCGTGCCGTTGAAGGTGACGCTGGTCGAGCCGGTCAGATTCGTTCCGAGGATAACGACCTTCGTTCCGACCTTGCCGGAGGTGGTCTGCG
>JBBQVN010000035.1:0-27837 GCA_038211475.1 Terriglobales bacterium | reverse complement strand
ACGACACTTCGTGCTCTCCGCTGCGCCCGCCGAAAAGAATGCCGACCCGAAGTTTCTTCATGCGGATGGAATGCGAAACATACCCTAGAGAATCTTCTTTCCCAGCGCCGACAGCGCCAACTCCACCGCCAAATCCGCAGTCTGATTGTGCGAGTCAATCACCGGGTTCACTTCCACGATCTCGAAGCTCAGCATGCGGCCGTGGTCGGAGATGATTTCCATCGCCAAGTGGGCTTCGCGATAGGTAGCGCCGCCCCATACCGGAGTGCCCACTCCGGGAGCGTCCTCGGGATCAATCCAGTCCATGTCGAGCGAGATGTGGTAGCCCGCGGTACCGCGGCCCGCCATGCGCAGCGCCTCTTCCATAACCGTTCGCATACCGCGCTCGTCAATGTCGCGCATGGTGAAACACTGGATGCCGGCTCGGCGAATGTTTTCTTTTTCGTGCTGGTCCACGTCGCGGATCCCCACCAGCACGCAGTTTTCGGGCCTCACTTTCGGCGAGAAATCGTAAATGTTGCCCAGTTCCGCCGGCCCCAGTCCCATTAGCGCCGCCAAGGGCATGCCATGCACATTTCCGCTGGGGGAAGTTTCGGGCGTATTGATGTCACTGTGCGCGTCAATCCAGATCAGCCCGATTTTCTGGTTCTTGCGCCGGTAGAATTCGGCCACGCCGCTCACTGTGCCCACCGCCAGCGAATGGTCGCCCCCCAAAATGATGGGAAACTTCCCCTCTTCCAGGGTCTTTAACACCATTTCCGCACTCTTTGTGCAAGTGGCGGTAATTTCATTCAGGTACTTCGCGTTGGCCGCGCCTGCTTTCTTCTGCTCGGGGATCGCAACCGCGATGTTGCCGGCGTCTTCCACCACGTGGCCGATGGCTTCCAGTCGTGCCTCCAAGCCAGCCACCCGAACCGCCGAGGGGCCCATATCCACGCCGCGGCGCGATTGTCCTAAGTCGAGGGGTACTCCAATCACACGAATGTTTCGCGGAGTGATGTTGCTAAAGTGCGTGACTGGTTCCGTCAGGTTCGCCATATCTTGATCGCCTCTTGTTACGGGTACAGCCGGTTCAACATTCTGGGGAATGGAATGGTCTCGCGCACGTGTTCCAGACCGCATATCCATGCCACCGCGCGCTCAATGCCCATCCCGAAACCGCTGTGGGGAACGCTTCCATACTTGCGCAGATCCAGGTACCACTTGAAAGCTTCTTCCGGCAGGTTGTGTTCACGGATGCGCTGCAACAGGAGTTCGTGAGAGAACATGCGCTGCGAACCGCCGATGATCTCGCCATAGCCTTCGGGCGCCAGCACGTCCACGCACAACGCCACATCGGGACGCTGCGGGTCCGGCTCCATGTAAAACGCCTTCACCGTGGCGGGATAGCGATGGATCATCAAGGGGCGCTCGTACTGCGACGACAAATAGGTTTCGTCGGGCGAACCGAGATCCCCGCCCCATTCAAACTTGTTCTCCACCGCGCCTTTCGCGAAGCCTTCTTGCAGCGCTGCTACGGCTTCGTCATACGTGATGCGCGGGAACGGCGCTTCAATCTTCTGCAGCTTTTCGAGGTCGCGACCAATTGTCACCAAGTCGGCGTGACGGCGTTCCAGGCAGCGCTTCACCAGGAATGTGAGCAGAGATTCCGCTAGTTCCATCACATCATCGAGCGTGCCATACGCAATTTCCGGCTCGACCATCCAGAATTCCGTCAAATGGCGGCGGGTCTTTGATTTCTCCGCTCGAAACGTCGGGCCAAACGAATACACTTTGCCCAGCGCCATCGCCGTGGCTTCAATGTAGAGCTGGCCGGATTGCGTCAGGTACGCCTGCTCGTCGAAATAATCCACTGGGAAAAGGGTGGACGTGCCTTCGCAAGCAGACGGTGTAAGAATCGGCGGATCGGTCAGCACGAAACCGCGGTCGTCAAAGAAATCACGTGCTGCTTTTACGATTTCCGCGCGTACCCGCAGCACGGCGGCCTGCCTCGGAGAGCGCAGCCACAAATGGCGGTGCTCCATCAGAAACTCGACTCCGTGTTCCTTGAGCGAGATGGGGTAAGGGTCGGAATCAGAAACGCGCTGCACCACTTCAATGTTGGCCACGTCCAGCTCGTATCCGCCGGGCGCACGCTTGTCCGCGCGCACCTTGCCTTCAACGATGACGCTGGACTCTTGCGTCAGGTTCTTGATGGCGTCAAAAACCTCTGGCGGGACGGCGCTCTTGGGCACCACCCCTTGAATCTGCCCGCTGCCGTCACGGAAGATCGGGAAAAGCAGCTTGCCGCTTTCTCGCAGGTTGTACAGCCAGCCGCGGATGGTCACCGACTGCCCGTCATGCTTGCCCACATCGCGAATCGTTGTGACCGGAGAAGACATAGAAATTTCTGATTGCCTGATTTACGTTGCTTCCAGAGTGCGAAACACTTCTGCCATCTTTTCGATGGGACTCACTGTCTCGTCAGCTTCCACTTCCAGCAGCAAGGGCGGGGTTTGCGGAGCCGACCGCAGCAGCGCCATGGCCTGCTTCCAGTCAATGGTGCCTTTTCCCGGCCACAAGTGCGAGTCGCGGTCCTGGGCGTTATCGTGGATGTGGGTCGAACAAATCAAGTCGCGCAAAATCGCGAAATCCTGCTCCACGCTGCTCAACCAATGCGCGTGACCAACATCAAAGCAGATGCCAACATCGTCGAAGTGCGCGGTGCGGATCAGCGCAAGCAGCTGATCGGGCGTGGAAAGCTCGTTGGGGATGTTCTCCAGCAACATTCGCACCCCCAGGGGTTTGGCGAAAGCCCGCAGGTGCTCAATCGACGTCATCGCCGCGTCCATTTTGCGGTCGCTGAATTTTTCGTTGCTCACTCCGACGTGCTGCACCAGAAACCGGAAGGGAATCTGCTCTGCAATCTCCAGCGCCCGCTTAATCTCATCCATCGCGAGTATCCGCTCGGCGCGGTCGGTCGACGCAATGTTTAGCGGCGGATCCCCAGCGCGTCCTTCCTGGTAGTCCGCATGTTGCGGAGAATGCACCGAGTGCAGAGCCACTCCGCTCGACTGAAACCACCCAGCCAGTTCCTTCACGTGCGAACGACGGTTGGCATAATCCACGTGCTGCCGCGCGGCATAGATCTCAATCGCCTGGGCCCCACCACGCGCCAGCCCGTCGAGTAGCCCGGAATGCAGGCGCTCCTTGAGGTACACGAGGGTGGAAATCGCTTTCAACATATGTATTCCAGGCAATCGGCGCCCATCATCTGCCTACGTATCGCCATGCTATTCGCGGGGAAAGAGGCATGTACACTAGCGAGGTTGCCACGTGGCGCCGAACAATTGAGGCTAGCCCAGTGCCGGAGCCAGAGTCAAATCCGAGCATGCGCCCGCTACTTCTCCGTCAGCGATGCCATGTCGATGACAAAGCGATAACGCACATCGCTCTTGGTCACCCGCTCATAGGCTTCGTTCACTTTCTGAATCGGGATGACTTCCACATCGCAGGTCAGGCCATGCTGTCCGCAGAAATCCAGCATTTCCTGCGTCTCCTGGATCCCGCCGATCGCCGAACCCGCCAGACTCCGGCGCCCTCCCACCAGGGGGAACGCTCCGATGGGGATTTTCTTTTCCGGAAGTCCGACCAGCACCAGGGTGCCGTCCACTTTCAAAAGTTTCAGATATTCGTCCCAATCCATTTCCGCCGATACCGTGTTCACCATCAGATCAAAAGTATTGGCCAGCTTGGTAAAGGTTTCCGGGTCTGAGGTCGCATAGAAATGATCGGCTCCCATACGTTTGCCATCTGCTTGCTTGCTCAACGAATGGCTCAAGACGGTGACTTCGGCGCCGAGAGCATGCGCGATCTTGACTCCCATGTGACCCAGCCCACCCAATCCAACAATGGCGACTTTCTTTCCCGGGCCCGCTTTCCAATGTTTGAGCGGCGAGTAAAGCGTAATCCCCGCGCACAGCAGCGGGGCGGCGGCGGCGAGCGGCAGATTCTCCGGCATGCGCAGGACGTAGTTTTCGTCCACCACAATCTTGTCGGAATAGCCGCCATAAGTCGGTGCGCCGGCTTTGTCCCGGCCGTTGTAGGTGAATTCGAGATGGACCGAGCAATATTGCTCCAGGCCCTGCTCGCATTGGGCGCAAGTACGGCACGAGTCCACAAAGCAGCCCACCCCCACCTTGTCGCCCATCTTGAACTTTGACACTTTGCTGCCGGTGGCCGTAACCACGCCGGCGATTTCGTGTCCCGGCACCATGGGAAAGATGGATTCTTCCAAGAAGTCATTCCATTCGTTGCGCGCCTGATGAATGTCAGAGTGGCAAATGCCGCAGTATTTTATGGCGATGGCAACGTCGTGCTCGCCAGGCTCGCGGCGCTCGAACGAATAGGGAGCCAGCGGAGCTCTTGGGGTAACGGCTGCGTAACCTTTGGTGCTGCCCATAAATTTTCTCTCTTTTGAACGAATTTGGATAAATGGCGTTCAGCTGAACCGAACTAGACGATTTTACCTGCTTCTACGATAAAATCTGCGTGTCCGCACTGTCGCGTCTCGCAGGGCGGCAGTCGTACCCCGAGGTGATCCCAATGTGCCGCAACATCAAGACTCTTTTCAACTTCGATCCTCCCGTAACCGAAGATGAGGTCCGGGCTGCTTCACTGCAGTTTGTTCGAAAAATCAGTGGGTTCAACAAGCCGTCGAAGGCAAACGAAGCCTCATTCCTGGCAGCCGTCGATGAAATCGCGGGCATATCCGCACGTCTGCTGCGTTCGCTCGACACAACCGCTGCGCCGAAGAATCGCGAAGAAGAAGCAGCGAAAGCCAAAGCGCGGGCCGCAGAGAGGTTCGGCGCTTGACCTGCCAGTCGCTGCTCACGAACCGCTAGAATCAAGTGCGCGCTAACTACGAATCATCTGCGACAAGGGGAATTATCCCCACATCCCCGAATTCATCAATGAGAACAAGGGTCTTTGCGGCCGGGAATCCCTAAAACTCAAACCGCAGCCGAGCCGAATAACTGCGCGGCGGAGCCAGGGCTGTCCCGGAAAACAGGCTGGCGAAATTGATGACATTCATCTGGTTCGTCAGGTTGCGGGCGTCGGCTTGCAAGCGCACGCTTCGCGATTCTTTTCGCCACACTTCCACTCCCGCCGAGAGGTCAAGGCTGAACCAGGGACGCACTCGGCCCAAGTCAAGGTTCACGCGGTCCAACACGGCTTGCCCGTATTGCTGGACCAATGTCGCATAGTCTTCTCCGTTCAGGTCCACCGGAAGCCCGGTTCCATAAGAGGCGCTGAGCGCAGTCCAAAAGCGGCTCACCGGTTGATAGCGCGCCTGGGCGTGAATGGTATGCCGCTGGTCTTGCGTAACCCAGATGCGTGCATTGGAGTTGAGTAGAGCGGCCGCATCGCTGCCCAGGAACAGGCCGCCCACCACCGGCAGGCGGGCCGAGCCGACCAGGTAGGAATAGTTTAGCCAGGCCGAGAATGGTCCCCACTGCGGGAAGGCAAGCTGGCTTTCCGCGCCGTAGATGGACGCCGAATGCAACGCCACCGGGAAGCTGACGCCGGTATTGAGCAAATTGTCGTCGTCGGCAACGTTGCGGATCTCACGGCGGTAATAGTTTGCGGAGATTCTGCCGGTTCGGAAAAGTTCTTTGGTGACCCCCACTTCGTAGTAGTCCCCGCGCGAGGGTCGCAACGGCAGTTGCGCCACATTTGGATTGAGAGTTCGCACCTGCGCCGAAGTGCTCAGCAGGAGGTTCTCGATTGCCGGCGTGCCAAAGATGCGGTCGTAGGAAGCACGCAGCACCACACCCAGTTTGGGCACGAACCACGCCACGCCTAGCCGCGGACTCCATGCCGACTCGGCCACGCGCAGGCTGTAGTGGTCATATCGAAGGCCTGCGCTGACGTTCAGGTTGCCGAACTGCGCCTGGTCTTGCGCGTAAAACGAAGGTTCGCGATCGGGCGCCGTTTGATGGAATGAGAAACTCAGCGGCGTCGCGGGGTCAAAGATGGGCTGGCAGTTAATTTCGGTGGCCGTAATTAAATAGGAAAAATCTTCCCGCACTGAGCTGTAGAGAAAGTCTGTGCCTCCTTTTAGTTCGTGATGCTTCAGGGTGGCATCGAGGCTGGCGCTGGCATAGCCCTCGCGAAAACCTCGGTTCTGGAACGCCGCAATGGGCGTCGAAGCGGGGTTGGATTGCAGCGTCACTTCCAGGTCGCGGACCCGCCCCTGAACGCTGCCCAGCAGGCGAGGCGAGAAAATGTGCTGGTAAGAAACCTGACCCGAGGTTTCTTCGCTGCTGCGGTTCTGGCGTTGTCCAGCCGCCTGCTGCAATTGCTCGTTGGGAACCAGGAAGTCGGCGCGGCCATGAATGACTGCCAAACGGAGGCGGTCGTTTTCTGTCAGGTCCCGTTCCCAACTGCCACGAATGCCGGTCAAGGTAGCGCGGTTGGTGAAGTTGGCGACTACCGGCGGATCGAGATAGCGAGCGGTCCCGGCTCCATCGAGCGCGAGCGCAAAGACATTTTTTTCCGTCGCGTACCGACCGCCGAAAAATCCGTTGACAGTTCCGAAGCTGCCGCCGCCGGCCACGGCAGTGCCATGAAAGCCGCGCGCCGGGTTGCGGTCAGTCACCGTCTCCACCACGCCGCCCAGTTTGCGGCCGTACTCGGCGGGAATGCCCGAGGTGTAGGTCTTCACCGACTGCACGTCATCGAGATCTTGTGATGGCGCAAAAGCCGGCGAGCGATTGTTTAAGACCGGCAGGCCGTCGACCACGTACTGGGTGTCGTACTCGGCGCCGCGCGGATGCAGCACGCCATTGGCCTCCAGCAACCATCCCGGCTGCGACTGCACCACGTCTTCGACCTGGCGTCCCGGAGTGGAAGCCGCCCAATCGCGCAACACCGTCTCGCCCAACTGATAGGTGGCGCCGGTATTGGTGGTATCGAGCAGCGTGTCGGCGTCACGAACCACCACGTCCTGCGTAACCATCGCCACGCCCAGCGTGACCGGAAATTTCAAGGGGAGTTCAGAATGGATTTCGATGAGAGCGGAGTAGGGCGCGAACCCGAGGTGATTCAGGCTGAGCTTGTAACTTCCGAACGGCAGTTTCTTCGCCGTGTACTCACCGCCGCTAGTTTCGAAATCCAGAGTAAAGCGGTTTGATAGGCTGGCCAGTTCGCCGTGGGCTTCGACTCCCGCGCCTGAAGCGTCGCTGACGAAGAGGCGCAACTCCCCGGCTCGTTCCTGCGCTGCGAGGGGAAGTCCGGCGCAGACCAGTGCCATGCCGAGGGTGAGCCACGCTGTGCCGGCGCTAAACCTGCTGCTTGGCCTCGCCCAAAATGACATCGATCTCCATCTTCTTTTTGCCGCGATAGATCGTGATCCGGACCGTATCCGCCGCGCGATGATTGTTCATGACGCGGGCCAGGTCCTGCTGGTCTTCAACCCGCTCACCATCAACGGCCACAATCAAATCGCCGCCGAGCAGGATTGGAATGTTGCCCACCCGATAGCGCTCTGTGCCGCCTCGCAGGCCCGCGCGTTCTGCGGCGCTGCCCGGGGCAACTTGGACAATCAACAGACCATAATCCACCGGCAAATCGATCTCATTCGCCAAGGGGGGAACGGGGACAGTGGTCACGCCCAGCGACGGCCGCCGCACTCTTCCAAACGTGACGAGATCGTTGAGCACCGCTTTGGCGGCATTGATGGGGATGGCAAACCCGATGCCCGCGTTCTGTCCGACGCTAGAGAGGATCATGGTATTAATGCCAATCACATCGCCGTGCCCATTCAGGAGTGGCCCACCCGAGTTGCCGGGATTAATGGCGGCATCGGTTTGAATGGCATCATCAATCGTGGCGCCGTTGGGCTCGCGCACTGGACGCACCGAGCTCACGATTCCGCGCGTTAGCGTTCCCGACAAACCAAAGGGGTTGCCGATGGCATAGACCTTCTGCCCCACCCGCAGGTTTTTGGAGTCGCCCATCACCACTGGGGTCAGGCCCGGCGCTTTAATCTGAATCACGGCCAGATCGTGGGTGGGGTCAACGCCCACCACTGAAGCGGTATAGGTCTTGTGATTGTGCAGAGTGACGGTGATCTTGTTGGCGTCGGCGATTACGTGGTAGTTGGTGATGACGTGACCTTCTTTGTCAATCACGAACCCGGACCCCTGCCCTTCCTGCGGCACCATGCCGTAGAAGAAATCGTAGGCGACTGTCTTCGAGGTAATGTTGACCACCGCTGGAATGTTTCGCTGATAGACCTCGATGTTATTCTGCTCTTCCGCGTCGAGTTGCTCGCCGGTGGCTGCCTCGGTGATCTCCACATTAGTGGGGTGGCTAAGCAAATCGGCGGAAGTCACGCCCGCGCGTCGGTAAGTGGTGAAATAAAAGAATGCACCCGCCAGGACGACGCCTAGCGCAATCGGCCGCAAGAGTTTCATGCGAGACAATAACCTTTCATCCCGAGGGACTCTCGGTCCCTGGGCCAAAGAGGACTGCACTGATTTTAATCAATCGGGGGAGAAAAATCTTCGCGGGGCACGCGGCTCTAGACGCCGAGCTTCTTTACTTCTTCGTTGTAATACTTGCGGTACAGGATGTCCCACTCCTGTGAGCCTTCCAGAATGGTTCGCTTCTGGCTCTCGATCTTCTGTTTGGCATTGGCGTCGATGCGCGCCTCCTGCAGCAACAGGACCTCCAGAATCTGCTTCACTTCCAGCCGGATGGTGTTGTGGTCCTTAACGAATTCGACGTCCGGCGTACCCTCCAGCGCCTCGGTGACGGTGTGCGCCAGCCGGTTCACCTTGTCGCGAGCCACCCTCATCTCTAAAGCCACGGTTTTCCTCGGGAGCAGGCTGGATCTCTACAGCACTGCCTTATATTTGCGCACCAATTCGGCCTTCACTTTGCGGAACATTTCCTGGTAGCTGGCGCCAGACCGGTTCATTTCGTCGGCGTAGGTCTCCAGAATCACGCGCACTTCGTCATTGATGCGGTCGGCCAAAGACAACTCATCCACTAGCGCCCCGTTCACCTTCTCGGCGGCCGCAGGCACGGACTTGGCCTTGATGAACTCTCCAGCAATGAGTCTTTTGGTGATTTGCTGGGCCAGGTAGCCCATATATTCTTTTGAGAAAAGCATCGTTCGATTAGGCCGTTGCGAATAAAAATCTTAGCACAATCGACGCCCGAGCGCGGCGGCAGACCGCATCACACCCCTGCCACACAGACCCGGAGCCGGAGGCACATCGGAGCCGGTGACATACAATCATCCTTTGCCGCACCGCTCCGCAATCTCCTCATGAAGTGGCGAGCCGTTCAATTCGATGAAACCCAAGCGGCCGCGCTGGCCTTGGAAATCTCCTGCTCGCCAGTGCTGGCCCGCCTGCTGGTGGCGCGCGGCATTACTCAAGCGCGCGCGGCCCAGGAATTTCTTCATCCCGCACTTGCGCAGTTGCACTCACCTCTGCTGATGGCTGGCATGGCGGCGGCGGTGGAGCGCCTCGAAGCCGCTCTCGACCGCAAAGAAAAGATCCTGATCTACGGCGACTATGACGTGGATGGCACCACCGCCATTGTCATTTTGAAGACCGCCATTGAGTTGTGCGGCGGCACCGCGGATTTTCACGTTCCCCATCGCATTCGCGAAGGCTACGGCATGCGCGACGAAGTCATCGAGCGGGCTGCCGCGGAGGGAGTGCGGCTGATCATCAGTGTTGATACCGGAATTCGCGCCTTTGCCGCGGCTGAGACCGCGAAGCGCTCCGGCATCGACCTGATTGTCACGGACCACCATCTGCCCGGCGACGAAGGCCTGCCTTATGCGCTGGCGGTAGTCAACCCCAACCAGCCCGGCTGCGACTATCCCTGCAAAGCGCTGTGCGGCGCAGGTGTGGCGTTCAAACTTGCTCAGGGATTGATGCAGCGCCGTCTCGATAGCAAAGACCAGTCGCGCTTGCTGCTCTCGTTCATGAAAATCGTAGCCATCGCAACCATTGCGGACTCGGTGCCACTGGTCGGCGAAAATCGCGTATTCGCCAAACTTGGCCTTGATGGTCTGCGGTCCCCGGTGAACCCCGGCTTGAAAGCGTTGTTAGAAGTCGCGCAACTGACTGGCCCCCGGCCTCCGACCACGACAGAGATCGCTTTCCGCGTCGCCCCTCGCATCAATGCCGCGGGACGCATGGACGTGGCCCGCGATGTGGTCGAGCTATTCAGCGTGAAAGATCCGGTCCGCGCCCGTGAGATTGCCCAGCGGCTGGATGTACTCAATGCCGAGCGCCAGCAGGAAGAGCGCCGCATCATGGAGGAAATTGAGGCGCGCATTGCCGGCGACGGCGCGCTCACCGACGCCTACTGCATGGTGTTGGACGGCGACGGCTGGCATCGCGGCGTGATCGGCATCACAGCCTCCCGGGTCGTCGAACGCCACGGCCGCCCCGCGCTGGTAATTTCGCGCGATGGCGACGAAGCCCACGGCTCCGGGCGCTCCATCTCGGCTTTTCATTTGCTCGATGCACTGGATTCCTGCCGCGAATTGTTTACCCGGCATGGTGGCCACGCTCACGCCGTGGGATTTTCGCTGCCCATTGCGCGCGTGCCCGAGCTGCGCAGCCGCTTGGACCTGTATGCTCGCGAGCGCCTCATCCTCAGCGATTTCGAGCCCGCTTTGCGATTTGACGCCGAGCTTCCCCTGAGCCAGGTGACCCCGGCGTTCTACGAGCAAGTCCGCTGCATGGAGCCTTTTGGCATGGGCAATTCTCAGCCCGTGTTCGCGGCACGGGGCGTGAAGGTCGTGGGGCCGCCGCGCCTGATCAAGGAAAAGCACATCAAGCTAAAGCTGGCGGCAGTGGAGACCCCGGCAACCAATGGCCATTCTTCCGCAGGCCGTGCCGTCTGCTTCAACGCCATGGGATGGCGCATGGCCGAACAAGCGGAAGCCCAGAAAGTGCTGGCCGGAGACCCGCTCGATGTTGCCTACACCCTCGAGTTCAACGACCACCCGGATTTTGGCGGGCTGGAACTGGGGCTGCGCGATTTTCGGCGAGTGGGAACGAGTTAAGAGAATTCACACAGTATTTTCTTGCATACCCCCCCAGCACTTATAATTCCGAAAGCCGCTAGATAAGACGTGCGGCCTCCCCCTAAGTCGTCTCTTTGAGGTGTGCCATGATCCCGAAAATGTTGAAAGCGTTCTCTTCTGCTTCTCGTGTCGCGCGATTCCGTGCGATGGGTAAAGCATTCTCGTCGTTTGCGCTCATGCTGGTTCTTTCCGCAGCGGCGTTAGCGCAGTCGCCGATTATCACCTCGGTCTCGCGCGTTTGGGCGCGCGGATACCAGACCATCCTGATCAACGGCTCTGGGTTTGGCAGCATCCGTCCCTATACGGGGAACTCGCGGGCCATCCGCATCATCGACAACACGCAAGGCTGGAGTGCCGGCTACGCTCCGACGGGCGACGCGGTGACGCTGCAAATTACGTCCTGGAAAGACCGGCAAATCTCGATCACGCAGCTCACCGGCGCCTATGGAACCGGTATTTACTCGCTGCTGGCCAACGACCAGGTGACGGTGGAAGTCTGGAATGCACAGACCCTGGCGGGACCGGCAAAAGCGTCAGACCTGGTGCACGCCAACAATACGAACCAGTATCAGTACCTGGGCTCGCCGGACTCCAATGCGCCGTCAGGCTTAACCATGGACGCGAGTGGAAATCTGTATGGATTCTCCGGTCAGGCTGGCACCAACAGTTCCTGCCTGTTCGGATCAGGATGTGGTACCGCAGTTGAGATGATCAAGAACTCTGACGGCACCTGGAGCGAAAACGTCCTGTACAACTTCCAGGGAGGCAGCGACGGCTGGGCACCGGTGGGCATTCCGGTGCGGGACGCGGCGGGAAACCTGTTTGGGGTCACGGTGAACGGCGGCAGCAGCACCAGTTGCTTTAACGGATGCGGGACGGTGTTCGAAATCAGCGGCGGCGTTAAGACCATACTGCACACTTTCCAGGGGTCCGACGGTGCAACGCCTCTCTCCGGCATGGTCATGGACGCAGCTGGGAATCTCTACGGCACCACGCCCTACGGCGGCAGCTATGGGAACGTCTACGAGCTCAGCCCGAACGGTGGCGGCGGCTACACCTACTCGGTGATTTACAACTTCAATGGCGGGGTGAACAACGATGGCGCGACCCCCCAGGCTGCGCTCGTCCTTGATGCTGCGGGCAATCTTTACGGTACGACGTATTCCGGCGGCAGCGATACCTATTGCGACACCTATCAGCGCGGCTGCGGCACGGTGTTTGAGCTTTCGCCGGTAGCGGGCGGCGGATGGACGGAAAAGGTGCTGCATCGCTTTGTTGGCACGCTGGGCGGATTCCATCCCGCGAATGCGCTGATTTTTGACTCCGCCGGAATCCTTTACGGCGTGACGCAGGGCGGCCCTGCCACCATTCACGGCAGAAACAATATTGGATTCGCACCCGGTCTGTTTTTTGGGCTGTCGCCGCGCGCCGATGGCAGCTGGCAGGAGAAGACACTGCTGTACTTCCGCGGCGGGCTCGACGTCACCTATTTTTTCACCGACCTTACCTACCAGAACGGGATTTTCTACGGAACCAGTAATGGCGGCTCGTCGAACCAGGGCGCAATTTACACGCTGACGCCGCAGGGCCAAGGCCAGTGGAGCGAGTCGGCCATCTACTCGTTCGGCCAAACCAACTCAGGCCCGGGGTCGAGGGTGATTTTCGACGCAACCGGCATCCTGTACGGAACCGCCGGCGGGGGAACACATAACCGCGGCGTACTGTATTCGCTGCCGTAACCTGCCCGGGTGATCAAGAGACTCCCTTGGCTGATAGGAATGCTCATCGGTCACCGAGAGTCCAATCAACTCGGCCAGCAGATCGCCAACGGAAATTCCGCGTTGCGCCGCCCGTGTCGTGGCGTTCGCCAACACTTTCTGACTGAGGGTTATGGTGACCTCTTGCCCTTCGTCATTTCGCAAAGACCAACCTCCTGACACGATTCTCTCTCTCGTCACTGTCCCGTTCCCGTCAGCGTGACACTCTGCGGATTGTTGGCGGCATTGTGCGTCACCGTGGCCGCGCCTTTGATGGTTCCCACCGCGCTGGGGGTGAACGTGACTACAAAAGTACACTTACCTTTCGCCGCCACGCTACTGCCGCAGGGCGTGGTTCCGCCCGCGACGGCCGTGTAGTCCCCGCTGCCCACAAGACTGGTTAGAATCAGCGCCGTGCTCTGATTATTGGTGAGGGTCACGGTTTTCGAAGCGCTGGTGGTGAACGCCGCCTGGGCCGCAAACGTCAGACTAGTGGGGCTGAAGCTCACCGGCAGTACGGCGGTCCCGCTAACGTTGAGCACTTGCTGGTTGACTGGGGCGGTGTCCGTGATCACCGTCGCGCCTTTGATTGTCCCACTCACCGAAGGCGAAAATGTGACCGTAAAGGTGCAGTGCGCTCCCGCCGCGAGCGTCCCGCCGCAGGGAGCGGTGCCGCTTCCCACCGCAGTAAAGTTTCCGCTGGCCGCCAGAGTCGAAATACTTAATGAACTGGCACTGGAGTTGGTGACAGTCACTGTGGAAGCGCTGCTGGTGGTCCCGACTGTCTGGCTCGCGAACGACAAACTGGTGGGAGAGAAGGTCAGAGGAGCAGACGCCCCGCCGCTGCCCGTCCCTGACAGAGTGACTTCCTGTGGACTGAATACTCCTCCACCCGTCACCGTAACCGCCCCGTTAATGCTGCCATTTGCAGTCGGCTTGAAGGTCACGTTCATGGTGCACTTGGCGCCGGCATTCAGGCTGGATCCGCATGGAGTAGTGCCAGCGCCGACCGCGGTGTAGTTTCCGCTAGCCGAGAAGGCAAAGCTCAGCGTGGTGCTCTGGTTGTTGGTCAGGGTGACGGATTTTGCGGAACTCGTACCCCCGACCGTAACTGTTCCAAACGACAAACTGGTGGGCGAAAGGCTGGCGTTCATGTTGCCGGTTCCGCTCAGCGCGATCACTTGCGGCGAGTCTTGTGAAGTGTCGCTTACCGTCAGCGCTCCGTTGATGGCTCCTGAAACCGTCGGAGTAAACGTCACATTTACGGTACAAGTTGCTCCTACCGCGAGAGTGGAACCGCACGTCGTAGTCTGCCCGAAGTTTCCGCTGGTGCCGATGGAGTTGATGGTCACGCTGCTGCTGCCGTTGTTCTTCAGCGTGACTGCCTTGCTGGCACTGGTGGTGCCCACTAGCTGCGCCGAAAAGCTCAGGCTGAACGGGGTCGGCGTGACCAGCGCCGAATTGGCCACGAAGAACGGCCGGGCCTGGTAAGCGCCACAGGTTGCGCCCGAGGGGAAGTTCTCCACAAACACCTGGTAGCCTCCCGCGGTGGCTACATCGGTGCTGGTCAGCGTGATCGTCACGGTCGTGGAGTTCACAAACTTGATGGTGTGGAAGAGGTTATTGAAATACACCAGCGTGCCGGAGGTGAATCCCGTGCCGGTGATGGTCAGAGTCTGTGACCCGCTTCCCGCGACCACCGCGCCGGGACTCAGGCTGGTCACCGTGATCGGCGTGGAGGTCGTGTTGTAGTCGGCCACCACCAGCACTTCATCGCCGACGGTCAGGTTCTGTGGGTTGCCGGTTCCGGTCAGGTCAAACTGCCATCCGGTGAAGGTCCACCCGCTCGTTGGACTCTCGCTAAAGCTCACCAGCGATCCGGTGGGATAGAATCCGTCCGCTGTGGGCGACCCCGGCGCCAGGCTGATGGTTCCGGCGCAGGGCTGGTTGGCGTAGTTGGCGGCGTAAAACTCAGGCGTAACGTTGGCGGTGTAGGTCTTGCTGGCAGTGGGCACGATGATGTTGTGCAACTGCGTCCCGCCGTCGCTCCAGCTCGCAAATCGGTAACGGCTGTTGAAGCTGAAGGGCTCCTCCAGCGTATCCATGTTCACGCTGTGGGTGGTGCCGCTGTTCCATCCCGAGTCGTACCCCGGCGAAAAACTCTTGGGCGCATACCAAAATCCGCCATCCACGTACACATACAAAAATTCCGCCAGCGGACTAATGCCCACCGTGTACACCGGCGAGTTGGTGAAATATGCGGTGGTGTTGATGGAAGTGCCGTCATCCATCACGTAAAACGTTTTCGGGTTTTCGCTCAGGCCGCCTGGCAGCCAGAACGGCGAATTGATGTACTCGTAGAAATTTTGTCCGCCACTCGGCGCAGCGCTGATGGTGACTTGCTGGCGCGCCACGTAGAACAGGCCCGACGCGGGCGGATAGGCGACCGGCGCGGGTGTCGGGGTGACCGTCCCGCTGCTCGCAGGGGATACCGTCATCACATAAGGCACCAACTTGATGAAATTGGCCGAATACACAGTCACCGCGGGCGACGTCACCGCAAAGCCTGCTTCTCCATTCCCCGGCAGCACGGTGACGCTGTGGCTGGCGGTCGCATTGTCGTTCCAGCGCCCGTAGGTGTAGGTCACTCCGCTCAACGTCTGCGGACTCGTGCTCACGTTCAGCGTGTGGGTGGAGTTCAGTGTCCAGGTGAAAGTGTGCGGCGTCGAGTAGGTGGAATTATCGACCATCACTTGCAGGCCAGGAGGATTGCTGGTCACCATGACCGAAGTCGGCGCGCCCCCATACAACCGCATGATGGAGTCGATGTCGCCAGCCGAATATCCCACCAGGTTCGACAGCGGCATGCCGGCCGGGATGGATTCAATCGTCGGCCCGCCGTTGCGGCTGAAGGCAAACGGAATGTAGTGCATCACCGAGGCATAGTCGTACAGGGTGCGGTTCTGCGCATCGTCCAGCACTTGGTCAAAGTTCGAGCGCGATCCCTTGATGACGTTGTTGTAGAGCACGTTCACATAAGTATTGCGATCCGAACGCGATTGCTCATGCCACATCCCCACCGTATGCCCCATTTCGTGCAAGATGGTAGCGGTCGCGCAGCTTACCGAGCCGTTGACCATCTGTTCCCCTCCCACTCGCCCCACATACGAGTCGCATACTCCGCTGAAATCGCTGGGGTTGAAATTGAAGTTCACCCAATCGGTTTCGCTGGTATGCGCCACAAACTGGATCAGGCCGGGGAAGGTGCTATTGAATTGGCTGATGGCAGCATTAAGGTGGTGACGTCGCCGGAAGCAGGATCGATCTGGTAGGGCACGTGATACACTCCGCCGACCTTGGGCCACAAATACTGGGCATAGGCAATGGTGATGCCGTTCCCTGCCGCCCCCTCCACGATGGAGTCCACCTTTCCCAGTACGATGTCGCCTTCGTAGAGATTGCGTCCGTTAACCACCTGGTAAACCACCGCGCGCCCGCGATAGATTCCGGTCCGGATCTCTCCCTGGCTCTTCGGTTCAGGTTGGGTCGCAAACAAGCTCGAAGCACACACCAGTATCACAACGAAAGAGCAAATCAAACGGCGTAAGTCCACAATGGCCTCCGGGACACAACAATCTGGGGGAGAGAAAAGGGCTCGGGCTGGTTTTTTCGTCACCGCCACCCTACTACTGTGAAAGTGTGGCAGCGAGACCACCCGCTGTCAATCTTGCCGTAGAACATTCCTTTCAGGAGCACTGGAAGGTGAGCCGCGGTAAACTGCCATCTGCCGGTTGCGCCGAATGGACGCTGTCATTGCGCAAAACCGGACGCGAGGTGCGAACTGAAACCATTGAGCTTGTTTGGGCTGTTTGCAGTGACCGCTATGCTGGTCAGCTACGCCCTCGAAAAACGGAGTCGCTGGTTCATTTTGGCCTTCGCCGGGTCTTGCCTGCTGGGTTCCGCATATGGCTTCCTGCAAGGCGCGTGGCCATTCGGACTGGTGGAGGCCATTTGGTCCGTAGTCGCGCTGCGCCGCTGGTGGCTTGCCCGCCGCTCGCACTGAATTGTTGCAGATTTCGCATCGATGATTCCTCACAGGGAGTACGATGAAACCTAATTGAGCCTATCGACCCAATCGACCGGGAAAATCCAGAGCCGTCACGCGCATGGCCCATTCGCACAAGATGATCGTGGTGAGCACCAGTTGGGACGACGGAGACCGCTCCGACCTTCGCCTGGCGGAAATGTTGGCCGCTCACGGCGTGGCTGGCACCTTCTACATTCCCATCGAGCCTTTTCGCGCTGGCCGCGAGCTGAGTACGAGCCAGATAATGGACCTGGTAACCGGCGGTTTCGAAATCGGGGGACACACCGTCTCTCATCGCAGCCTCACCGCACTCCCACCTGACGTCCAAGCCCGCGAAGTCACTGAGTGCAAGCGCATCTTGGAAGACCGCTTGGGTTCCGAAGTGCAGTCGTTCTGTTATCCCAACGGCCGCCTGAATCAAACCACCACTCATTGCGTTGCCCAGGCGGGCTATCAGAACGCGCGCTCCACTCGCTTGCTGCGCACCTCGCTACAGTTCCCGCGCTTTGAGATGCCTACCACCCTGCAAGCCTATCCCCATCGCGCGCCCGCCTACATGCGCAACACCGTCAAAGGTAAAAACCTGGCTGGACTGGCTGACTATGCGCTAAGACTTCGCCACGCCCGCAGTTGGGTGGAACTGGGGAAGACGCTGTTTGACCGAGTGTTGCAGGACGGCGGATTCTGGCACCTCTACGGCCATTCCTGGGAGCTGCAGGATCTAAATCTCTGGTCACAACTGGAAGACTTGCTCGCTTACGTTGCGCATCGGCCGGACGTGCACTACCTCACCAACGCAGGCGTGTACCGCGCACTGAACATGGCGGCTGTTTCCGGCGCTGTCGGAGTTGGATATGAAAATCCTGCTGGTTCATAACACTTATCAGCAGCCCGGCGGGGAAGACCGCGTTTTCGAGCAGGAGCGGCACATGCTCGAGCAGGCTGGCAATCACGTTTTGGCTTTCACCCGCAGCAATTTTTCGGCGGAGCAATACAGCGGTTTCAAACGCGTGCAACTGGTCCGGAACATGATCTGGGCGAGCCAGCCGCGTGCCGAGTTGCAGCGCCTGCTGGCCCGCGAGAAGCCGGATGTGGTGCATGTGCACAACACCTTCATGATGATCTCGCCCTCCATTTACTCAGCTTGCAAAGACGCAGGAGTCCCGGTGGTGCAGACGCTGCACAATTTCCGCCTGCTCTGTCCGGGAGCGAGTTTCTTTCGCGATGGTCGCGTCTGCGAGGAATGCCTGCAGCATACGGTGTGGCGGGGAGTGCAGCACGGATGCTATCGCGGTTCAGCAGCGGCCACAGCGCCAATCGCGCTCATGCTGGAGGTCCACCACCGCCTGAGAACGTGGACGCGCGCGGTGAGCTGCTTCATCGCTCTCAGTCAGTTTTCGCGCAGCCGGTTTGTGGCGGGCGGGCTGCCGGCCGATCGCATCGTGGTGAAGCCGAATTTCGTCGATCCCGATCCTGGCCCCGGCCCACGGGAACGTAATTACGCCGTATTTGTTGGCCGTTTCGCGCCGATTGAGAGAATGCACACTCTGCTCGCGGCATGGGAGCGTCTGCAAAACCGGGTCCCGCTGCTGATTGTCGGCGGCGGCCCCGAACGCGCGGAGGTTGAAGCGGAAGCCCATCGCCGCAACCTGACCTCAGTGCACTTCACTGGGGTACTTCCCAGCTCGCAAACCATCGCCACCATTCAAGCCGCGCGTTTCCTCATCCTCCCCAGCGAATGGTATGAGAATTTTCCCGTCACCATCGCCGAGGCCTTCGCCTGCGAGACTCCGGTGATTTGTTCTGCGCTTGGTTCCATGAAGGAGATCGTCACCGACCAAGTGACCGGTCTGCACTTTCGTACTGGGGACCCGGTGGACTTGGCCGAGAAGGCCGCCTTTGCCTGGGATAATCCGGTCGGCATGAGCGAAATGGGGGCTGCCGCGCGTCGCGAATATCTGGCCCGCTACACGGCCGCGCAGAATTACTCGCAGCTCCTAAACATTTACAAACGGGCGGCAGCCTTGGGACCGCTCACCGCTCCAGCCGGAGAGAGTATGGCTGCGGCGGCCCCACACACCCCGCTAGTGCAACTGCAGGGGATCCATTCCTAGCTAAGGAAGTGAAGTCAGCTGTGCCGAGTCGAGACGGGCGCACCTAGGAAGTTGTCGCACCAAAGATTTGTGATCTGACCGCAGCGAGAGCTCCGCACCGAAAGTTGTCGTGTTGAGCACAGCGAGGGAACCGGCGGAAAGCAGGTCCTTCGCTTCGCTCAGGATGACACACGCAAAAGGAGCCATCTCCCCAGTTTTGAAACTAGAAAATAGAAACTAGAAACCCGAGACTGCTTTTACACTCCCGAGCGCAGCGAGGGCTTCCACACTACCGCACGACCGCGTAATACCCTGACCGAGCTTGAATCTTGTAGCCCTGCTTGGACCGCAGTTCCAGCTTGCGGAAGCTTCCATCGCGCTTGGCGTTAGTCGAAGTGAACCCAATGTTGTACTGGCTGCGCAGTTCCTGGGCGATCTGGTTAAAGGCGTCGCGCAGTTTCTCCATTTTGTTTCCCACCTCGATCACGCGTCCGCCAGTTTCTGTGGTGAGCCTGCGCATATCAGAATCGCCGGAGTAGAGGCCGCCATAGAATCCGCGATCGGCGATCAGCAGCACGTACACAATCGCATCCGCTTTCTGCGCGGATTCAATGGCGTCCCGGTTCTTCAACTGGCTGCCCTGGTCTTCGCCGTCGGTCAGCAGGATCATGGCCTTGCGGCCGACTTCCTTGGCCAGTTCATCATGCGCTGCCAGATAAACCGCGTCGTATAACAATGTCCCCTTCGGAGCGCTCGAACAAGGGAGGGGACCTCCGCCCATGCCAGGCATGCTGCCGCAGCTCGACGGCGGCGCGTTGATCTTCACCGAATTCATCGCCTTCCGCAACCGAGAGCTGGAGTTGGTGTAATCCTGAATCAAGGCCACATCTACGTCGAAATCGATGACGAAGGCTTCGTCTTTCTCCCGCAGGATCTGCTCCAGAAACGATCCGCCCACTTCTTTTTCCATATCGAGCACGCGGGCCTGGCTTCCGCTGGAATCAATCAATATGCCCAGAGTCAGCGGCAAATCCGATTCCGACTTGAAGTACTTAATCGTTTGCGGCGCGCCATCTTCCAGCAGCGTCAAATCGTCTTTCGTCTGGTTCGGGATCAGTAGCCCGTGCTTGTCCTTGATGTTGAAAAACAGCTGCACCACGTCCACATTGACTTTCAAGGTTTCCAGCGGCTCATCCTGAGGACTTTGCGCTACAGACAGAAGCGCGGCGCAGCAAATCAGGGCGCCGATTGCTACCACGATGACGATGGGGCGGGTTTTTAGCATTCTACGATTTTCCTGTGGGCTTTTTAGTCTATCCTGTTGAAAGCTTAGATGCACCAAAGGGCGTGAGTTGCGCATCCCAATGCATGTAAGGCGGCAAAATTTCTGGAGAAGGAGTCGGCAACCTTTGCAATCTCTTTCGGGCGGACGTGTTACGCGGTGGTTAGTGGCGGGGATACTCGGTTTCGCAATGGCCGCGAGTGCGCAGGCGCCGCAGAAACAAGAGGTTCCGGATGCGCCTTCCGCCGTCCGGCCTACTCCACCACCTTCGCAGATGCCGCAACCGGAGCCTGAGCCAGGCCCGCAAGACCAACCACCGCCGCCGCAGTCAGACCAACTGCGACGCTCTAATACCCAGCCGTTGCCTGACTCCGGCAAGCCACAGGACGCAATTCCGGAGCCGCCCCAGAATCTGGCCACCGAGGAACCCGCCGCTCCCACTGCCGCTTCTGTCCCCAGCCCCGCCGATGATTTGTTCAAACTCAAAGTCAACGTCAACCTGGTATTGGTTCCAGTTACGGTGAAAGATGGGGCGGGCCACCTGGTCACCGGCTTGTCGCCAAAAGATTTTGCTCTGCTGGAAAACGGGGCGCGCCAGCAATTAAAGTTCTTTACCAGCGATCCCTTTCCTCTCTCGGCGGCGGTGATTCTCGATCTGGGTATGCCTGACGTCGCTGTGCAGAAGGTCAACCAGACCTTCGCCTCGCTGGCCGGCGCGTTCAGTCCCTTCGATGAGTTGTCTCTTTACACCTACAGCAACCGGGTTAGTCAGGCTTCGGATTTCAGCATGGTCAACCAGCACATCACAGCGGCGCTCAACCGCCTCAAGCTGGTGAGCGGCTCAAACAACGGTGCTGGTGTCGCCAGCGGCCCCCTGGGCTCGGGCCCCATCATCAACGGAAGGCCGCTCGACCCCAACGGCCCTATTGTCAACACTCCGGCCAAGGTCTCTCACGTGCTTAATGATGCGATTCTGCAGGCGGCGCGGGACCTAAGCAAGCGGGAACGTACCCGGCGCAAGATCATTTTCATCATCAGCGACGGCCGCGAGTATGGCAGTACGGCCAGCTATTCCGACGTGCTGAAGGTCCTGCTCACCAACGACATCAGCGTCTATGCCATCGGAGTGGAAGGGGCTGCGATTCCGGGGGTGAGCAAGATTTCGAAATTGCATCTTCCCTTCGCCGGTTACACCGACATCCTGCCCAAATACACCAACGCGACTGGCGGATGGGTATACAACGAGCTGTCGCGGCAGGCCATTGACAGCGCCTACGCGCGCATCACCGGCGAAGCCCGCAACCAGTACACTCTCGGCTACTCGGCGAAAGCCGCTGGCTCCCGCTACCGCCAAATCGAAGTGCGAGTGCGCCGTCCCGATGTCAACGTGTACGCCAAGGACGGATACTATCCCCTGCCCCAGCGGCAGTAGGCGGAAGTAAGGGGGAATGACTCCCACCTTTGCTCCGCACTTTCGTAATCTGCCTTTCCTGCGCTCCGCAGCCCACAATCTTATCGAGCAGACCACCGACCTCGCTCCAGAAAGCGGCGCGCCCTGAGCTCGATCAACGATGTGGCTCGCGAGATGACTTGCAAAATCGTGTACTGCGGACCTGCCCTGTCTGGCAAAACCGCCAACCTGCGCGCGCTCCACCACCACGCCGCAGCCCACCAGCGCAGCGCTCTTCTTATCGCCGAACATGGCGGCCCTGGCTTTGATTTCCTGCAGCTCGAAGTGGGTGTGGCCCGGGGCTTGACGCTCAGTCTGCAGCTCTACGCCCCGAGCGAAGGCTATCCCGCGTTTCTACAACCCGTGTTCCGCCAACTGGATGGCTTGGTCTTCGTCGCGGATTCTCATCCCGAACGTGCCACCGCCAACCGCGAAGCCCTCGCCAGCGCGATTACCCAACTCCAGAAGCTCGGCTATCAATGGGAACATTTGCCCTGCGTGCTGCAACTGAACCGGCGTGACTTGCCCAATGCGATCGCCTCGGAAGTTTTAGTGGCAGACCTCGCCCGTCCCGGCCAGCCCGTTATTCCCGCCATAGCAACCCAAGGCGTTGGAGTGTTTGAGACCCTCCGCGAAATTGCCCGCCTGGTTCTTCCCCAAGTCACTGTAGCGGATGACCTAATTCTTGGCGCAGCTAGTGGGCCAGCATTGCCGGCCCGCCGTCGCCGCTATTTCACCCGCAGCGAGTACAGCATCTGCTCGAACGTCGGACGCAGCCTGCCAAATTCCGAGTCCGGCGCGATGAACACGATGTACATCAGGTCCCCATTGCGCCTTTTCATGGTGACCAGCCAGTCGCGTTCCGGCATCGCGCGGCCGCTCTGGTCCTGCAGAGGAGAGTTCCCCACCAAGTCCACAGATTTTGCCGCCAACCCATTGACCGAGAGGTCTTCGTCGTGACCCACCTGCCTCAACTCAGGATTGCCCTCCCGTAAGGAAGCCAGCAGTTCATGGGTCGCCGCGTCCAGCGAACCATCCGGATTCTCCGGCGCGTAGCCGTTGATCATGGCTCCATAAGCCACCGCGTTCGACGAAACTCCGCTTCTCGGCGCAATGGTCACTGAGGAATTTTGGTCTCCCATCGCCTCCCAATTGCCCGGATAATCAATTTCGAAAGAGTTGTGGCTGAGGCGCTGCATGGCTTCGCCGGGATTCATGTCGGCTCCGCCACCCACGATTCGGTTACCTCCGCCATGTTGTTGCTGTTGCTGGGCGGAGATTTGCTGAGCGGTGAGCGGATGCATTCCAGCCGCCCGCTGCTTGACGTCGCGAAACTCGGCGCTGTCGGCAACGTAGCGCTTGGCGGCCAGAGTGCGTACTTCCTGCGCCACCGCTTCAGCCCGGTTGCCCGGGTCCGGGTGGTCGCTCAAGAACTGGAGCCCTGGATTCCTTCCGCCCTGCTGCTTCAGCTTGTCAAAAAATACGGCCATCTGATTCGGATCAAACCCGGAGTCGTACATGATGTCACTTCCCAGCAGGTCGGCCTCCGATTCCGCACGGCGCGAGTTCTTTAGAAAATACGATCCTGCCCCAAATGAGATTCCAGCCTGCGCCAACCGCCCCAGGCTGCCGCCCCCGGCCATGCCACCCAGGATGGAGAGCGGGATTTGTGCCATCATCTGCTTGGTGGCTGCGCGGGTCCCATGCCGCTGCACCACGTGCGAGATTTCGTGGGCCATCACGCCCGCCAGTTGGGCTTCGTTGTCCGCCGCCTGAATCGTCCCCAGATTGACGAACACGGGCCCGCCGGGCAGGGCGAACGCGTTGATTTCCTTTTGGTTCACCACGTGGAATTCATAGGGCCACTTCTCGCCGGGTGCGTGCGCGGCCAGTCTGGCGCCCAACTGCTGCACATAGCGCGCCACGGGATCGGAATCCGGCAGCAGCGGAAGCTGTTTGCGAATTTCGTCGGCGTTCTGCTTCCCCACCTGCACTTCGTCCGGCGCCGAGAACATGTCGAACCCATGGCTGGGCTCGACCCGCGCCCACGACCCTTGCGGCGCGAGCAGCGCGGCCAAGGCAAACACCGTGACCACGCGAGCAAATTTCGATGAAACTGGCATCATCCCTCCCGAGGGAATCCTTTTTCTTCTGATTGGATGCAGGCTGCTCGCGCTTCGCTGGTGCACCCCCAGTTTTTTTGCCTGTCACGCTCCAGTTCGGGATTAACCGTCAAAATATGTCACGCGCCCTCATACCTGCATTCTTAACCAAAGTGACTCTTTTGCGGCCCAGTGACGCAGAAGTTCCACCATCATCCACTAATGCCCGTGAACCTCTGTGTCGCTGCAAGCCATCTCGGACCTCTGACTCGACCTAACGCTATAATTGTGTGCTACAGATGGCCCTTGCTTCCGGCACCAAACTCGGTCCTTACGAAATTCAGTCGCTGCTCGGCGCGGGCGGCATGGGCGAGGTCTATCGCGCCCGTGACACTAGACTGGGCCGCGATGTTGCGTTGAAGATTCTGCCGGAGTCTTTTGCTCAAGACAGCGATCGGCTTCACCGATTCGAGCAGGAAGCTCAAGCCGTGGCGGCGCTCAATCACGCCAATATTCTGGCGATCTACGACGTCGGCCAGCACAATGGCGCGCCTTTTCTGGTGTCGGAACTACTTGAGGGAGAAAGCTTGCGCGCGGTGCTGGACCGCGGAGCGCTGCCTCAACGCAAGGTGATTGAGGCTGGCGTGCAAATCGCTCAGGGGCTGGCGGCCGCTCACGAGAAGGGGATCGTGCACCGCGATCTGAAGCCGGAGAATCTGTTCCTGACTCGGGATGGCCGCGCCAAGATCCTTGATTTTGGATTGGCGAAATTGGCCTCAACGTCGAGCCCTGGCGCGGACGGCCCGACCATCACCAGTGCACCCACTGACGCGGGTGTCGTCATGGGAACGGCCGGGTACATGGCCCCGGAACAGGTGCGGGGCGAAGCCGTGGATGCGCGCACCGACATTTTTGCCTTGGGCGCGGTGCTGTTCGAGATGTTGTCAGGCAAGCGGCTATTTCGTCGCGACACGCCTGCGGAAACCATGACAGCGGTGTTGAAAGACGACGTGCCCGAGCCGTCAGGCTCGCAGCTGAGTTTGGCTCCTGGGCTTGATCGCATAGTGCGGCGCTGCCTGGAAAAGAGTCCGGAACAGCGTTTCCAATCCGCAAAAGATTTGTCGTTTGCGCTCGGCGTTCTGTCAGGCTCCGACCCCAGCGGCGCCGCTCGCGCCGCCTTGTCGGCCCGCCGCGCGGCAACGCCCTGGCTATCGGCGTTTGTGGCGCTCGCGTTGGTGGGGGCAGGTTATGTCCTATGGTCCTTAACGCGCCCCACTCCTGCCTCCGCGCGAATGGAATTTTCCATTCCGGTGGCGGGCGAAGTTAGCCATCTGGCTCTTTCACTCGACGGACGTATGCTGGCCTTTGTGGCGCCCGACGAACGCTCCGGTGCGCCCATGCTCTTTGTGCAGCGGGTGGGGACATCTAAAGCGACCGAGATTGCCGGAACCGAGGGTGCAAGCTACCCGTTCCTATCGCCCGATGGCGCCTATGTCGGTTTTTTCGCGAATGGCAAGCTGCAGAAAGTGGCGGTTACGGGTGGCTCTCCGCAAATCCTTGCCCGGACCAGTTATGCGCGGGGCGGAAGCTGGAGCACGAAAAACGTCATCCTGTATTCGCCGGACGCGGGCGGTCCAATCTGGCGGGTCAATGCCGATGGCAGCAATCCGATTCCAATCACGGCGGAACTGCTGGCGACTGGACAGTCGTCGCATCGTTGGCCATACTTTCTCCCCGACGGAGAGCACTTCTTGTTCCTGCAGGCGCAATTCGGAACGGGCGGTGGTAGCCGCGACTCGGCCATCTTCTTAAGTTCGCTTTCCGGCAAAGAAATGAAGCCATTGCTGGAAACCCGCTCGAACCCGGGGTATGCTGCGGGTTTCCTGTTCTACGTGGACGATAAGAAGATGCTGAGAGCAGCGCCTCTCGATCTCGCGAAGGGCGCCCTATCTGAAGACCCGCGCGTGGTCGCCGATCGAATTGGTTATCAACCGTCGGTCTATTGGGGGTCGTTTGCCGTCGCGGAGAACGGTACGGTGGTCTACGACGAGACGGCAGCGGCGGCGCAGTCTCAATTGACCTGGTACGACAAAGCGGGGAAGCAACTTGCAAAAGTGGGCGAGGTCGGAGTGCAGGCCAATCCCATGCTTTCTTCTGACGGGAACCGCGTGGTGGTTGACATCACCGACCTGAAATCGAACAACCTCGACATTTGGATCGAAGACACGAAGAAGGAGACTCGGACGCGCTTTACATTTGATCCCGCTGAGGAGACCGATGGCGTCTGGTCGCGGGACGGAAGCACGATTGCGTTTCGCGCGAATGTGGGGGGATCGTCGGTAAATTTAAAGAAGACGTCGGGTCTCGAGCCGGATAAAATTTTGACCGCAGTAAAACGTCGGACGAATTTTTTGGGGGCGGGCGAAAGCTACGACATCATTCCGACCTCCTGGTCGCGGGACGACAAACAAATTCTGGGCTCTTTGCAAACCAATGTGAGCGGTTCGAAATTGATATTGATGAACGCCGAGAGCGGGGAGGCGAAGCTTTTCCTTAACAGTGGCGCGATCGAGTCCAACGGAGTGATTTCTGAAGACGGCCAGTGGGTGGCCTATGCGTCCAATGAATCGAACGACTCGGAGATTTATGTCACTACGTTCCCAGGCGCCGCGGGCAAATGGCAAGTCTCGCGCGGGGGCGGAAGCGAGCCCCGGTGGCGCGGCGATGGCAAGGAGCTCTACTATCTGGGGCCAACCGGCACGTTAATGGCAGTTCCAGTCGAGACCGGCGCAACATTTTCCTCGGGCACTCCCACGCCATTGTTCCAGATTCGCGGGCGCGCCCCCATTTCCTCCACCGATTTGTTCACCTACGACGTCACCAAAGACGGGCAGCGTTTTCTGGTGAACCAATACGTAAAGCCAGACCATATTCCGCCCTTGACCATCGTGCAGCATGTAATGGCGGAATCGCCGAAATAGCGTTCTCCGGCATCCAAGTCAACGCTGACGCGGTTAGGTATAATGACGAGTAATTTGTTTGCGGAAATTTGACCGAGGGCAGGGTTGCTCGCGGCCAGAATTCAGCAGGCGGTCCCAGCCCAAACAATCTCTCCTCGAAGGAGTGCTCATGGCGATCCAAAAGACCGAAAGAATCTGGCACAACGGCAAGTTCATTGCTTGGGACGACGCCCATGTCCATGTGATGTCGCACGTGGTTAACTACGGTTCCTCGGTGTTCGAAGGGATCCGCTGCTATGCGCCCCCCTCGGGCCCCGCGATCTTCCGCGTCCATGAGCATGTGCAACGCCTGCTCGACTCCGCTAAGATCTACCGCATTGATGTGGACTTCAGTCGCGACCAGATCATCGACGCCATGCTGGAACTGGTCGGTAGCAATGGAATCTGGCCCTGCTACCTGCGTCCCATCATTCTGCGCGGCTATGGCGAAGCGGGTGTGAATCCCTTCAACTCGCCCACCGAGGTGTACATCGCCAACTACCCATGGGGAAAATATCTGGGTGCGGTGGACGACCCTTGCGTCGATGTTTGTGTTTCGTCGTGGACCCGCATTGCGCCCAACACGCTGCCGGCCATGGCCAAGGCGGGCGCCAACTACATGAACTCGCAGCTTATCAAAATGGAAGCCATTGTCAACGGTTATGCGGAAGGCATCGCGCTCGACGTGAATGGCTACGTCAGCGAAGGCTCGGGCGAGAACCTGTTTCTAGTTCGCAATGGAGTGCTGCAAACCGCGCCCCTGGGCAATTCGGTGCTGCCTGGCATCACCCGCGAGTCGGTTTTGCAGATAGCCCGCGATCTGAACATCCCCGTTGTGGAGCAGGTGGTGCCGCGCGAGATGCTTTACATTTCCGACGAAGTCTTCTTCACCGGAACGGCTGCGGAAATTACCCCCATCCGCTCGGTGGACAAGATTCGCGTCGGCGCCGGAACCATGGGCCCGGT
>JBBQVN010000034.1:0-30028 GCA_038211475.1 Terriglobales bacterium | reverse complement strand
AAGCAAGCAGAATTATGCGGTGCATGCCGCGACAACGTTGGCCATACTCAGGCACAGATGCAGCGCTGAAATCTGCAAGCCTCGTTTTTACTCTTACTCCGCCGACTTTCCATCTGAGGAAGGCGGCGGCAAAAACACCGGCGCCAAGCATGGCGGACAGGGCGGGCGAGGGCAGACTCCGCTGCTGAGCTGCTGTAAATTCTCTACAGCGTCCTCATTGGCGAGCAATTTATCCAGCGCCGCCAATTCCCCAACAGTCAGGAATAACCCTAACGCCCGGGCTGCGGCAACCCGGTCTCGAAGCAACAGAGCCAGGAATGCGGAATCCACAGCAGCGGCGCCAATAATGGTGTATAGATTCATGTTGTCTCCTTCGCAAGTTGTCGTCGTCGTAGCGACGGTTTTGGTTAATTTTTACCCGCAGAGTTCTCGAGGGACTGCAATTCCGCCTGTACCTGATGGCGAAAATGGTTGTCGTCAGTACCGCGCCACAGTTGTAACGCGTTTTGGTAATGAAAGCGTGCTTCCGGTTCGCGATGAGACTGTCGCGAGTCGCGGGCCATGCCTAATTCGGCCTCGGTCAGCATAACAGGTGACCAATCTTGCAGAATCTCGCCAGTGGCGTCGACCACTAGCTGCCACTGTTGTAAGGCCGAATCCCATTCTCGCTTGGCCTCATAAGCGCGTGCCATTCCAAAGTGTGGCAAGGCTCCGGGATACGCAGATTCTGCACTTTGAAAAGCCTCGATGGCGCCCTCTGGTTTGCTTTCTGCCAAAGCAATTTCGCCGGCGAGGTTCCAGTAGCTGCTGCGGTTCCATGCGGTTGGAATCTGCCCTTGCAGTTTGTCCAAACGGTGCAGAACGCCATCGGCGTGCTTCGCCTCGCCACTCCGCGCGTATAAAATGCCGGCGGACAAAAGATCGCCGGTCTGCAGGTCGGCCTCGGGCGCGGCCAGGATTCGTGTGGCTTGTTGACGAGCGCCGTTGCGGTCGCCTTGCCATAAATACACGTTGCCGAGAACGTAGTAGAACAGCGGCTTGAGCCCTTTGTTCTGCGCTTGTTCGTGCCTGAGACCGGCTTGGATTTCCGCTTCCCCCGCGCGAAACTGGCCTTGGTACAGGTAATTCCGGGCCCGCGACAGATGGGCCAGTCCTTGATAGGCGTCACCGTTCGCTTCCAGCAGCCGGAACTGTTTATCGGCGTCACCGGCCTTGCCCTGTCCCTCGTACACCAGGCCAAGTCCCCAATTCAGTTGAGGCGATTCGATGCCTTGTGCTTTGGCTTTCTGGTAAACAGCAATGGCATCGGAGTAGGCATGCCGCCGAGCCAGCCAGATGACTAAACGGCTGTAGGCACGCGACGATGTGGGGCTAAGGCGAACCACTTCCCGCGCCTCGGCAATCGCGCCGTCCCACCGCCCGATGGCTGCGTAAGCGTCGGCGAGGTCAAGTCGAGCATCCACGTCATCCGGATACAAACCCACTAAGACGCTTAAGGCTTGCGCCGTATCCTCGTAGCGTTCCTGCGCTTCATAATAACTGGCTTCAATGCGGCGCTGTTCGCGATCGGTCACACGCTGCCGCAAGTCGTACGCCTTCTGCAGTTCCTCAATGGTCCGGCTGTTCTTTCCTACAATCGAGGCATAATACGAGCTGAGTTGCATGTGGGCCATGGCGAAATCCGGGTCCAATTGCAATGCTCCCTGCAACAGCGGCAAGGCTTGCTCCAGCTTGCCCTGGTCCATGAATTCCTTGGCTTGCGAATAAAGCTGGAGCGCTTCAAGAGAACTGGTGGTAACTTTGTCGAGCGGGCGGCTGGTCTTTTCGATTCTACTCCACGACTCGCCCAGGTCCATGCGGACGCGGCGCGCCAGTTCATCCACTTTGCCGAAGACTTGATCTTTGCGGTCGAACTGTTCTTTTTCCGCGAACAACAGGGTGCCGTGCACGGGCTCGACCGCTCGCACCGTGATTTGCACTTGCGAGCCAATTTCTTCGATGCTGCCCGCAAGCAGCACTTGCAGATTCTCCCGCTGGCACACTTCCCTTCCCAGGCTCTCATCGATTCTGGTCACGTCCGATTTCTTCATGCGCTGCAGTACGTCGTACACCCGCGAACGCGTGAACACGTTGACGTAGCGCGACTGCTGCAGTGCAATGCTCAGGCCTTCGCGAATGCCGGAGTCGGGCAGCGGAGCATTGGCTTGCGTATCAAAATCGCTGATCAGCACCCAGCCCCGTTCGATGAGCACAGGCTTGCTAAATAGTTTCTGCCGGACGAGCACTCCCGCGGCGATCACCGCGATTACGGCCACCGCGGTCAACCAGGGATTACGCTTTTCGGTATCATGCGCGGGGACCCAGCGCGCGTTCCTGGGTCTGCGGCCTTTCTCCACTGCGCGCAAATCATCCAACAGTTCCTGGGCAGTGGCGTAGCGCTCTTGCGGGTCTTTCGCCAGCCCGGTGCGAACCACCCGTTCCAGGTTCTTCGAAACCTCGGGGTTGAGTTCGCGGGGAGATTCCGGCAGGTGATTAGAAATACGGTTGGTGGTTTCAACAAAACTCTCCGCCAGGAACGGATGTTGCCGGGTGAGCATTTCGTACAACACCACCGCCAACGAGAAAATATCGGCGCGGGCATCCGGCGTCTGTTGCCGCAACACTTCCGGAGCCATGTAGGCGGGGGTTCCGCTCAGCGTGCCTTTGCGATCCACCGTGGTAGCGAGCGCCTCGGTTTGCAACCGCTTGGCCACGCCAAAGTCGAGGACTTTCACGTCCCCTTGCGGCGTTAACATGATGTTTTCCGGCTTGATGTCGCAGTGCACCAGATTTCCGGCGTGCGCCGCCTCCAGGGCTTCGGCGCATTGGGTGGCGATGCGGAAAAATTCCGTGCGTGCAATGGGGCGCTGCAGTCTCTGGCGGAGCGTCTCCCCCTCCACGTATTCCATCACCAGATACAAGTCGCGGTTGTCTTCGACCGCTTCGTAGTAGGCGGCGATGCGGGGATGGCGAAGCTCGCGGGCGCGGCTGGCTTCTTCGAGGAAACGACGGCGCGACAATGGGTCGGCGCTAAGTTCCGGATTCAGGCGCTTGAGTGCGACGATGCGATGGCATTCGAGGTCTTCGGCGCGATACACCTCGCCCGTGGCCCCTTTGCCAAGGACCTCAAGCATCACGAATCGATCGGAGATAGAGCGAGGCACGCTCTCCAGGAGCGCCCCCGAAACCACAGAGCCTACGAAACAAGCCAAACGCAGCCTCATCCGGCTCTGCGCGCTGCAGCAGCCAGGGTCCCGCGGGGGCGGTGAGCAGAATAGTATCCCGGAAAACCCCGAAAATCAATGGCAAGCGCACAATTTGTCGGAGGAGAGGGCTATCGGGAGCGCTGGAGCCATACTGCAAGGATGCATGTAACTTTTAGACACGTAATCGCAAGCAGATCTAATACGCTGTAAACAATCGACTTAACGGGATTTTTAGAGACAAGTCGCGGTCTGAACGTGCCGTGCCACGCTAAGGCGCTATCACTCTTGAAGGTGACCGTCATCACCGCGCCGCCCCAGCGCGCCGGGTAAAAATGGAGGGTGTCTCCCCTCAACCAACAATCCTTGAACACAACGTAATCAATCCCAGGAGAATGATCTGTGACTAAAAAAGTAACAAACTCTCTTGCTGTATTCTGTGCGGTTGCGCTGATGGGGTTAAGCATTTCGGCGTTTGCCGCAAGTTCATGGTCTGCTCCGGCGATGATCGCCAATGGCGGCCAGGCATTCACGACGTCGGGCCCAGACGGGACGGAAGTCGTTGGGGTGAGCACCAGCACTGGAGTGATGGCTGCGATCCGACGGCCTGGCGGGGCATGGACGTTTTCGCAGCCGCTGCCGACCGGCGTGCTGGTACAAGGCGCTGCCGTGAATGGAAACGGTGACGTGATGGCAGTGTGGAGCGATGGGGATTCCAAGACCAACGGAACCACGGTTTCTGCCGGGTACCTGACGACCGGATCTACGACATGGACCCTGGTCACCGTAGCCCAGACCGCGATCAAGGCGGGCGCCACGGTGGCTTCGGACGGCGCGCAAGGATTTGCGGTGGGCTACGTTACCCTGCCCGCGGGAACTACTGACTGCATTACGACCTTGCAGGGATGGAACGCGGCTGGTGCGACCGGCTCGGCAATTCAGCTTTCCCCGGCTGGTGAGTGCGGGAACCTGCCAAAGTTCCGGTCGAACAGCGCCGGACAGGCGGTTGCGGGCTGGGCAGGGCCATGGTCTCCGGGCATTTACAAATCATACCTGCCGTTCATACGCGCGGCGCAGCGGGCGTCGGACGGAAGTTGGGGCGCGTCCACGGTACTCTATCCTTCGCTGTCGTTTCAATATTACAGGTACGGCGGCATCACCGTCGTAGGTATCACCACGACCGGCGACATGACCGTGGTGTGGTATGAGGGCCCGTACGCATTCGCCGCGACCCAGAGCGCCGCTGGAACAAAGTGGGTGCTGCAGACCATCGCCAACTACGGGACGGCGGGCATCAATGGGGAGTCGGTATTCACGATGGACGCGGCGGGTAACGGGATTGCCATCTTTAACGTGGTGACCGCGAGCGGCGCAGGGTCGACGATGTCGTTGCGCAGTTACGTCCGGCGGGCGGGCTCTACGTTCGCAAGCGGCGGAACGGTGGCGTCGGACAGTTGCGGATGCGCCGGCGGACTGACGCCGGTGATGGTGGTGAAGCCAAACGGCGGAAGCTTTGTGATCGACTGGGTGACGTGGAACGCGCAGAAGTTGAATTACAACGTGAAGTCCTCGTCGCGGACGATGACGACGGCATGGAGCGTTCCGGTCATCGTGCCCAGCACTACCGGAGTGCTGGGGTACGGACTGGCGGTGGGAGCTAAAGAAGCCATCACAACCTGGACCGATGCTCGGGGACGAGTAGTAGCTTCGACGTTGGCGCTGCCGTAAGGGAAGTTGAGGACCATGGGTTCAGGTTCCCGGCACGCCGGGGATGGCGGGAACCTGAACCCCGTCAGGTCAACATATTCATCGGAATGCAGTGTTCATGTGGCTTGACGCTCGTAGCACCTGCAATAGGCCGCTTAGTCCCTAATGGCAAGCGCAGAATTTGTTGGTGGAGAAGGCAAACGGGAGAGCTGAGAGCGTTCTAGCCAAGATGCATGAGCCTATAACTTTTAGACAAGTAACCAAAAAAATAGTCAACATGTTGCAAACAATGGACTTAGGCCGGTTTTCGGAAGGCGAGGCCCAAATTCCTAAATTCCCAAGCGCAAAACTGAAATGGAAAGCTTCGTAGAATGCCTCTTGCTGGCCTTGGGGAGCCCCAGGTTGAACGATCGCCTTCCGGACGACCCTCAGGCCACCGGACGGTACAATCGCCGCCTGGGCCTTCCTGTGAGCATTCTGGGGGCGCGACCGCTAAACTCCCGCTCCGTCCCAACCCTGAACCGGCGCCATCCCCCCCCTACCACACTACTCGATCATCGATTTCATGCAAAAACAGCTGCCACCGGATTTTTCAAATTCCGAGGTATCGATCAGCATCGGCTTCAGTCCCTCTTGGGCCAGCATCTGCTCCAAGTGCGGAGTGCTGTGCGGGGTCAGGTAGTTGCCGTCCGCGACGATTCCGTTTCCCATGAATTGCGTAACCTCGTCCTGGGACAACTCGTAGACCCGGGGCCAGAATTTGCGCAGCTCCGCCAGCGAGTCTGCGGAAAACGCGCCCGGATAGATCAATACGGATTCTTGGTTGAGGGGACAGAAGCAGGTGTCAAGGTGGTAGCAATGCTCGCTCACCAGTTGCAAGGGCACTACTGGCACTCCCATCGCTTGCATGGCTGCGGCAAACTTTTCGACTGCGCCACGAGTGGTGCGGAAACCATAGCCGGCATATACCCGCGAGAAACCGGGATGCCAGATCAGGTCACCGTGGCCCTCCAGGTAATCGTCGGCGAAGTCCAGGTCAATCACGCGGTACCCATGCTGCCGGAACCAGGCGACATAGTGCGGCACTTCGCGCTGGCGCGAGGGATATCGCATCCGGCTGGGAACAATGAACTTACCCAATGTGGGGTGGGTGCCGACAAACACCTGGTTAGCGGCGAAGACCATATCTTCCAGTCCGGCCACAGGATCGATGGTTTCTACCTTCACGCCCGACTGCTCCAGCGAGCGGCGAAGGAACTCCCACTGCAAATGAGCTTTGGCGTGGTCGATGGAGGTCTCGCGTGACATGTAAGGGTTCTTGGTATCAATCACATCGAAAAAAGTGGGTGGGCAGAGTAGAGCGGTTCGGGGCATAAGAGAAATCATAGCCGGAACCCGCGCGGGCTGCCATATTCGGACCAAATTCAGCTAGTGGACCATTTTTCTGGTGAATGACATCGGAAATTGCATCTAACCTGTAAAGAGAGCAATCTTTGTACAGATCGAACATTAGGAGTTCATCATGAACCAGAGGGTGTTGAAAGTCCTCTCGACCGTTTTCTTGACCGCCATGCTGGCGGCGGGAGTAGCTTGCACGAAGAGTCCCAACGACAGCGAAATCAGCGGCCAGTTGCAAAGCCGCCTCAGCCAGGATTCCGGACTGCAAGGCAAGACCTTGTCCGTCCAAACCGCCAGTGGCGTGGTTACGATCAGCGGCAGTGTGGACAATGAGATTCAGAGGGACGCGGCCGCGCGCATCGCTTCCACCATGCCGGGCGTGAAGCAGGTGGTGAACAACCTTCAGGTGGGTTCGCCGACTACAACTCCGCCGGAGGTCGCTGTGCAGGCACCCGCTCCGATCGTAGATATTCCCAAAGCGACCGGGAGGATACGTTCGAACCGGCCAGCACGAAATTCGGTAGCGCCCGTAAATACCAACAGTACGTCCAGTACGCCAGTGGCCGACACGACGCCGAGCCAGCCCATCCATGTGACTCCGGTTTCTACTACGCCCCCGCCGCCCGCAGCGCCCAAGCGCGTGACGGTGCCGTCGGGAACCACTTTGTCCGTGCGCCTTTCAGAAGGACTGAATTCGGAAACGGCGACCCAGGGCCAAAGCTTCCGTGCCACGCTGGATTCCCCCCTTGCGGCGGATGGAGAGGTGGCGATTCCTGCCGGATATGACGTGCAGGGGCACGTAGTGAGCGTGAAGAGCGCAGGCAAATTCGCCGGCAAGTCAGAACTGGTGTTGCAGCTCGACCGCATTTCGGCGGGCGGAAAACACTATGACATTCAAACGAACCCTTACGCGAAGAATGGGAGTTCGCGCGGGGTGAACACGGCTGAGAAAGTGGGAGCCGGAGCCGGAATCGGCGCCATCATTGGAGCCATCGCGGGCGGCGGAAAGGGTGCAGCCATTGGAGCAGCGGCGGGCGGTGGATTGGGAGGCGGCGTGCAAGCGGCGACCAAGGGCCAGCAAATCAAATTGCCGGCTGAGACCGTGTTGACCTTCACGTTATCCAACTCAGTTACCGTGACGCCAACCGGAGAACGCAATGCGGGTCGCCCCAAGCTGGAGGGCCCGGATTCGCAATCGCAACCGGACAACCAGACAGACCCACAACAGCCGCAACAGTAAAAATAGTTCACTGCAATCTACAAACCGAGCCAGGGAGCGCTTATCCCTGGCTCGGTTTGCCTATGTTTCCGCAGCATTCTCCCGCCTGCTACAAGCTTTGCTCCGCGTGCCTTTATCACAACCCTGTGTGACTTGCGCTATAGTGAGTTGGCTCCTCTCCTCGTACACTGGAAAGTGGTCTGATACGAACGAGAGGGGCAGTCCTCAAGGAGAAAAATTATGTCGATTCGAAAACTCACGACAGCGATTTTGACAGTGCTATTGGCCGCGGCGTTCAGCTTCGCGCAAAGCGCGGAGCCCAAGAAAGAAATTAAACATGTCCCCATCAAGTCGACCTCAGCGTCGTCGGGACAGGAGATGTACAAGACGTATTGCGCGGTTTGCCACGGGACAGAGGGCAAGGGGAATGGTCCGGCGGCAGACGCCCTGAAGGTTCCGGCCACTGATTTGACCATGCTGGCGATGAAGGCCGGGGGCAAGTATCCCTCGCTGAAGGTCGCTGGAGTGATCCGCGGTGAGGAAGGCGTGCCGGCCCACGGCAGCAAGGACATGCCGATGTGGGGCCATCTGTTTCATAGCATGAGCGGCGGGCATGAGTCAGAAGTGCAGCAGCGGATTGCCAATCTGGTGAAGTACATCGAGGGTATGCAACAGAAGTAACAGCGTGCAATATGGCGGCTGGATCGGGGCGAAACCGTGCCAGCCGCAAACTTGCACCGGTGCCGGTTGCACCTTGGTCACTGCCCTGCTAAAGTCAGCGCGGAGAAGGAGCCCACGCCAGGGTCGGACCGTGCCATGCAAAAAGAAGCCGATCGCGCCGGTCCGCTGAAAAATTGGTGGAATCGGATCCCACCCTACGCCTTAGCTTTCGTTGGTGCCTGGCTGGCGCTTTCGCTGTGGGCACTACCCGGGCCGCTGCACACCAAACCTCTAATCCTGTTTCTGGCCGGCGTGGTGTTGGTCGCGCGCTTCCTGGGAACCGGGCCGGCTATCTTCTGCACGGTGGTTTCTTCCCTGCTGTTGGACCTGGTGGTGTTCGACCCCCACTTCACGTTCTCGGTAGCCCGCGACGACGTGGAGCGCTTGTTTACATTCATTGCGATTGCAGCATTGGTGGGTGGCATGGCGCGGCAGAAGACGCGCGCGGAAATTGTCGCGGAACAAGCCTTGCGTCGGATGGCTTCGTTGGTAGAGGACTCGACCGACGCCATCATCAGCGTTAATTCTGAAGGCGTGATCGAGAGTTGGAACCGGGGCGCCACCACACTCTACGGGTACGAATCGGAAGAGGCTATCGGCCAGGATATTTCGTTAATCACGCCCATCAGCTATCGCAAAGATTACTTGCGGGATCGCGATGCGCTGAGCCGGGGCGAACACCCGCACAGTTACCGGACGGAGCGTCTCGCCAAAGACGGGCAGCTAGTTCAGGTACTTTTGTCGGTGTCGCCGATTCGAAACCAAGCCGGGGACATGATCGGGCTGTCGACGACGACGCGGGATGTTTCCGCACAGCAGCGCTCCGAAGAAGCGCTGCTGAGGAACGAGAAACTGGCGACGGCGGGACGTCTGGCAGCCAGCGTGGCCCACGAAATCAACAATCCACTGGAAGCGCTCACCAATCTGCTGTATCTGGCGCAACACGACCCAACAAAAGCGGACAAATACCTGGCGATGGCAGAAACCGAAGTTGGACGGATCGCTCACATCGCCCAGCAGACCTTGGGCTTGGTGCGGTCCCCGGTGGCGGCGGCGCCGTTGAATGTGGCGGCCTTGATGGATGAGGTGTTGCACCTCTACAGCCGGAAACTGGAGAGCAAGCAAATCCGATTAGCGCGTTCCTACGGCCCGGAGATTCGGGTGACCGGTTACGAGGGAGAGCTGCGGCAATTATTTTCCAACCTGATTGCCAATGCGATTGACGCAGTAAGCGCGGATGGGACGGTGAAGGTAAGGATGGTGCAAACGCAGGAGTGGAGCAATGGATTTCGATGCGGGGCGCGGGTAACCATTGCGGACAACGGTTCCGGGATTGGGGCGGAAAATCGCGAGCGGGTATTTGAGCCGTTCTTCACCACCAAGAAACATCAGGGAACCGGCCTGGGCCTTTGGGTGTCGCACGAGATTGTGCAAAAGCACGGGGGTGCAATGCGTTTGCGCAGCCGGACGACACCGGGAAAGAGCGGAACCGTGTTTGTGATCTTCCTGCCGGAAAACGCGACGGTAAAAGAGAGTTCCGTGGCTTGAACCCAAACGACGAGCCCTGCTCTGCCCCAGCCCGGCAAGCAGCCCCAGCCCCAGCCCCTTTAGTAATCAGACCATCCGTAATCTGCGAGAGCAAAGCGTCGCGAACTATAATCCTCGTAGTTCTAACTGCGCGTGAATCTTCTACTTACAGCGGCGGCGTTCTTGGTGGGGCTGGCCTTCGGCAGCTTTCTGAACGTCTGCATTTATCGCTTGCCGCGCGGCCGATCGGTGGTGATGCCGGGTTCTGCATGCCCGCACTGCGGTCAGCCGATTGCGCCCTATGACAATATCCCGGTAGTAAGCTGGCTGCTGCTGGGCGGGCGTTGCCGCCGCTGCCGGGAACCAATCACGATCCGCTATGCGGTGGTCGAGTTGTTGACTGCAATTTTGTTTGCAGCGTGTGTGTGGCGGTTTGGAATTACGGCAGAAGCGTTTAAGTACGGGATATTCGGCACCCTGCTGTTGGGGCTGATCTTTACCGATGCAGAAACCAAACTATTGCCCAATGCGCTGACCTTTCCAGGGATAGCCCTGGGCGTGGGTTTCAGCCTGCTGGTGCCGGTAAATGACGTGGTGACGCAATGGTTCTCTGGAAGTGCGGGCGACTCGTGGCGTCTGTATTCGTTTCTGGACTCGGTGGTAGGAGCTGCGGTGGGAGCAGCCTTTTTGTATGGAGTAGCGGCGGTTTACTTGCTCGCGCGCGGCGTGGAGGGGATGGGCTTGGGTGATGTGAAACTGGTGGCGATGATTGGAGCCTGGCTGGGACTGAAGCTGATGGTGCTCACGGTGTTTGCGGCATCGGTGACGGGGGCGCTGTTTGGAATCGCGACCATATTCGTGATTTGGGGGAAGCGGACACGACGATTGCAATTGCGGATGGGCAGCGGCGAAAGGGTGCGACGGAGAGCGTGGCAGTCGGCGCGGCTGGCGTACCGGTATTTTGAAATGCCGTTTGGCGTATTTCTGGGGGGCATGGGATTCGCCGCCCTGTTATTTGGCAATCAGATTTTGCAGTGGTATTGGAGGCGGCTGTGAGAATTCCTGGGCAAGGCGCGGCGGTGGCACTGTTGGCGGGGTGGGTCCTTCTGGGCGGCGCTGCCGGGGCCCAGCAAGTTTCTTTGGCAGACGCTGCACGGACGATCCGGGCGGAGAAGGCGACGCGAGCGAAAGCGACGCGGCACTTTGACAACGACAACCTGCCGACGACCGCGTCAATCAGCGAGGTGGGGCCCGCGGCGGCGGATCAGGCTGCCCCCTCAACCGAGCCGTCGAGTGGCGCGCCCAGCGGCGGGTCCAGCGGTGAAGCGAAACCTGGCAGCGGCGTTAAAGCGGGGCCAGTTCTGGCTTCGGAGGATTGGGCCGGGAAGATCAAGGAGCAAAAAGCGCAAGTGGAGTTGCTGCACCGGGAGATGGACGTGATGCAGCGGGAGTACCGGCTGCGGCAGGCGGCATTCTACGCAGACGCTGGCAGCCGTTTGCGCAATCCGGGAGGCTGGGACCGGGAAGACGAAAATTATCGGCAGCAGGTCGCCGACAAACAACTGGCGACGGAGTCAGCGGAGAAGCAACTTGAGGACCTGGAGGAACAAGCCCGGAAGGCAAACGTCGCACCAGGCTCGCGGGAATAGCTTCTTGTTGCTGGTGCCTATTGCATGGCGGCGCGCCGGGCGAGGATCTGCTTGACGTGATGACGCCCGTGCACCCAATGGAACTTCGACCATTGATCCACGGTAAAAGGGCCAAGGACGGGATGGTCCATGGCTCTGGTTTGCGGGCCGAGAGCAGTTCTACAAGCGCTGGCGGCGGTGTCCATGGCTGCGATCTCGGACAGAATCAGAGACACCAGATTCTCTGCCGGCATCCCTCGGGGGCTGGTACGTTCGGGCGCCTTTCTTCCCTCAGGCAGATAACCCAGGCCGACGACGACGAACGTCTGCAGAAAGTTTTTGAGGGTTCGAGGGGACGCCAAGGACTGATTCTGGACGACGCAACGCTGGAAGGCTTTGGTGGTGGGGGTGTAGGTGAGATAGAGGTGCTCCAGAATTTCGGCGATGCTCCATTTGTCGTTAGTCTTGACTGTGAGCTGCGCGGGGACAAGACCGGCGGTGGCGTCGGCGATGGCCTGATGCAAGCGTTGGAAGTTGGGGTCCATGAGGCTCCTGCGGCTGAGTTCATTTACAATGTATCGCGCATGCTTCTGAAATCATAACGACGAGGTCACGATGAACAAATTCGTATTTGGAATATTGATGCTGGGGATGCTGACGGGATGCTCCTCGGGGCCGAGCAAACCGGAAACGAAAGCCGAACCGGCAGCGCCCAAGGGGCCAGAATTGGTGACGGGACTGACGGGATTCCATCGCGGATACCTTTCGGCCCGACGATGGGCGGCAGATGCGCAGCCTTATAAACTGGAATCGCAATTGACCAAAGACAGTAAAGGGTTAGACGGCAAGGCGGCAGTATGGCGCACCGGATTTGCATCGCCGGCACAAAAGGGCGTGAAGCCGATTACCTGGTCGGGCAGCGCAGATAAGGACGCCCCTTCCGCAGGAATCAGCCCGGGACCGGAGGACAATTACAGTCCGACAAATTCGTCGACCCGAGTGTTCGATGCGAGCTTTCTGAAAGTTGACTCCGATAAGGCTTTTGACACGGCGCAGAAACATGGCGGGGACAAGTTTCTGGCGAAGAATCCGGATACGCCAGTTATTTACCTGCTGGAGTGGAACCGCGACGCCAACATGCCGGTATGGCACGTGATTTACGGCAACAGCCGCGACGACGCAAAATTTCGCGTCATGGTAAACGCGTCGACCGGGGATTTTATAAGGGTGGAGAAGTAAACCCGACGCGGTAAGTTTCAGGCAGAGGCCGGATTGCGATCCGGCCTTTTTTTTGATGCTGGAGTTGGAATTTTTCTACGGCCGGGCGGCGGCGTCCGGGCGGGTCACAGAAGAAGCAGATTACATCGAGCCTTGTGAACTGAAACACGCGCTGAAATAAGCCCCGGATTACTTGCCGGATTTCTTCAATCGTTCCAAGGCTTTTTCCGCTTCACCGGCGAACTCCCCTTGCGGAAGTATTTTTAGATAGGCGGCATAGTAGGAGCGCGCGGAGGTGAGGTCGCGGAGTTTTTCCTGGCACTGGGCCAACCGGAAAGTTGCGATGGCATCCCCATTCTTGTAGTAGAGCGCTTCTTTATAGCGATCAAGAGCCGCACGGTAATTCTTCTGCTTGAAGTAGTAATCCGCAACCTCAACATCCTTCAGAGCCTTCATGGGATTCCAGGGATGGAACTCCTGTACACCCGAGGCGGAATCTGGCGGCGGCGATTCAAGGTCCGCGACGGCTTCATGGCTGTTGGGATGGTTCTTGGCGTCATCTTTCGGCGGACTGATATCGGTGCGGGTACGGCGGCTGGAACTGCCGAAAGAGGCACCGTCGGAGTCGTCGCTGTCGAGAGGTTGCGGCGCAGTGGGAGGCTGGGACTGCGGAGTTTGTGATTGGGGAGTCTGGGATTGCGAAGCGGCGGGCGCGGGATTTTTGTCTGGCGGCTGCGCGAGGGTTGCCACGGCAAACAATATGGCAGCGAAAATCATCAAGGTCGACCGGGCCATGGCTTTATTTTATCTCGATTTCAAGGGTGAGGAATGGGCGGCTTCGGCCGTCGCGGGGGCTTCATAAAGCTGGCGATACATGCTGGCGTTGCGGACGATGGCCTGAACGTACTCGCGGGTTTCGGTAAAAGGAATGGATTCAACGAACTCGGGCACATCGCGGAAGTGACCCTTGGCCAGCCAATCGTCGACGCGGTCGGAACCGGCGTTATAGGCGGCCAGCGCGTACTCTGGCGAGTTGTGGTACTGGTCGAGCATGCTGCGGAAATAGCGCGTGCCTAACTGCAGATTGGTGGTGGGCTCGAACAGGCGGCTGGCATTGTAGGGCTTGAGTTTGACTTGCCGGGCGACCTGCTTGCCGACGCCGGGCAAGAGTTGCATAAGTCCAATGGCATTGGCATGAGATACAGCGAGGGAATTAAACGCCGACTCCTGGCGGATGAGGGAAGCGACCAGATAGGGATCGAGATCGTTAGCCGCGGCGTTTCGCTGCAACGGGTCCCAATAAGGCTTGGGAAACAATGCTTCCCAATAGGAGCGAGGCAGGTCGGCCAAGTCGAGCGCGAAATAGTTGGGCGCGGCACGCTTGATAACATCCAGGGCACGATCGTAGCGGCCGGCTTCCGCATAGAGGCGGGCGATTTCGGGCGGCGCCCAGCTACCGTCCGGTTTTGCAGCGGCCGCTTGCAGTTCGCGAACTGCCTGGTCCGTCAGACCGCCGTTGGCGAGCAGCTTGGCTTTCTGTCCCCGCAAGTCGTCGTCCGGAACGGGTTCGTCTTCTACCTTCGAAGTGTTGATCGCGGCAACCTGATCGAGAGCGGGATAGTGGCCGGTGGTGGCCGGGGCGGGAAGCGATTTCAGCCGCTGGCGAGCCAAGTCGGCGTAGTAGTAATTGCGAAAGCGGGTGGCGAGCTTGTCGTAGAAAGCGTAGGCACGGGTGAGGTCGCCCGCCTCTTCGGCCACACGCCCGCGCCAGTACAACGCCGCGCTGACTTCGGGCGAGTTGGGATATAACGCGAGATGACTTTCAAAGCCGCGTTTGGCGTCTTCGACTCTGCCCTGCCGGAAACTGAGCCAAGCGGCCTTCCAGTGGGCCAAAGAGGCGCGGCTGCCGTTGGGGAAACGTTGTCGCAGTTCGCTGAACAAATCTATGGCTTGGTCGAAATCGCGAGCCAGCAGATGCATGTTGGCGGCCGATAGAAGGGCTTGCTCCAACCAGGGACTGGTGGAATGGGATTGACGAAGCTGCTCCAGGTTGCGAGCCACGCCTTCGGTATCGGCGGCGGAGCGGGCACTCTCGCCCAGCAGGTAGAGGCGCTGCGCGTCAGCCTCGCCGCTTGTTGCGGAGAGCGTTCCCAAAAGGCGCTGAAGCTCTTTGCTTTGCCCGGTGTGTTCGAGTGCGGTTCCCAAGGCTATCTCGATCGCGGGCTGATCGGCAGGGCTCGCCAATTCCATCAGAGCTTTGTATTCGCGGATAGCATCCACGTAACGCTTGCCCTTGCTAAGCAACTCCGCGCGGGTGCTGCGCTCGGCGAATGAACCGACAATGCCGGTGCGATTCAAATACTGTTCTGCGAAAGTGGCCTCAGAACTGAGGGGGAGGTGGAAATAGAGGTTGCGAAAGACAGTGGCGGCGTTATCGCTTTCGCCGGCGGCATCGTAGGCCCGCCCCAAGGCAAGTTCCCGATCGGCGCGGATGGGTTCGCGGTCTTTGGCGAGCAGAGCGGCGGCGGCGGCCCCGCGTCCTTCGGCGATTAGGGCGTTGGCAGAGATTAGATCGGCGTCGCGCTTGAGCAGCGAGCCAGGATACTTGTGCGAGAAACCGTCGAGCGCAGCTACAGCTTCGGCGTTCCTGCCTAGCTGCTGGTAGGAATTCGCCAGATAGTAGGACACGTAGTCCGACAATTCTCCGGCGCGGGTGCGAGCGCGGGAGAGGGGGTCGATGGCCTTGGCGAAATCGCGATCGAGGACATGGGCGTATCCCGCGACGAGCCAGGCCAGGGCCCCTGCGTCGTCCGCTGCATGCTTACGAGCGAAGGCTTCGACGCCCGCATAGCCGGCGGGAGTGCGATCAAGCAAAAGTTGCTGAGCCATGGACCGAAGTTGAGTGGAGGCGGCGAACGCCCGGTGCACACGCTGCACTCGCGGAGTCGGCTGCTTGCGGCGACGTTTCGGGGAAGACTTGCGGGCATGCTTCGCGGCTGACTTTTTCGTGGCGTGAGAGTGTGACGACACGTAGTGGATGGCGGCACGAGCATCGTTAGCGCGCATATCCGTAGCGCGAAAATCCGTAGCTCGCGAATCAGGAGTCCGCGAATCGTTCGCGCGCGCATTGGGCGAAGCTCCGCCGATGGCCAAGTACAGCAATACGAATGCAGCGAAGTGAGACGCCTCCAGACTCAACAGCAAGTCTCTTCCCTTAACAACAGCAGACGACAAAGAGCTGATGACAACAAAGCCCACGCCAAGCAGCCGATGACAAAGCAGCCGATGCCCAAAGCAGAAGCAGCCTGGTTAGCCGCCATCCAACGATCGTGGCTGATGCGTACTGATGGCAGGTTTTGCTTTGTTGTTTCTTAGGAACGATTATAAAGGCCCTGCATGTACCTAGTGTGATGCTGGCGGGGGCGCTGCCGTCGACCACCGAGCACGATTCCTTGCGACCAAGTACAATGAATGGTTTGGACGCCGAACTAATTCCTGTAAAAAATTACTGAATCGGACAACAGATGGGTACCATCCAACCAAATATAAGCGAACCGGTTAGCGAAGAACTGTTGCTGGTGCAGGCGGCCAAGCGCGGCGACGTCGCAGCGTACGAGCAGTTGGTCCGCCGCTACGACCGGAACGTATTTCGAATCGCTAACCATATCACCAAGAACCGGGAAGATGCCGAAGACGTAGTGCAAGACGCCTTCTTGAAGGCATACGAAAACCTGGCGAAGTTTCAGGAGCAGTCGAAGTTTTATACCTGGCTGGTACGGATCGCGGTGAACGAAGCGCTGATGAAGCTGCGCAAGCGGCGACCGGAGCGCACGGTTTCGTTGGACGAGGATATTAAGACCGAGGACGACTCGGTGCCTCGGGAAGTTGCGGATTGGAGTCCGAATCCGGAACAGATGTATTCGCAGTCGGAGTTGCGGGAGATCCTGACCAAGACGGTGCAGGGCCTGCCAGCCGGTTTCCGGACGGTGTTCGTGTTGCGCGACATGGAAGGTCTTTCGACCGAAGAGACCGCCGAGGCGCTGGACTTGAGTATTCCAGCAGTCAAGTCGCGGTTGTTACGGGCTCGGTTGCAGTTGCGAGAGAGACTGAGTCGCTATTTTCAGAAACGGGCGAGTGGAGATGGTGAAAAGTGAAGTGCTCTGAATTCCTTACTGAGCTAACCAGTTATCTGGACGGCGCGCTGGACGAGACCACCAAGGTCGAGTTGGAAAGCCATCTTTCCTGGTGCCACAACTGCTATGTGGTATGCGATACCACTAAGAAGACTATCGAGATTTATCGCGATTCCAACCTCTACGAACTGCCGGAAGATCTTCGCGACAAACTGCGAACCGCTATCATCGGGCGGTGCACGGAACGCGACAAGCAAGCCCCTTAGCATGGTCTGAAGCAAGTTTGCGGCCGCCAATCCTGCCCTTCCGGCTTGAACAACCTCGTCGCCTTCCTGTCACGCCCAGCAATAAACAAACCTTTCGCTCTCGGCGGGAATCTAAGTAGTGTACGGCAGCTCAACGTACGATAGGGCGAAATAAAGAGTTTGTTTCGTGGAGGCGCCACTATGGTTTCGGAATTGCTCGATGCGGTGTTCGGCTGTAGGCACAAGCGTTACAGTTTCCCGATGACGGTGCGAAGCGGTCCTGCAGGCGGCGTACAACGCAAAATGACCTACGTGGTTTGTCTGGACTGCGGCAAGCAACTTCACTACGACTGGCAGGCAATGAAGGTTGTAACAGCCACCGCTGATAGCGCGCGCGCTGCCGGTCGGCTGGCCCCGAAAGAAGCCGCCTAAACCAAGGTGCCTAAGATCGAAACGTGCAAGAAACGTCGCGATAACCGTCGCGGCGTTTTTGCGTTGATGCGGGCTGCTGGTGCGGGCCCCTGAGACTGGCGCGGTGACCTGCGAAATTCACACTGTGTTCACATCGCTCTGTGTTAGATTGACCATTCGATCGCAACCACGTTGGGAGGACAATTCCATTGGGCAAAAGCATGGTCCCGAAGCGGATCTTTTTCACCAAAGGAGTAGGCAAGCACAAGGAGCGCTTGACCTCTTTCGAGTTGGCTTTGCGTGACGCCGGCATTGCCGCACAGAATCTGGTGCGGGTGTCGTCGATCTTCCCGCCCAATTGCAAACTGATCACGCGAGCTCAGGGATTGAAATACTTGTATCCCGGCGAAGTGGTTTTTGCCGTGGTTGCGGAGAACTCCACGCACGAACCGCATCGGCTGCTGGCGTCGTCCATTGGAGTCGCGATTCCCGCCGACCGCAATACCTACGGATACTTGAGTGAACATCATTCCTTCGGCGAGACCGAAGATGCAGCCGGCGACTACGCGGAAGAACTGGCGGCGGAAATGCTTGCGACCACACTGGACGTGGAATTCGATCCAGATCGTTCGTGGGATGAGAAGAAGGAAATTTATCGAATTTCCAACAAGATCGTGCGCACTGCAAACGTCACCCAGTCGGCCGTCGGCGACAAGCGCGGCTTGTGGACCACGGTGATCGCGTCGGCCGTGCTGATTTTCGATTGATCGCGAGTGCGGGAAAGTAGAGGCTCTTGCCGGCAACCGCAGGAGCCTTTTGATTTGCTTGCTCGCGGGGACCAGGGCCCTCTCACCGAGGGTTCGCAGCAGAAGCCTAGGCCGTTTGGTTAGGTCCCTGTTCCGATAAGTGTAATTGTTTGCGGACTCCCGCCGCCATTGTCCCCGATCCGTACCGACGCAGTCCGCTTGCCGATGGCTAATGGAGTAAACGTCACACTGATCTGGCAGCTCGTGCCGGGTTGCAACTGTCGCCCGCAAGCGTTCACCTGGAAGAAATCTGATGCGTTGGATCCGACAAGAGTAATGCTGCTGAAGTTCAGCACAACGCTGCCGGTGTTGGTGACGGCGGCGACCAGAGGCCCACTCGAAGTTCCTACCTTCTGCGCACCGAAGGCCAAGCTGGTGGGCGAAATGGAGACCAAGGTTGCTACTCCGCTTAGCTGCACAATTTGTGGACTGCGGCCACCATTGTCATTGATGCTGAGAAAGCCACTGATATTCCCAGGCACGGAAGGCGAGACTTAGGCAGTGATAGTGCAACTGGCGCCGGCAGCAATACTGGTTCCACAATTGTTCGTGGATGCGAAGTTGGAACTGGGGGAAATGCTGCTAATGGCAACCGGGTTGCTTCCGTTGTTGGTGAGTGTTATCGGCACACCTACGCTTACTGTGCCCACAGTCTGGACAGGAAAATTGATCTTGGCAGGCGCAAGGTTGATGACGGTGCCGAGGTCTTGCAGCAAAACGGAGATAACGCTGGTGCGTGAGCTTGAGACCGGAATTGCCAAATCCAGCATACCGTCGTTGTTAAAGTCGCCCACCGCGACCGAGCCATTTACCTGGCCCCCGGCAAACGTTACCGGGTTTTGAAACGAGCCATCGCCGTTCCCCAATAGTGTAGACAAAGTGAAAGCCGAGCGACCCCCGTTTGGAATCGCCAAGTCGAGTTTGCCATCGCCGTTCAAGTCAGCAGCCGTGACGCTACTCGGGAACCGTCCGGATGGATAATCCATGTGGGTCGCGAAGGTGCCGTCGCCATGTCCTGAGAGGACCGAGACGGTGGAGTCATTGTCGGTGACCAACAGATCAAGATTGCCATCTCCATTGACATCGGCCGCTGCAACCCACTCGGGAAATGCTCCTGTGCTAAATCCCACTGCGGACTGAAATGTCCCGTCTCCGTTGCCCGCCAGAACGACAACATTGTTCAAATCGAGATTGGTGACCAGAAGGTCGAGCTTGCCATCTCTGTTTGCGTCGCCCACAGTCATCGAAAAAACCTGACCGACACCGGAGGTGTAGTCATGCACGGCCTGAAAAGTTCCATCTCCGTTCCCTAACAGCACTCCCACATTGTTAGCCGAGAGGTAATCAAAATAAGCGACGGCAAGGTCGAGGTTGCCGTCTCCATTGAAGTCGGCAGTGAGAATGGAACTCGGTTCCTGCGTAGTGGGATAGTTGACTCGCGGTTGAAATGTGCCATCGCCGTTGCCGAGGAAAATGGACAGTATGTTTTCGTCGTTGCTCACAGCCAGATCAATGTGGCCGTCGTGATTGAAATCGCCTGTGGTAACGGAAGTGGGCTCGAACTCGGCGGCGTAGTCCACGTGCGGCTGAAAAGTTCCGTCCCCATTGCCCAGCAAGATGGAAACGGTGTTCGACTGAATGTTGGTCACGGCCAGGTCTAAATGCCCGTCGCCATTAAAATCAGCGCTTGCAATATACCCAGCTCCGCTTCCCACGGCGATGCTCGAGGTGCTGAACGAGAGCGAAGTGCGCGGCACAGCGACGGGAAAGAGGGCCAAGTTCGAAACGCCGCCACCCGGCGCGGGGCTGGTCACCGTAATGCGACCCGTCCCTGCTGACGCTACGTCAGAACTGGTGATGGTGGCGGTGAGCTGAGTCGCGTTCACAAAGACGGTGGAGCGCGGACTCCCGTTCCAGTTCACCACAGAAGTAGACACAAACCCGGTGCCGTTGAGGGTTAGCGTGAAGCCGCCGCTCGCAGGTGCAGCGCTCGCTGGAACCAGAGGTTGACTCACGAACGGCACTGGGTTAACAGCGTGGGCAATGGCGATGGCGAAAAAAGCAACAAATGTGATTAGCGGCAGCGGTCGATTCATGGTGTCTTCCTTTGGCGCGAGCCGGCAACATTCGAAACTTCATCAAGCTCAAACTTCAGCGGGCTACCGAAGCAGCGGGGAGGGAAAGCTGCAAGGCCAGAATCATACCGCGAACGCCGGTGCGAAACAAGAAAGCGCCGAAGCTCATGAGCTCGAACCGGTGCAACCTACCGTTTCACAAAGCTTGTCTTGCGACCCTTATCCAAACGTTCCAAAACTGCCGCGACGATCATGGGCAGGCCCACGGTTGCATCCAAAAACACTTCGCCGAATTTTCCGCCTTCGGCTGGCGGAACGAACTTTCCCCACGAGATGGCTTCGCTATAAGGACTTCCCGACAGGCCTCCCCAATACACCGGCTCAGGACAAATTCGCAGGCCGTAGTGATAACGCTTCAGCGGCAGGTCTTCCCCTCCTCTGCGATGGCGCAACTCGATGAAGGGGCCGAACTGCTGCGACCAGTTGCGCGGTACGCCTCCGCCGATGGTGAAGATTCCCAGCCGCTCCTGGGCCAGCAGAGTCTCGGCAAAATATTCCAGATCCTCGAAGGGATCGAAGCGCATACGAGGCCTGCCCGCTTTGGCGCGTTCGCGGTTGGTGAGGGCGACATCGAGTCCCAGCTCGGAGTCGGTAAATGCCGGAACAAACACCGGCACGTTTTTTTCGTAGGCCGATTTTAAAATGCCACGCTGGTGCTTCGCGGTCTTGACCAAGTGTGTGCCAATGGCGCGGTTGAGCTTGTAGGAGCACATCACCTCGTCGGCGTCCCACGCTCCCAGGACCTTGGCCATGACCTTCTCGACGTCGTCCAGGTTCTGCTCTGGCTCCAGCGTGTCGTAGACACGGTTGTAGCCGGCTTCGTACAACTCCTCGTCGCTCAGGTCGGGATCGTGGCGGAAGTGGGCGCGCCCGGTGGCCTCGACCAAGCCGTGAGCCATGAGAGCGCCGGTGGAAACGATGGCGTTGACGATGCCGCGATCGATGAGCTCCGCGATGATGAGGCCTTGCTTGGCGACGGTCATGGCGCCAGCCAGGGTCATGACGACGAAGCAACTTTGGTCGCGAGCCATAGCCTCAAGCACGTCGGCGGCCTCGCCCAGTTGGCGTCCCGTAAAGGCGGTCTTCGACATGGCGCGCACCAAAGCGTCGATGGAGTGAATCTTTCGCAGGTCGAGCGGGTGCAGAGGGATGAGTTTGTCAGCGACGGGGTCGTGCAGCTTGCGATCAATGCCGCTGCCATCCTGCTGGGGTTTGGTGTTTGCTTTCTTCGCGCTCATGGGTCCTCTGCTTTCTCTTCGGGTGGTTTTATAGCGGAAGCAATAATCTACAGCAAGCCGCGTGCTGCCGTCAGGTCACATTTGGTGAATGTATAGAGCGAGCATGAAGCGGCGGGGTTCGAGTGTCCCGGCGACTGCTGTTATAGTGATGCCCGGAGGGTGCTTTGCCTGCAGAAACATTTACGGTGGCGTTAGTGCAGATGTCGTGCGGGCCGGAGCCGGCTGAGAACCTCGCCAAGGCGCTGGACCGAGTGGCAGAGGCGGCGGCGAAGGGGGCGCAGGTAGTGTGCCTGCCGGAATTGTTCCAGACCCAATATTTTTGTCAGCGGGAAGACGCTGCACTGTTTGACTTGGCGGAGCCGATACCTGGACCGGCTTCGGAGAGACTTGCTGCGGCGGCGAAAGAGCACAAAGTTGTGCTGATTGCTTCTCTGTTTGAGAAACGCGCGCCCGGTGTTTATCACAACACGGCAGCGATCTTTGAGAACGACGGCTCGCTGCGCGGCATTTACCGCAAAATGCACATCCCGGACGATCCCCTGTACTACGAGAAGTATTACTTTACGCCTGGCGACCTTGGTTTCAAGGCGTTTGATACTTCGGCCGGAAAGCTGGGTACGCTGGTGTGTTGGGATCAGTGGTATCCCGAAGGAGCGCGGCTCACGGCGCTGCAGGGCGCAAGCATTCTTTTTTATCCCACTGCGATCGGGTGGCATCCTGCGGAGAAGGCTGAGTTTGGGGTGGCGCAGCACGATGCGTGGCGGACCATCCAACGTGCTCATGCGATTGCAAACGGAGTGTATGTCGCGGTGGTGAATCGGGTGGGTTTCGAGACTGGCAATATTCGCGGCAATGTGGCCCCGGGCCAAGGCCTGGAGTTCTGGGGGCAATCATTTTTGTGCGACCCATTCGGGCGCGTTCTGGCCGAGGCTTCCAGCAACCAGGAAGAGACACTGATGGGCGAGGTGGACTTGCGGGCTTTGGAAGATGTGCGGCGGAACTGGCCATTTCTGCGAGATCGCCGCATTGACGCGTACGGACCTATTACCAGCCGCATGATCGACTAGAACGACAAACCATGACCCCAAAACCATGACCCCACGCGCCAACCCATTACCTAAATCGTCTGCGGCCAGGTCCCGCTATCGCATGCCTGCCGAGTGGGAGCCCCACGACTCCACCTGGCTGGCTTGGCCCCATTACCAGGGCGATTGGCCTGGAAAATTCGAGCCGATCCCCTGGGTGTATGCCGAGATCGTTCGCGCGCTGGGGCGTCACGAGGGCGTGCAACTCATCGTGAGCGATGCCGCCGCCGAGAAGAGCGCACGGAACATTCTGGAACGAGCGAATGCGCTATCGGATGCAGTGAGCTTTCACCGCTGGCCTACGGATCGAGTGTGGACGCGCGACTCCGGCTGCACGTTTGTAGCGGATTCAGCGCAGCGCGAACTGGGCGCGGTGCACTGGCGATTCACGGCCTGGGCCAAATATAAGAACTTCCATCATGACGCGAGGATCGGAGGTCTAATGGCAGATGCCGCACATGCCGGCATTCTTAACCCTGAATTTGCTGGCCGACGGGTAGTGCTGGAAGGCGGCTCGATCGACAGCAACGGCGCGGGAGTTCTGCTGACTACAGAGGAATGTCTGCTGTCACCGATTCAACAGCGCAATCCTGGAATGAAGCGCAAGCATTACGAGCAGGTGTTTGCCCAATATCTGGGTATGGAGCAAGTGGTGTGGCTGGGCCGTGGCATTGCCGGCGACGACACCCACGGGCACGTGGACGACATCACGCGATTTGTTGCTGGGGGCACAATCTTGACCATGGTGGAGCCCAATTCGCGGGACGTAAATGCGGCCCCTCTCCGTCACAATTTGACGCGGCTCAAGGCGGCGCGGGATGCGCGAGGTACGCAGTTTCAGATTGTCGAGCTGCCGATGCCGCGACCGGTGATCTTCGCGGGTCGTCGCTTGCCGGCCAGCTATGCCAACTTCTATATCGCTAACAGGGTGGTGCTGGTACCGGTCTTCAACGATCCCAATGATCGTGTCGCGCTCAACGTGTTGGCGGAGATGTTCCCCGACCGCGAGATTTCGCCCATTTACTGCGGAGATCTGATTTGGGGTTTTGGCGCACTGCATTGCATGACGCAACAGCAGCCAGCGCTATTGTGAACCGAGGGCGGAATGGGGACGGGACGAGTCGAAGCCTTCAGCGACGGTGTGATCGCGATCATCGTCACCATCATGGTGTTGCAGCTGAATGCACCGGCGGAGCCGACCTTCGCTTCCCTGCTTAAAATATGGCCGGTGTTTCTGAGCTATGGCCTGAGCTTCATGGTGGCGGCCATCATGTGGGTGAATCACCATCACCTGTTGCATGCAGTTCGAGAGGTGAATGCACGGTTGCTGTGGTCGAACCTTAACCTGCTGTTCTGGATGTCGCTGATTCCCTTCGTGACCGACTATATGGGCAAGAACCACCGGGAGCCGCTGCCCGTCGCATTGTACGGAGTGGATTTGACCCTGTGCGCGTTGGCCTTTGTCATCTTGCGGACGGAACTCGCGCGCCAGTACCGGCACGACTTCGAAATGAGCAATTATCATAGCCGGGCGCAAACCAAGAATTTCTTTTCGGCAACGTTGTATGCAATGACCGTTCCTCTCGCGTATGTCTCGGTGGACTGTTCTTACGTGATTTTTCTGCTGATTCCCGCGCTGTATTTTCTGCCTGAGAAACGGTTGGCGGGCGGTGCGCGGACGGAGAACTCCGAGACCTTGGGATAGCAACGACGGAACGCAAAATTGAGAGCCTATTTCTTGTAAACGGTGGGCTGCGGGCCCTTTTCCAGAGCTTCGCGATCCCAGATCATGCCCTCGCGGGTGTAGGCGGCGAGCTCAAAATCCTGGGTCAGCTCCAGCGCGTCGGTGGGGCAGGCGTCTTCACAGAGGCCGCAAAACATGCAGCGGCTTAGGTCGTAGGTGAAGTTGGTAAGTTCCTTGCGGCGGGTCTTTTCGTTGCGCTCGCTGGAAACGACAATCAGGTTCTCGGGACAAGCCAGAGCACACAGATCACAGGCAATGCAGAGGGTCTCTCCGGTATCGGCGTTGACGTTGAGGCGCGGTGCTCCACGATAGCGCTCGGCCACCTGCGGCCGCTCCAGCGGATACTGCTCGGTATATACCTCCCTGGGATCCTGATACTTGAAGGTGACTTTAAGCCCTTTCAGCAGGTCAACCAGGAAGAGTTTGCGCGCGATTTCTTGCAGGCCCATTACCAGAAAACTATATCATCATCAGAGCCTGCACTGAAACCCGAGGCTGAGACGAGCGACCTATGGACGAATTGTGGATGGAAGAGGCGCTGCGCTGCGCCCAACGCGCGCTGGATGCGGGCGAGGTGCCGGTGGGTGCGGTCGTGGTCTGCGGGGGAAAGATGGTGGGAAGGGGATGGAATCGGAACCTGAGCGACCACGATCCTACGGCGCATGCGGAGGTGATGGCGCTGCGCGAGGCGGGGGCCGCCATGGGCAACCACCGGCTGAGCGAGTGCGAGCTGTTTGCTACAATTGAACCGTGCGCCATGTGCGCGGGCGCGCTGGTGCATGCGCGGGTGAAGCGTCTGGTGTACGGCGCGAATGACGCGAAAGCGGGAGCCGTGGGATCGGTGATGCAGGTGCTAAACCATCCCGCTCTGAACCATGTGACAGTTGTAACGGCGGGCGTGCTGGCGGCGCGATGTGCGGAGTTGGTGCAAGCGTTCTTTCGGGAGCGGCGCCGGGAGCAAAGCCCGCAGAGTAGCTAGATCGGCGACCGACCACTCGCCACTGGCTTTTATTTTTTCCACGCGGAGAGGTGCGTGAGTGGTTGAAACGATCCGCCTCGAAAGCGGACATACCTGAAAGGGTATCGGGGGTTCAAATCCCTCCCTCTCCGCCATTTAAATCCATTGTTATCAACAGATCCGAGACGAAATTCAAGCCCTCGGGTCTTTGGCTCGGACGAACAGTTCTATGCCCTGTGGTCGAGGCTGCATTTAGATATGGCGAGCGGAAGTACAAGCTTGATCTGAGGCGGGTTTCGCCGGAAGACGCGGTCGCTGTAAGCACGGTTCCGGTACTCTTGATCCATGGGCGGAACGATAGCACATCCCTGTGCGCCACTCTCGACGGATCGCAGCGCGCAATCCTGCTGTTGTCTTATGGGAAGTACCTAATGCAGATCACTGCGGGGCAGTCAGTGCTGCACCTCAAGAGTTCGGACAGAAGCTCATCGGTTGGTTCGATAGCCATTCGAGCGTGCGGAACTATTCCCCCAGTGCCAGCCGAGTAAGCTACTTCAGATAATGTCCTGCTGCGGACAGTCCGTAAGCCACGATGAAGATGCAACCAGCAACGAGCAGCCCCGCCAGAACAAACCGGCTTAGCCCCTTCAAGCCAGCCGGAAGAGTTTTCGATTTGAAAGGCGGGATGAGTATGGTGGTCACGATTGTCCCCGTGACTGCCAAGGCCGCTAATACCCACCAGTAAAGCTGAGCTTCGGAACCCGCCTCTTTTAGTCGCCACGCTTCCGAAGGGAGGCCGTAATTGCCACTATAGACCGCGCTCCAGCCAGCGTATTTCAGGAGTGCCCACGAGGCTCCAAGGACCGAAAGAACTAAAGTTAGCCAGTAGTACCAGGATCGGTGCATCGAGTTGGGATCGGCTGTATCCATCCAACGTTCCTTGTACAGACGTGCAGGCCCCTGGGTTCCTTGGCATTTCACTTACTACAGTCGCAGCTCTTGCCGTGATTGCCCAGGCCATCGTCCACTTCGACGCAAGCCTCCGGCTGCGGCTTTTGTTGCTGGTTCGCGTACAACTGGAATAGCCACTGCGAGAAGTTCATCTGCATTCCAAAGTTTCGCGGATTCCCGTACGCATTGCCCGGCGAGCCGTGAACTCCCATGATCTTGGTCCAGATCGGATGGGCTTGGGCATCTGCGGAAAATGCGGGGACAGACGGGACATTCCCCACTTCTTCAACCTCAAAACTAACATCCTTTGCCGCAGGCTGGGAGCGTCTCTGCTACTTTGATGAAATGGCTCGCTTCCCGCGCGTCGTAGTCGTTGATGTCCCACACCGTGTTACGCAGCGCGGCAATGGTCGACTAGTGATTTTCGACACTGCCGGCGGCCGGCTTATCTATCTTAGGTTGCTGAGAGAGTACTCCGAAGTTCACGGCCTTTCTCGGCAGTGTCTGGCGGAGGCCGAGTCGGAGACCGAAGTCCGCCAGTCGCGGAGGTTGACACACACCGGACGACCATTTGGGGACAGGCAGATTTCGTGGCGGAACTAAAGAAATCGACTCGCATCCGCTGGCAGCACGAAAGGTCGGGCTACGCAAGAGGCCAGCAACGGGCTCGTCAGAGGATGAGCCTTACGATAGTGGCGTGATTCCCGAAGAATGGGGGAATGTCCCGTCTGTCCCCGCATTTTCCCCTACCATTTTGTCAAACGCTTCGGGGGCCAGCTTCTCGCCTGCGGCCAGAGGCCGCAACACGTTCACCAGAAGCAAGCGCACCCTACGATCTCGGCCAGCGCTGGATTGTGCATTTCTGCAGCGCTGGCCGACCCTCCCCGCAGGATCACCTCGCGCCACCACTTGCCGAGCGTCTGCCCGCTCGTCTGCGCCGCCGTTTCCAGCTGCGCATATTCGGTTTCAAAGTGAGCGAGGAAGAATTTCGTGCGCAGCGGCGGCTTCACCATGTCCGGGCTTCTCTCTCGGCTTTACTGCCGAGACTAGCAGCCCTGCTTAAGAACAACAAGTTCGCGCGCGTTAACTTCAGGTTGCCGGACAGCAACCGCGATGACGGGATTTTTCTCTTAGCCGCCGTGTTTTCAAGAAGTTCGCCTCCGCTAACCGAAGGTTACCGCACAGCACCCTTTCAGGGGTGGAGTGTCTCCCCTCCACCCGCTGCAAAGCAGCGCCAGTTTTTGACCTTGGCAGTCATCCACGGCAAACCCGGCCAAACCCGACCCTCCGAACCACCAGAACCTCACCCCTCGCCGTGCCCGAATCGCCACACTGCCGGGCCACGAATGGACCCCGGAATCGGGACCGGAAAGCGCGGCTAATCCGACCCCGAGTACAGCCCAGATCAGCGGGCAGGGACACACCGGAAGCAGGAACGGATCGGCACCGGCAAAACGGCAAGGCCGCGCCACAAACCGGCGCGGCCAAGACCCAATCCACGGCTAAAAGAAAAACTCTCAGAACACCTCGCCAACCCGAGTGCCCTGACCTCACCGGCTCCCGGGATCGCTCGCCCTGGCCGTCTACAAACGCCAACAGCAGCTCTGTTCGGGGATGGCAACCTCCAGCCTGAAGGTCAGTGCTGAGGGACTGCGTACACAAAGGGATTCGCGAATCCATCGCCCCACCACACGACCACGAACTTTCCGTCCGCGCTGAGCTGTATTCGAGGGATTTCATCCTTGTTCGGCCCAAACTGTGGCGAGCTTGCCACGACCTGCCCCGAGGTAAAATCCCAGATTTGAAACTGCTGCGTATCGACTGTCACGAAGTTCTCGACCGGTTTCTCGGTTCCGGTGTATCCCAGAAGCAGCTTTCCGTCCCGAGAGAAGTCCAGCCGATAATGTACTCCCGTGCGAGGGTCGGTGATCTCCCGAAGCAGTTTGCCGGTTCGCTTGTCCCATATCTTGACAGTGTCGTATTTGTAGCCGGTCCGGTCGTCATTCATCGAGCCGGTCAGCAGTGTCCCGTTCGGCCCAAACAGTACCGGTCCTGCAAAGTATTTCGTGTTCATTCCTGCAAGCGTTTCGCCGGTCTTCACATCCATCACACGGATGTTATCGGTGCCTGAGGGAATGAATGTTTCGGGATCGGAAGAAGGTTCAGATGGAAGCCAACTCACCGCGACTTGCTGGCCATCGGGCGACAGAGCGACACTCGCGACGGCCTTAACCTCGTCACTAAGCTTCCACTCTCGAATCACCTTTCCTGATGAAAGCTCGTAGACGCGAACGAATCCGCCCGCGACATTTCCGGGATCGGAAAGTCCAACCGCAACCCGAGAGCCGTCAGGGGCCACACTGAATCCGACGATGTTCCAGACGATCCCCCGCAGTGAAGTTTGCTCTGAGGGATAGTCGAAGGCAATTCGGTCTTCGGGTTTATAGCTCGGTAGGTCAAACACACGAGTTTCGCCTGCGTCAAAAAGGATGAGGCGGCGACCATCCGCCGTGAATCCGATATATCTCGGGTTAGTCGGCCACGGGTCATGCCCGTCGTTTGACGTGTAGTCCCATTTCGATTTTTCCTCGGTTTTTCCTGTCCTAAAATCCCACACAGCAAGGTGGGAAGTGTAGACAACCTTCCAAGGCTTTTCCGAGATCAGATGGCTGTTCCAGTACAGAAACGCAACTCCCGCGCCATCTGGTGTGAACGCGCACGCGTGAACATTCTCGACGTTCAGCTCGTACTTCTTCCAATCATCTTTTTGCTTCGCAGTCATTGGAATCGCCATTAGGAGACCGAATGCCGCCACTCTGTATGCCCAAGAAACGAGATTTCGCGCCTGCACAATGTATCTCCTCATTGCGGGTCAAGCCCCGGATCGTTATGGTGGAAGACAGCCCCGACAAGACCATCCACGAACACATGCTTGAATAGGCCGACCGGACCGGCGTTTGGATTTCCCCGGTCGATGTGTGACTGGAACCTGACGCTGCTGGTATCTCCTGAGCTGCTGAATTGGGCGAACTCCACGTGCAGGGAGTACGTGCCATTCCCAATCTCGATGTTGATTCCTGACCCAGGACCGAACAGGCCCGCATTATCCGCAAGAGTTTTCTTGATCTGCGCCATCTGGTCATTGGTGGCGCTGCCTGTTACGGAAATATTCTCGTGACCGTTATGTGCTTTTAGGTCTTTGACGTTGGTAACGTTTAGGTCCGGAAACTGCTTTTCCACCTGTGTGAGGACTTTCTGACCTGGTGATGGGAGCGGATTTTGTTGGGTTTGAGTGTTGCTCTGATTTTGCGCCGTGGCAGCCTGCTTGGCAGCCTTATCTTCTACTCCTGTCGATATGCCACCGCTAGTGTCTTCGGCGCACGTGTCACAGGCCGCCGACTGCGCCTCAGGGGTGGGCAGCGGTTGAGCGTAATCGCCCGCATGCCCGTCCGGGTCGCCTATTGTTGTCGGATTGTTTTGCACATAGCTGTAGAGGTTTAGGCTCTGCGGATTGCCGAAATACGCGTAGGGCACCGCCGTCGCCGTCGCCGTCGCCGCCCAGTCGGGGATCATGAACCGTCCGAGGCTGCTGCTGTAGTTCCTAGCTCCAAATTCATCCAGCCCGCTCTCCGAGTCCCGCTCTTTGCCGGTGAACTTATAGTT